>NZ_JBYSYP010000013.1:0-128192 GCF_058783565.1 Novosphingobium sp. FW305-C-111
CATCTAGTTGTCTCGCTCAGTCCGTCGGCAGGCCCAGCTCGTGCCGGGCAGTGATGTTGTTCTGGACCTCGGTGCTGCCACCGTAAATCGAGTAGCACTTCGAATGCAGCCAATGGCTGGACAGCTCGAGCTCCTCGGCGGTGTAGCCGTCGCCAGCCCAGCCGAGGCTGTTCATTCCGGCCAGCTCGATCGCCAGTTCGCCGCGCTGCTGGCCGACCAGGGCCCCGATGTTCTTGAGCGTGGAAACCGGGGTCGTGGGCTTGGCGCCGGCATCCGCCTCCGCGCTGCGCCGCTCCAGTGTCAGGCGGTAGGCGTGGTCCGTCATCAGGTGATCCGCCAGCGTGGCGCGAAGGTCGCCGTCGAGAAGCCGGCCGGCGTTGTCGGTGCCCTGATATCGCCGGGCGATGTCCACCAGATCGACCACGCTCTGCTTGCGCCCGCGCAGGCGCGAGAGTCCGGTCCGTTCATGCTGGAGCAGCCGCTTGCCGATCGCCCAGCCGCCGTTGACGTCGCCAACGAGGTTTTCCTTTGGCACCATCACGTCGGTGTAGAAGACTTCGCAGAAGTGCGAGATGCCGTTGATCAGCTTGATCGGGCGGACCTCGATCCCCGGCGTGGCCATGTCGCACAGCAGGAAGCTGATCCCGCGATGCTTGGTGGACGTGTCGGTGCGGGCCAGCAGAAACCCCCACTCGGAATGGTGGGCGTAACTGGTCCAGATCTTCTGGCCGTTAAGCAGCCAGTGATCGCCCTTGTCCTCGCAGCGCAGGCGGAGCGAGGCGAGGTCGGAGCCTGCCCCCGGCTCTGAGAAGCCCTGGCACCACTGCACCTCGCTTCGGGCTATCCCGGGCAGGTGCCGCAGCTTCTGCTCTTCGCTGCCAAATTCGAGCAGCGTCGGGCCAAGCATCATCAGGCCCATCGACATGATCGGCTGGAACGCCCCGATGCGCTCCATCTCCTCGATGATGACGTCACCCTGCTCTTCGGCAAGCCCGGCACCGCCATAACGCACCGGCCACGTGGGGACCCCCCAGCCCTTGTCCGCAACAGCGCGCTTCCAGCGGGCATGGTCTTCGGCCGGTCCGTGAAGCTCGTCGTGTCCGCTGATCAGCCACGGGTGACCCTTGAGGTTCGGCGGAAAGTTGGCCCGCAGCCACTGGCGCACTTCTTCACGGAAGGCGTCGGTTTCAGGGGCGGCGATGGCGTTCACGGTCTCTCCCGGCGGCAGTGCTGGGCGATCCTGTCCGTCACCCGGCGAACCCTCCCTCGATTGCTCCGGTGTTGCCGATCCCGCCTCTCCAAGTCAATTGAATTTTGCACTTGGGGATAGGTTTCGGCCGGATTCTCGTTGTGGAAATCTGCAAGCACGTGTAACGATGCAGCCGTGCCTGAAAACAGTGCAGACAGGATCGGGAGCCTTCAGATGGAAACCTCAGCCGCGACTCAGGAAGCCGGAGCCGCATCGGAACCCTCGTTCATCACCTATGAGGTGCGCGATGGCGTGGCCTGGGTGATGCTGAACCGGCCGGAGTACGCCAACACCCAGAACTACCGCATGCTCAATCAGCTCGACGAAGCGTTTCGCGATGCCGTGGAGGACGAGGCGGTCAAGGTCATTGTGCTGGGCGGTCACGGCAAGCATTTCTCGGCCGGCCACGACCTCGGCACCCCCGACCGCGACCGCGACATGCCGCGCGAACGCAAACTGCTGTGGTACAGTCACCTCGGCCTCCAGGGCGCGGAGGCGCAATATGCGCTCGAACAGGACGCCTATCTCGGGTTTTGTCGCCGCTGGCAGGAATTGCCCAAGCCGATGATCGCGATGGTCCAGGGCGCATGCGTCGCCGGCGGACTCATGCTCGCCTGGGTGTGTGACATGATCGTCGCCAGCGAGGACGCGTTCTTCCAGGATCCGGTGGTCCGCATGGGTTTCCCCGGCGTCGAGTATTTCGCCCACGCATTCGAGCTGCCCCCGCGTATCGCCCGCGAGTTCCTGTTGCTGGGTGAGCGCATGCCGGCCTCCCGCGCCTATCAGTTCGGCATGGTGAACCGCATCCACCCCCGCGAGGACCTGCAGGCCGAGGTCGAGAAGATCGCGGTCGAGATGGCGGAGCGCCCGCGCTTCGGCATGGCGCTGTGCAAGCAGGCGATCAACAACGTCGAGGAGTTGCGCGGCAAGCGCAGCGCGATGGATTCCGCGTTCGGCATCCACCACCTCGCCCACGCTCACAACCAGCTTGTTTCGGGATCGCTCGCGGGCGGGTTCGACGGGAAGAAGATGGCCGCCGCCAACAAGAAGCAGGCAGGCGAAAGCTGAGACCTTGATGCCGGGCGAACAGGCGCGGCCGACGCCCGCGCAGCCATCGCTGGCGATGGCGTGGTGGATGGTCGCCGCGCTGTTCGTCATCTATGTGCTGGCGTGGCTCGACCGGCTGACCGTGTCGATGCTGGTCACCCCGATCAAGGCCGACATGGGGCTGACCGACTTCCAGATGAGCCTCGTCCTGGGGCCGGCGTTCGCGCTGTCCTATTCGCTGTTCGCGATACCGCTGGGCTGGGCGTCGGACCGGTTTCCGCGCCGGGCGGTTATCTTCGGCGGGGTTATGGTGTGGGCGGCGGCGACGCTTGCCTGCGGTTTCGCTTCGACTTTCGGCGAGCTGATGACCGCACGTGTCTTCGTCGGGATTGGCGAGGCGGCGCTGCTGCCGGCGGCCTACTCGATGATCGCCGACGCGTTTCCGCGCGACAAGGTGACGCTGGCGACCTCCGTCTTCCAGGCCGCGGGCAAGACCGGCTCCGCCGCGGCGTTCGGCCTTGGCGGGTTCACCATCGCGTTCGCCCAGTCGCTGAACGGGGTCGACTGGCCGATCCACGGACCTGCGCAGTACTGGCAGGTGACCTTCGCGCTGATCGGCATCCCCGGGTTTTTGCTGATGTTCCTGGCGTTCAGTTTTCCCGAACCGCCGCGGCGCGGGCGCGAGAGTGCGGCCGTCGCGGGACGGGACGGCCAGCTGTGGCCGTTCCTGCGGGCGAACGCCGTGCTGCTCGGCGGCATGACCTTCGCCTTCACCTGCCTCGCGGTGGTCGGCTATTCGATGACATCGTGGGTCCCGACCTACATGGACCGTCATTTCGGATGGGAGCCGGACCGCTATGGCGTGGCGCTTTCCGCGATGAACATCTTCGGCGCCCTGGCGCTGATCGCGATGGGGCGGATTGTCGACCGGCTGTTCACCAGGGGCATGCGCGATGCGCACCTGCGGTTCTACACCTGGACGATCATCGCCCTTTCGCCGGCGATCCTCTATGCCTTCTTCGCGGCGAACCCGTTCGTGTTTCTTGCCTGCTATGCGCTGATCCAGCTCGCGACAGTGCCGTTCATCGTCTACGGCTCCGCGATCATCGCGCTGCTCGCGCCGCCGACGCTGCGCGGACAGCTGCTGGGCATGCTGATGTTCGTCTACAACATCGTCGGGTTCGGGGCCGGTCCGGCGGTGGTCGGGTGGCTCACGACATACGTCTTCGCCGACGAGGCCAAGGTCGGCCATTCGCTCGCCGTCGTGGTCATCGGTGGCTGCGCGCTTGGCCTCATAGCGATGAAAGCGGTGCTGGGGCGGCTCGACCGGGCCGTGGCGGAGCGGGCTCAGAGCGCGGAGACGTAAGCCTCAGCCCCGTCCTTCGCGATGCGCCCGAGCGTGTGCTCGACCGAGGAACGGACAGCGGGGCGGACCGACCCGGCGAGCTCGGTCAGGACGGCCATGGCCATGCGGTCGATCATGTCTGCGTCGGCGACCCTTCCCTGAATCCAGGCATTGGCAACAAGGATCGTCTGCCCGACCATCATCTCGGCCAGGGTGGCCGGATCGACCCACGGCAGAAGCGCTCCGGCTCCGTCCAGCGCATCGACCGCTGCACGGTGCGGCCGCGACGACACTTCGTGCATCGCCTGCCACAGGTCCGGCGAGCGGCCGTAGTAGATCGTGATGAGCGCTGCGACGTAGTTCCGGATCTGCAGGTTACGGCGTCCGATACCGACAATGCGTTCGATCAGGCGGTCGAGACTCCCGGGCGCCGCACGATAGGGTATCGCGGCCTCGTACTCCTCGAAATAGTCGAGGATCGCGGCGGCAACGACCTCGTCCTTGCTGCCGAACGCGTAGTACAGAGTCTGCTTGGCCACGCCCGCGCGCTTCCCCAGCTCAAGCAGGCTCCAGCCCTCGATGCCCTTTTCGGAGACGAGCTCGCGGGCTGTCGCAAGGATGCGCTTTCGGCGCTCGGCCATAGCGGGGCTCGAGTAGCCTTCGCTGTCCTGCTGCTTTGCCATGGCGCCCTCCAGCCTTGCTTCTTGCACTGAACAGGATCCGGTGCAACAAAATTGGACCATAGTCCGAAATTGATTGCGCGAGGTTTCACTTCAGTGCAGATTTGATTCGGCGTCGCGGTTTTTCCGGAGTCGCCCATGGGAGAGTACGGATGTCTGGACCGCTCGCGCACCTGCGCGTCATCGAGGCTGCGACCGTCATGCCCGGCAGCATTGCCGGCATGCTGCTCGCCGATCACGGGGCCGAGGTGATCAAGGTCGAACCGCGCGGGGGCACCTATTTCGCCCACGATCTTACGCGCAAGGGCTGGGACCGCGGCAAGCGCAGCGTCGAGCTCGACATGGCCTCGCAAGTCGACGACCTGCGCAAGCTCCTCGCCGGCGCGGACATCTTCATCCATTCGCTGGAGGACGGCGAAGCCGCCGCGCTGGGTCTCGACATTGCCACGCTCGACCGCGATTTCCCTGCCCTCGTCGTCTGCAAGCTGTGTGGATACAACCGTGACACGCCCTATGCCGACCGACCCTATGGCGAATCGCTGGCCGCGGCGAAGCTCGGGACGATGGTCGACAAGGGCAGTTCGCATCGCGCCGGGCCGATGTACCTCGGCCATCCCGCGCTGCATTACGGGCAGGCGTTCCTTGCCGTGCTCTCCACGCTCGCGGCCGTCCGCGCCCGCCGGGCGATCGGGGTGGGGCAGGAGGTCGAGGCTTCGCTTCTCGACGCCTATCTCGCGCAGAGCCCGATGAACCACTGGTGGCAGGAAGAGGGCATCTCCTACATCAAGAAGGGCGATTCCGGCGCGGTCGACCGCTTTGGCAACGTCCGCCTCATCACCGGCATGTTCGAATGCGGCGACGGCAAGTTCCTCCAGTTCCACACCGGCTCGGGCGGGTTCAAGCCGGCGATGGACATCCTCGGCTTCGGTGACCGGATCCGGAAGGTCGACGGCCCCGAAATGGCGATGCCGCTCAGCGAAGACGAGTACTCGGCCGCCCGTGTCGAGGTGTTCGAAGCATTCAAGGCAAGGCCCCGGGACGAGTGGATCGCGCTGTTCCACGCCGCCGACGTGGCCGCGCTTCCGGTTCTCGAGCCCGCCGAAATCCTGCTCGACGAACAGGTCGAGTTCGCGCAGATGCGCATCGCGCTGCCCGATCCGGACTTCGGCACGATCCATCAGGCCGCGCCCGCCGTTCGCCTTGCCGATACGCCGTGCAGCACGCCGCAGCCCGCACCCGCCGTGGGTGCGGACAATGGCCGCCTCGCCGAGTTCCAGTCCGCCGCGCCGCGCACGGCAGCCGCGAAGGTGCGCGACATCGCGCGGCCGCTCGAAGGGCTCAAGGTCGTCGACTTCTCGTCGTTCTTCGCGGTCGGCTTCGGCGGCCGGCTGCTGAACGACCTCGGTGCGGACGTGATCAAGCTGGAGACACCGGGCGGCGACCAGATGCGTCCGCTGCCCGACTGCTTCGACGCCGCCGCGCGCGGCAAGCGCGACATCGTGCTCAATCTCAAGAACCCGGAAGCGCTCGAGGCGGCCAAGCGGCTCGTCGCCACCGCCGACGTGATCACCCACAACCTTCGCCCGGGCAAGGCCGACAAGCTTGGCATCGGATTCGAGGCGCTGAAGGCCGTCAACCCAAACCTCGTCTACGTGTACCTGCCGGGTTACGGCTCGAAGGGGCCGAAGTCGCTGCTCAAGAGCTTCGCGCCGCTGGTCTCGGGCTGGACCGGGCTGCTCTACGAAGGCGGCGGGGAGGGCAACACGCCCAACCGTTCGGTCTTCGGCAACGAGGACTACAACAACGGCTTTCTCGGCGCGGCGGCGGTCCTGATGGCGCTCGAAGCGCGTGACGAGCGCGGCGGCGGCGCGGAATACGTCGAGTGTCCGCAGCTTCATTCAAGCCTGTGGACCACCTCCGAACACTTCCTCGATGCCGATATGAAGCCGGTTTACGGCATGCGGCTCGATGCCGGGCAGCAGGGCTTCAACGCGCTCGACCGGATCTACCGGACCAGCGACGGCTGGGTCTGCATCGCCTGCCGGAGCGACGAACGGTTCGCCGCGCTCGCCCGTGCGATCGGGCAGGAGGAACTGGTAGCCCGCTATCCGTCCGTGCGCGACCGCGATGCCGCCGATGCGGAGCTGAAGGCGCTGCTGGACGGCTGGTTCGTGGCGCGGACCAGCGCCGAAGCCTTCGCCGGGCTCGATGCTGCCGGGGCACCGGCGGAGATCGTCTGCGAGGGCCCGTGGGTCGACGAGGCGCTGCTGTTCGACTGGATGGAGGCCACGGGCCGCGTCTGCGAGGATCGCCAGTCGCTATATGGCCATGTACGGATGCTCGGCCTGTTCAACCGCCTGTCGAAGACGCCGGGCCGGGCGCAGGGCTCGGCCCCGCGGCTGGGCCATCACACCAGCCAGATCCTGCGCGAGATCGGCTACACCGAGGCCGAGATCGCCAGCCTGCTCGAACGGCGCATCGCGCTGCAGGCGGCCGATCTGACCGGTCGCATTGCCTCCAAGGTCAACGCCTGACGCGCCGCTGCGCTCCGGCCAACGAGAGTACAGTCCATGCAGCTCAACCTGCGTTACGACATGAACAGCCCCAGCTTCGGGGCACCGCATCCCGCGCTTTACCGCACCGCGATCGAGCAGGCTGCATGGGCGGACAAGCTGGGCTTCACCCAGGTGTTCCTCGCCGAGCACCACGGCGCGGAAGACGGGTATTGCCCCTCGTCGATGGTCCAGGCGGCGTCGATCTTTGCGGTGACGCAGCGGATCTTCGTCCACCTTTCCGCGCTGGTCGTGACGATGCACGACCCGCTGCGCCTCGCTGAGGATCTTGCGGTGCTCGACAACATCTCGAACGGCCGCATCTGGCTGACGGCGGGGATGGGCTACCGGCCCCACGAGTTCGAGATGTTCGGCAAGGACATCACCAAGCGGCTCGGCCTCATGAACAAGGCGCTCGACACGCTCAAGAAGGCGTGGGGCGGGGAGCCGTTCGAATACGAGGGCCGCATGGTCCGGGTTACGCCAAAGGGCGTCCAGCCGGGCGGGCCGAAGATCTACATGGGTGGCTCGACCGACAAGTCGGCAATCCGTGCGGCCAAGGGCGGCTACCAGTACTTCCCCGGCCACCCCGGCTTGTGGGATCTCTATGCCGAGGAACGCGCGAAGCTCGGCTTCCCGCCGCCAGAGCCGATCGTCAAGTCGATCGCCAGTTTCCTCTACATCACCGACAACCCCGAGCGCGACTGGCCACGCGTCGCGCCGCATGTCGCTTATGCGACCAACACTTACGCCGAATGGGCCAAGGAACGCGGCGGCGGCGACACGCTCTACAAGGCGGCCGAAACGGTCGATGCGCTGAAGGCGATGCCGAATATCAAGGTGCTGACGCCCGAGCAGTGCTTCGAATGGCTCAAGACCCAGCCAGCCAACGCCGGGATCAACTTCCACGCGTTGCTCGGCGGTCTAGATCCGGACCTGTCGTGGGCCAGTCTGCTGCTGTTCGAGAAGGAAGTGCTGCCCCGTCTGGTCGAGGCCAGGATGGTCGAGCTCAACCGCTAATGCCGGCGAAGGGGCGCGGCCCGGACTGACCGGCAGGCCGCGCTCCTATTCCTCGAGCGTCAGCGCCCGCTCTGGGCAGGCCCTGACCGCGCGGCGGGCCTTGAGCTGCTTGTCCGGATCATTCGGCACCTCGATCGTCTGCGAAGGCAGGTAGCCCTCGTCGTCGAGGTCGAACATCTGCTCGTCCTGGGCCCAGCAGCGGGCATTCCCCTGGCACTTGGCCCCGTCCACGATCACGTGCATCGCCATGCCTCCCTTGTCAGTCCCACTCGAGCACGAGGTTGTCGACCCCGAACACGAAGCCGCCGAACACGATCGGCAGGTCGTCCTGCTTCAGCCGGAATTCCGGCACGCGGGCGAGAAATTCCTCCAGGCCGATCACCACTTCGCGCCGCGCAAGGTGCGAGCCGAGGCAGCGGTGCGGGCCATAGGCGAAGGCCACGTGGCGGTTGTCCTCGCGCTCGAAGTCGACGACCTCGGGATTGGGAAATTCGGCCGGATCGCGGTTCGCGGTCATCGACGGGCAGGCGACGAGGTCGCCGGCCTTGATCGTTACGCCGCGCAGCTCGACGTCGCGGGTGGCGCGGCGGACCGGGGTGACCGTGGGGAAGGCGCGCAGCATCTCCTCGGCCGCGAGCGTGATCCGCTTCGGCTCGCGGCGCAGCAGGTCCTGACGGTCCTTGTGCTGCGCGAGGTACAGCAGGTCGAAACCGAGTGCGGCTGCCACCGTGTCGAGCCCGCCGATGAACAGGAGTACGCTCATCGCCTTGACTTCGTGCTCCGAGAGCTTGCGACCCTCGATCTCGGCCTGGGTCACGAAGCTCATGAAGTCGTCGGTCGGGCGCTTGCGCCGCTCGGCCTGGAGCTCGTCGAGGAAGCCGACGACCTGCCTGGCGGCCCAAGTGCGCTGCTCCGGCGTCGAGTGCAGCAGGTTGTTCGCCCAATCGACAAACTCGTGCAACCGGTCGATCGGGATGCCGAGGAACTGGAGGAAGATCGCCACCGCGAAGGGGAACGCGAACTCGATCATCGCCTCGCACGAATTGCCATTGGCGCGGATGGCTTCGATCAAGTCGACGGCGCGAGCGCGGACCGCTGGCTCAAGATTCATGACCCGGCGCGGCGAGAGCAGCGGGTTGAGCAGCGAGCGATACTTGCCATGATCCGGCGGGTCGATCTCGAGCGGGATGACCGGCCAGGTTTCTCCCAGCGCAGAGGCGAAGATATTGCGGTTGGCGGAGAACGAAGCGCCGTCCTGCAGGACCTTGCGCTGGTCCTCGGCGCGAACGATGATCCACGCGCCCTCGCCGTTGCGAGTCATGTTGAGCGAGTAGAACACGGGCGGGCCGTCGAGCAGCCGGGCGATCGCCGTGTGTGGGTCGCCGAGCCTGCTGGGCAGCATCGACGGATCGTCCATCAGGTTGAAATCGCCCACGAGTTCAGGCGGGACATGGGCCGGGCGCGGGGCCGGCTGGATCTTCGAAATGGCTGACATCGGAACCGGCCTCTTCCCTTCAATTTTGCATTTGAGTGCAAGGTATGTTCCTCGACGGCGACCGTCAATCGCAAATCCGGGTGCTTGCGCATCGGGGTGAAAAGGCGCAGAGAGCCGGAATTGAAAATTGCACCGTAGTGCGAAATCGGTGCGAATCGTGAAGGGCCGGATGTGACGCTGGAAGCTCTCGACACCGATACCCCACTGCGCCCGATCCCCGTGGGGGACGAGGTCAGCGCGCCCTTCTGGGAAGCCGCCAACGCCGGCCGGCTCGATATCCAGCGCTGCGTGAAGTGCCGCCGCTGGAACCATGCGCCGAGCCTGGCCTGCCCGTCGTGCGGCAGCGAGGAACTGGCGTTCGAGACGGTTTCGGGCAAGGGCACGCTGTTCACCTGGTGCGTGCTCAAGGAAGCGCCCGCGCCGGGATTCAAGGGCCGTCTGCCGCTGGTCGTCGCCATCGTCGAACTCGACGAGCAGCCGCACCTGCTCGTCTCAACCAACATCGTCGGCGCGGAGGAGGGCGAACTGCGCCTCGGCCTGCCGGTCGAAGTCGAGTTCGACTCCATCACCTCCGACTGCGCGATCCCGCAATTCCGTCCGGTCCGGGAGAACGCTGCATGACCTGGGCTTTCAAGGACAAGATCGCCGTCGCCGGCATCGGCTACAGCCCGCTGACCCGCCGTTCGGAACGCTCGCTTGCCAGTCTCGCGGTCGAGGCGGTGGATGCGGCGCTGGCTGACGCCGGCCTCGGCCGCAAGGACCTCGACGGCCTAGCGACGTCTCCCTCGATGCCCCGCTATGGCGGGGTCCGCGGCACGATCGAGGGGATCGACGTGGTAACCCCTTGGGCGCTGGGCGAACAGCTCGGCACGCATCACCACAACCGCTGGACCGGCTCGACCAACGCGATGGTGACCCAGGCGTTCATCGAGGCGTGCATGGCGATCGCCAGCGGCGTGTGCAGCCACGTGATCGTGTACCGTGCGCTGCACGTGCCGCCCGGCAGCTACGTCAATTACGAGAACAAGTTCGCCGTCGGCAACGAGCAGTGGTTCGCGCCCTTCGGCTACTCCGGTCCGCCGTCCTGGGCGGCGACCGTGGTCAACCGCTACTTCCAGATGTTCGGCTACAGCCGCAAGGACTTCGCCCGCTACATCGTCGACAACCGCGCCAACACCTGCCGCAACCCCAACGGGTTCTGGCGGGGCAAGCCGCTGGTCGAGGAGGACTACCTGAATGCCCGCATGATTGCCGACCCGATGTCGATCCTCGACTGTGACATTCCCGTCGACGGCTGCGCGGCGCTGCTCCTGACCACGACCGAGCGCGCCCGCGACCTCCGCCAGAAGCCGGCGCTGGTTACGGGCTTTTCCGCAGGCACGCACTCGCCGCCGACCGGCGTGCCGATGACGCTCGACGACATCTGGACCGGCTGCGAGCAGGTCGCGGCGCGGCTGTGGGAGGCGACCGGCCTTGGCCCACGCGATTTCGACACCGCACAGCTTTACGACGGCTTCGCGCCGTTCGTGTACATGTGGCTCGAAGGGCTCGGCATCGTCCCGAAGGGCGAGGGGCTGGCGTTCCTGCGCGACGGGCATGGCGCGCTTGGCGGCACGCTACCGGTCAACACCGGCGGCGGCGCGCTCGGCGAAGGGCGGCTCCACGGCATGACCCAGCTCGCCGAGGCGGTGATCCAGGTGACCGACCGCGGCGGCGAGCGCCAGGTGCCGGGCGCGCGGCGCTCGATCGCGACGATCTCCAACGGACTGACCAAGGCGACGGCGTTCGCGATCAGCCGCGACGAAGGGCAGTGACCATGGCCGCCGACCTCGAGGCGCGGCTGGCGCGGGTCGAGGCGGTGCTCGCGGTCACGCAGCTCATCCACGCCGGCGCCCGCGCCAACGACCGCAAGGACGTCGCCGCAATGCGCGCCTGCTACTGGCCCGGGGCGACGGTCCATCATGGCGGCTACAGCGGCAGCGCCGACGGGTTCGTCGACTATGCCCTGCCGATCATGGCCCGCTGCCTGTGGGCGGCGCACCACGTCTCCAACACCACCGTCGAGGTGAGCGGCGTGCGCGCGCTGGCCGAAAGCCACTACTTCGCCCACCACCGCCGCACGGCAGCAAACGGTGAGGGCGAGGAGGACGCCTTCTTCGAGGGCCGCTACATCGACCTGCTCGAATGCCGCGCGGGCGAGTGGCGCATCCTCCACCGCCGCGGGATCTCGGACTACACAGGTGCCGTCCCGGCGACGAACCGGCACGGCGACTGGCCCACGGGCACGCACAGCGAACCGTTCCCCGACGACGATTACTACCGCCTCGTCGACGCCTTTCGCAGCGAAGCCGCGCTGCCATGAGCGGGCGGCTCGCCGGCAAGGTTGCGATCGTCACCGGCGGGGCGATGGGCATCGGCGCCGCCATCGCCGGCCTGTTCACCCAGGAGGGTGCGCATGTGATCGTCGCCGACGTCGCCGACGGCCTTGCGACGCCCGGTCTCTACGTCCGTCATGACGTCTCCGACGAGGCGGCGTGGGACGCGCTGGCGGCCTTCGTGATCGAGCGGTTCGGCCGGCTTGACGCGCTCGTCAACAATGCCGCGATCCAGATCCCCGCTTCAATCGAGGATGCGACGTTCGCCGATTGGGAGCGCATCCAGTCGGTCAATGCAGGCGGCGCGTTCCTCGGCTGCCGCATGGCGGTGCGGCTGATGAAGCAGGCGGGCGGCGGATCGATCGTCAACATCGCCTCGGTCGCCTCGCACAGCGGCGAGGCGGACGGCGCGGCCTATTCCGCGTCCAAGGGCGCAGTCCGCTCGCTGACCAAGTCGGTCGCGGTGCATTGCCAGACGCACGGCTATGCGATCCGCTGCAACTCGATCCACCCTGGCACCTTCGACACCCCGATGGTGCGGTCGATGCGCGAAGGCATGGGCCTCGCCCCGCAAAACCCAGGCGCGGGCGACCCCCGCCAGCTGGCCTATGCAGCGCTTTACCTCGCTTCCGACGAGGCGCTGCTGGTCAACGGCGCGGAACTGCTGGTCGATCAGGCCCGAACGGTGACACCGCCTTCGCCGCGGGGGTAGGGAGCCGACCGCGATTTAGGGGCAGGACGCCGGCGCGATGAACGTCTCGGGCGGGCGCTCAAATCCATCTTCGCTGTGGGCGCTGGTGACGGCTTTAGGACCGCGCGTTTGAAAAGCCGCCGTTCCGGAGCCGCCAACATTGCGGACGTCGGGAGTTCCACCTTCCTAGTTAATAACTGGACGGCAACTCACCATACCAAAGCTCGATGCCCCTTGATCGCAGTTGGTGGGTAAGTCCATCAAGGATGGGCATTACTTCCGGTGGCGGAAAAAACTTATTATAAATTGCTATCTTCAGATTTCTTCCTGCAGCATCGGCTATCTGCTCTGCGATTTGGTCGTTCTCGATGAAGGTCAGGTAGGCATTTACCTTGCGCTCTAGTGCTTGAAGATGGGTGCTGATATCCGACCAATCGAGATGGTCAGAAATGGATAAGACCACTTTCCCAGTGTGCTTTTCCAAGCCTAGCGCGTCGATTTTATCGTCATGCTCAATCGTCATTCGCTGAAGATGCCAACTGCCGATCCGCCTAGCAATGTCCACTCCCCCTGACCTGCCCCCCGCTGGTCCCGCGGTCATAACGAGAGTCCGCCGGTTTGATATTCGTGCTGAGGCACCGGCACAAGCGCGTCGGGCGTTCCTGCTTGATGGAGGCGTCACACCCGACGCGCTTGTGCCGGTGTTCGGTTCCCCAGCGATGAGTGCGGCCGGACGTTGTTGTAGTCGTAGCGCCAGGCAGCAAGCTTGCGCCGAGCGTCGGGCAGGCTGTCGAACAGCTCCTCATTCAGGAGCTCGTCGCGGAGCGACCCATTGAACGATTCAATGAACGCATTCTGCTGCGGCTTGCCCGGATCGATATAATGCCACTCGACCCGGTTCTCGCTGGCCCACTTGAGGATTGCCCTGCTGGTAAACTCGGTTCCGTTATCGCTGACGATGCAAGCGGGTTTGCCATACAGGCGCACCAGCGTGTCCAACTCGCGGGCTACCCGAACGCCGGAGATGCTGGTGTCCCCCACCAGGCACAGGTTCTCGCGGCAGGCGTCATCGTTGATCGCCAGGATGCGCAGCCGACGGGAAGCGCCGAACGTGTCGGCCACGAAGTCCATCGACCAGCGGTCGTTCGGCCGCAGCGGCACGGGCATCGGCGTGCGACTGCCGCGAGCCCGCTTGCGCCCGCGCCGACGGCGGACCGACAGACCCTCCTCCCGATACAGCCGGTAGAGCTTCTTGTGGTTCATGATGTGCCCCTTGCGTTCGAGCATGACGCCGACACGGCGATAGCCGAACCGCCGACGCAGGCCGGCGATCTTGCGCATCTCCTCGCGGATCACAGCATGGTCGGGCGGACGTTCTCGCCGGACCGTCTTGGGGTCGACGCCGATCAGCACGCAGGCACGGCGCTGCGAGACCTGGTAGTCCCGCATCACGCCGAGCGCTGCGTCCCGTCGCTGGCCTGGCGTCGTCAGACTTTTCCCAACAGGTCCTTCAGGATCGCATTGTCCAGCACGCTCTCCGCCAGCAACCGCTTGAGCTTGCCATTCTCATCCTCGAGCTGGCGCAGCCGCCGGGCATCCGACACCTCGAGGCCGCCGTACTTCGCCTTCAGCTTGTAAAACGTCGCTGGGCTTAGGCCGTGCTTGCGGCAAACCTCCACCGTCGGCAGGCCCGCCTCCTGCTCCTTGATCATCCCGATGATCTGTTCCTCGGAAAAACGGCTCTTCCTCATTCGTCTGCTCCTTCGTCGGGGCAGACTCTACATCAGATCGAGGGACCCAGCGGGGGGCAGGTCACCCCCAACATTTCTGCCGTTGAGGGCTTGCTCCAGCGAGCCTGCCTCCGGACAGTCCACTTTCAGCAGCGGGGTTCACAGGCGTTAAGGTCTGGAATGTTGGGGGGGAGCGGACCTTGGCTCGGTAGCTAGTCAGAAATTGTAATGCCGCTGATTTTCGCTCCCACTGGCAAGCCACGAACCTGTGCGAGCAACTGCCCCGAGATGGTCCAGTAAACGTCTAAATCGACCAATTCCAAGTTGGTAACGTCGTCGGCTCCACCGAGATAGAGCGGCTTCATATAGCCAATGCATTCGTCATATCCAGGCGGTGCGCCACCATTGGCAAGCCATTGTTTGAAGAACGAATGGGCGACCGCTGCGTCCGCCGCTTGTGCCAGTTCAACCTCATGGAAGGCCCCCACGTCCACTGGAATTTCCAGAGCCTCGCCAGTGCCCGGTTCAAGCATCAAAACTTGCGGTCGGCCGTCAGCGACACGGAGTTTGTCGATCGCAAACTGGCGCCCGAGCCAGTCGGCGCCGAAGCACTCAATGCGTTCCACAAACTCAGGAAAGGCAACGACTGCAAGTTCGGTAAACCGATCTACGTCCTCGGGTCTATGCTGTCGATACGCGCCGTCTAGGTAAATCACAGGCGAAAGTCTCCTTCCGACAAGGCTTAGCTTGGATCGCGACGTCCGCAATGTTGGCGTGTCCGGAACGGCAGATTTTACCGCAAAGTTGGGGGCAGCTGCCATTACTGGTTACCAACCAGCCCAACCTTATGAAGTGCCGATCTCGCCCGAAATCGCACTCTTGCGCAGCGTTCGGTCACATCTTTCGGAGCATCAGGTGGGCAATCGCAGCGGGTCGAGAGCCATTTGACATCAACGGGGTCGAGCCAGATGGCAATGCGACCAGCGTTGCGTTCCTCGTTTTCATCTGTGGGCACGAACTTTTTCATCGAACGAACTTAGCTCCAGATCGCCAACGACAGCAATGTTGGCGCATCCCGACAGACCGCTTTCTAACCAAGCACCGCTTCTGCTCCCCTTCACCGCGACGTCGGGGCCTGCCGTTCGGTGATGATCCGCTCGCGCCCGGTGCGGATGTCGCCGCTGTCGATCTGGATGCGCAGGCGTTCCTTGTCGCGGGCACGGTACATGTCTTCGGCGCGGTTGATCGCGTCGAGCGAGACGCCGGTTTCCTCGAGCGCCAGCCGGGCCATCTTCACCGCCGATTCCAGCACCTCGCGCACGACCCACTTGGCGGGGGAGGGGCGCAGGCGGATCACCGCGCGGCGGTCGTAGGCGCGGACATAGATCGCGGCGTTCGGGAACGCCTCGTGGACCGCCTCGATCAGCTCGGCGGACAATTGGTCGCCGTCGATGCAGAACAGGATCAGCTCGGCCTCGTCCGCGCCGGCCTGGCGGAGAAGGTCGATGCGGGTGCCGTCGCCGAAATAGACCTTCGAGCCGAACTCCCCGGCGACGTCGATCATCTCGATGTCGGTGTCGATCAGGGTCACCGGCACGTCGCTCGCCATAAGGATCTGGGCGACGGTCTGTCCGAACCGGCCATAGCCGACGATGATCGCGTTGGCCCCGTCGGCCTGGGGCCCCTCGCGCTCGCTCTGGACCACGTCCGGCTGCTCGCGAAAGCGGCGGGTGGCCATCATCAGGAACGGGGTGGTCGCCATCGAGACGGTGACGATCGCCCCGAACAGGCTCGCCGCATCGGGCGCGATGAGGAAGGCGTTCTGGGCCTGCGTGAAGAGCACGAACCCGAACTCGCCGCCCTGGCTGAGCAACAGGCCAAGCGCGAGCGCGCCGCGCCATCCCATCCCGAAGGCCTTGCCGATCAGGGTGATGACGCCGGTCTTTACCGCAACCAGCGCGATCGCCATGGCAAGCACGAACAGCGGCCGCTCGGCGATGGCCTGAAGGTTCAGCATCATCCCCACGGCGAGGAAGAACAGCCCAAGGAGGATTGAGCGGAACGGCTCGACATCGGCTTCCAGCTCGTGGCGATAGGGGCTGTCGGCGAGCATCACGCCGGCGATGAACGCGCCGAGCGCGGTCGATAGGCCGAGCAGCTCCATCACCGCGGCCGAGGCCATGACGGTGAACAGCGCCGCGACCACGAACATCTCGCGCTCGCCGAGGTTGCCGATCAGGCGGAATAGCGGGCGAATCACGAAGCGGCCTGCGGCGATCAGCCCGGCGATGGCGGCGATGGTCTGCAGCGCGAGGATCCATCCCGAAGGACCGCCCGCGTCCGCCGGATTGCGGCTCATCGCCGCGATGATCGTGATCAGCGGGATGATCGAGAGGTCCTGAAACAGCAGCATGGCGAACGCCCGCTCGCCGAACGGGGTGCGCAGCCGTCCCGAGCTTTGCAGCATGGGGAGGACCTGCGCGGTCGACGACAGCGCCAGCGGCAGGCCGAGCGCAAGCGCGGCCTCGATCGAGAAGCCGGTGGTCAGCCAGATCATCGCCGCGAGCGCGAGTCCGCAGGCGGTCACCTGGAGGAGGCCCAGGCCGAGGATGTCGCGCTTCATCCGCCACAGCCGGGTCGGATTCAGCTCCAGCCCGACGATGAACAGCAGCAGGGTGATGCCGAGTTCCGCGATGCCGAGCTTCTGCTCGGCCTTGCCGACCAGTCCCAGCACTTGCGGGCCGACGACGGCGCCGGCGAGGAGGTAGCCCAGCGTCGCGCCCAGCCCGAGACGGCGGAACACCAGCACGAACACCAGCGCGAAGCCGAGCAGGAGGAACCCGTCGTGAAGCAGCGACTGCTGGCTGGCGTGTTCCATGGGCGCTTTCCGACGTCTGCGAAACGGTGGCCGGGATAGACCGCCCGGAAGGCCTCGGCTAGTGGGACGCGAAGACTTTTGGAGGATTCCGCCGATGAAGACCCGCGCCGCCGTCGCCTTCGCTCCCAAGCAGCCGCTGGAGATCGTCGAACTCGATCTCGAGGGCCCCAAGGCGGGCGAGGTTCTGGTCGAGATCATGGCGACGGGCGTCTGCCACACCGATGCCTACACGCTCGACGGATTCGACAGCGAGGGCATCTTCCCGAGCATTCTCGGCCACGAGGGCGCAGGCGTGGTGCGCGAGGTCGGCCCGGGCGTGACCAGCGTGAAGCCCGGCGACCACGTGATCCCGCTCTACACGCCCGAGTGCCGCCAGTGTAAGTCGTGCCTCTCGGGCAAGACCAACCTGTGCACCGCGATCCGCGCGACGCAGGGGCAGGGCCTGATGCCCGACGGGACGTCGCGCTTCAGCTACAAGGGCCAGACCATCTTCCACTACATGGGCTGCTCGACGTTCAGCAACTTCACGGTCCTCCCCGAGATCGCGGTGGCGAAAATCCGCGAGGACGCGCCGTTTCAGTCGAGCTGCTACATCGGCTGCGGGGTGACCACCGGGGTCGGCGCGGTGATCAACACCGCCAAGGTCCAGGTCGGCGACAATGTCGTGGTGTTCGGGCTCGGCGGCATCGGCCTCAACGTGATCCAGGGCGCGCGGCTCGCTGGCGCGGGCAAGATCGTCGGCGTCGACATCAACCCGGACCGCGAGGAATGGGGCCGCAAGTTCGGGATGACCGACTTCCTCAACTCGAAGGGCCTGAGCCGCGAGGAGACCGTCGCGGCAATCGTCGCGCTGACCGACGGCGGCGCCGACTATACCTTCGACGCCACCGGCAACACCGAGGTCATGCGCACCGCGCTCGAGGCCTGCCACCGCGGCTGGGGCACCTCGATCATCATCGGCGTGGCCGAGGCGGGGAAGGAGATCAGCACCCGGCCGTTCCAGCTGGTCACCGGTCGCAATTGGCGCGGCACCGCGTTCGGCGGAGCCAAGGGGCGCACCGACGTGCCCAAGATCGTCGATATGTACATGACCGGCAAGATCGAGATCGACCCGATGATCACGCACGTCATGGGCCTCGAAGAGATCAACACCGCCTTCGACCTGATGCACGCGGGCAAGTCGATCCGCAGCGTCGTGGTTTTCTGACAAATCCCCCTCCTGCTTACGGGAGGGGTCAGGGGTGGGCCTGTAACGGGAACTGCTCCATCATCTACAGACCACCCCGGCCCCTCCTGCACGCGGGAGGGGGGAGTAACACCATGGAACAAGTCTCCGCCAATCGCGCCCACGGCGGCACGCAGTACGTCCACACGCACCAGTCGGCGGAAACCGGCACGGCCATGACGTTTTCGGCCTTCGTCCCGGACCATGCGCCTGGCGCGAAGCTGCCGGTGCTGTGGTATCTGTCGGGCCTGACCTGCACCCATGCCAATGTCACCGAAAAGGGCGAGTACCGCGCGGCCTGCGCCGAAGCCGGGGTCATCTTCATCGCCCCCGACACCTCGCCCCGGGGCGACGACGTGCCGGACGACGACGGTTACGACTTCGGCAAGGGCGCGGGTTTCTACGTCGATGCCACGCAGGAGCCGTGGGCGGCCAACTTCCGGATGCGCAGCTACATCGAGCGGGAGCTTCCCAAACTGGTCGCGGCGCAGTTCCCGGCCGACATGGACCGGCAAGGGATCACCGGCCACTCGATGGGCGGTCACGGCGCGCTGACCATCGCGCTTCGCAATCCCGGACGGTTCCGCTCGGTCAGCGCATTCGCCCCGATCGTTTCTCCGCTGAATTGCCCGTGGGGCGACAAGGCGCTCGGCGGCTATCTCGGTTCCGATGCGGGCGCGTGTCGCGAATACGACGCCTGCGCGCTGATCGACGACGGCGCACGCCTGCCCGACCTGCTGGTCGACCAGGGCGAGGCCGACGGCTTCCTCGCCGAACAGCTCAAGACGCATCTGCTCAAGGAAGCGTTCGAGCGCGCCGGCCAGCCCGCGACGATCCGCATGCAGCCGGGCTACGACCATTCGTACTACTTCATTTCGACGTTCATGGCCGAGCACGTCGCGTGGCATGCCCGCCACTTGCGCTGAACCAGCCGGCGGAATGACGTCAGGGCCGGGCGCCGCGACCTGACGCGACAAGCTTGCGGTGAAGATCGACGCGGACCAAGGAAGGTTCTGTGTCGATCGAACAACCGGGCGAGGTACTGCCATGCAGATCCAGCACCTCAGATATTTTGTCGCAGTCGCCGAGAAGCAGCACTTTGCGACCGCGGCCGCCGCGTGTTCGGTTTCGCAGCCGACGCTGTCGGCCGGGCTCAAGACACTCGAACAGGAACTGGGCAAGCGACTGGTAGACCGCGATCAGCGGTTTATCGGCCTGACCGAGCACGGCGAGGCCGTTCTGCCGTGGGCGCAGCAAGTGCTGGGCAGCATGCGCGGGCTGGTGCAGGCGGCGGGGGCGCTTTCCGCGCCGCTGCTCGGAGAATTCCAGCTCGGTGCGATCCCGGCGGCGCTGCCTCTGGTCGGACGGTTCGGCGAGGCCTTGCTGTCCCGCAACCCCGGCCTGACCCTGGCGGTCCGTTCGGCGACGTCGCGCGAGATCGAGCGCGGGCTCGTCGCCAATTCGTTCGACGCCGGGATCACCTATCTCGATCACGAACCGCCTTCCAACGTCCTCAGCGTGCCGCTGCACGAAGAACAGTACCTGTTTGTCGCGCCCAGGGACTCGGAATTTGGCCAGCGAGAAAGCGTGGATTGGAACGAGATGACGGCGCTACCGCTGTGCCTGCTGCATCAAGGCATGCAGTTCCGCCGGATCCTCGACCGGCAATTTGCAGAGCGGGGGCTGGCAGTGACCCCCGCAGTGGTGGCCGACAGTTACGTCTCGCTCCTGTCGCTCGTCCGCACCGGGCGGTTCGCGACGATTGTCCCTGCCGGCTACGCCCGGCTGTTCGCGGGCCTCGAATGGTGCGTGATGCTGCCGACAGCGGACCCGGCGCCGGTACGCCGCGTGGGCCTGGTAGTCATGAGCCGCAGCCCGCTGGGGCCGATGGCACAGGCCGCCGTGACCGCGGCGCAATTTGCCGGTTCGGCGGACGGCCTAGTCTGATAGATAACGTCTATCACTTGTTGGCGCATTTGATTTGACCACGCGTTGCCGGATCGGCAACCGTTCGGCATGACGACAGCGAGCCTAGAGGACATTCTCGCGCGCCACGAACGGCGCAAGGGAGCTCTCCTGCCTATCCTCCACGATGTTCAGGCTGCTTTCGGCCATGTCTCCGAGAGCGCGATGCAGACCGTGGCGGCAGCGCTCAACCTGAGCCGGGCAGAAGTCTACGGGGTCGTCAGTTTCTACCACGACTTCCGGCTCATTTCGGACGATCGTCGGGTGCTGAAGATTTGCCGGGCGGAGGCCTGCCAGGCGCGTGGGGTCGAGGCGCTGGTGGCGGATTTGCCCGAGCAATCCCGCATCAAGATAGAGACAGTCTATTGCCTCGGCATGTGTTCGGTGGGCCCGTGTGCACTGGACGGCGGCGCGGTCCATGCCCGGCTGGATAGGCCGAAGCTTGATGCCCTGATCGGGAGCCTCTCGTGACAATCGTACGGATCAGCGACGATTCGCTCGCGGTCGCCTGCGGGGCAGATGCCGTGGCAGCGGCGTTTGCGGCGGCGGGCTGCACGGTCGAGCGCGTGTCCAGCTGGGGCCTGCATTGGCTGGAGCCGCTTGCCGAAATCGACGGCTTCGGTTTCGGGCCGCTGGCTCCGTCCGACGTGGCCGGTGTTCTCGCCGGGACGAGTGCGCTGGCCATCGGGCGGATCGAGGAGCACCCGTTCCTCGCCGGACAGCAGCGCTTCACCTTCGCCCGCGCCGGACGCACCCGCTCGCTGAGCCTTGACGACTACGCGGCGACCGGCGGGTGGCAGGGCCTGGCGCAGGCTCGCCGGGTCGGACCTGCCGCGACGCTTGCGGAAGTGACTGCGTCCGGTCTGCGCGGCCGGGGCGGGGCGGGTTTCTCCGCAGGGGTCAAATGGCAGACCGTCGCCGACGCACAGGCCGGGCATAAATACATCGTCTGCAACGCCGACGAGGGCGACAGCGGCACTTTCGCCGACCGCATGGTCATGGAAGGCGATCCGTTCATGCTGATCGAGGGCATGGCCATTGCAGGTCTCGCGGTCGGAGCGGACGAGGGCTTCGTTTACATCCGCAGCGAGTACCCGCGCGCCATTGCCCAGATGGAGCAGGCGGTGGCGCTGGCCGCTGCAACGATCGCGCCGTTCCGCATCGAGATCAGGACGGGCGCCGGAGCCTATGTCTGCGGTGAGGAAACGGCCCTGCTCAACAGCCTCGAGGGCAAGCGCGGGGTGGTCCGGGCCAAGCCGCCGCTGCCCGCGCTGGAGGGCCTGTTCGGCAAGCCGACCGTGGTCAACAACGTCCTCACCCTTGCCGCCGTGCCGTGGATCATGGCCAACGGCGCCGCGGCGTATGCCGATGTCGGCTTCGGCCGCTCGCGGGGTACGATGCCGGTGCAGCTCGCCGGGAACATCAGGCACGGCGGCCTCTACGAGGTTGGCTTCGGCGTGACCCTCGGCCAGCTGGTCCACGAGATCGGCGGTGGGACAGCGAGCGGCCGGCCGGTCAAGGCGGTCCAGGTCGGCGGTCCGCTCGGCGCATACCACCCGCCCGCGGACTTCGACCTGCCGCTCGATTACGAGAGTTTCGCCGCGGCTGACGGGCTCATCGGCCATGCCGGGATCGTGGTGTTCGACGACACCGCCGACATGGGCGCGCAGGCGCGGTTCGCGTTCGCGTTCTGCGCCGCCGAATCCTGCGGGAAGTGCACGCCGTGCCGGATCGGCTCCACCCGCGGGGTCGAACTGATCGACCGGCTACGAACGGGGGCATCCCATCCGGTCGGCAGCGTCGAGGCGCTTCCGCAGATGCGCAACGCGCGCAAGGCGGCTGGCAGCCGGCAGGACGATCTGAACTTGCTCGACGACCTGCTCGAAACCATGAAGTTCGGCTCGCTCTGCGCGCTCGGCGGGTTTACCCCGTATCCGGTGGCCAGCGCACTGCGGCATTGGCCCGAGGATTTCGGCGAATGAAACCGGGCAGCGCTCTGATCGAGGTACGCGAGACCGCTTACAGCGCGCAATCGCGCCGCGGCGAGCGCACCGTCCCGGTCGAGATGCCGGTCGCGATCGAGGTCAACGGCATCACTTACGCGGTGATGATGGCGACGCCGACCGATCTCGAGGATTTCGTCACCGGCTTCGCGATGTCCGAAGGACTGGCGCGTGCGGACGAGGTCGGCGAGATTACCTTGCACGAGGTGCTGGACGGCACCGGTCTCGTGGCACGGATCAGCCTGCCGGCGGAACGGCTGCCGATCATCCTCGAGCGCAGCCGGCGGCGTCTGGGCGACAGCTCCTGCGGGATCTGCGGGATCGAGAGCGTCGAGGCGGCGCTGCGCCCGCTCCCGCCGCTCGCGGTGCCCTGTGCAATCGACCCCGGCGCGATTCGCCGGGCGCTGGGGCAGATGCATGAGCGCCAGAGCCTGGGATCCGCGACGGCGGCCAGCCATGCCGCCGCGTTTGCTTCGGCGACCGGCGAGGTCAGGATCGTCCGCGAGGATGTCGGCCGGCACAACGCGCTCGACAAGGTGATCGGTGCGCTGGCCCGTGGCGGGGATGAGGCCTCTACCGGTTTCCTGCTGGTCACCTCGCGCTGTTCCTATGAACTGGTCGAAAAGGCGGTGCGAGCCGGCTGTCCTCTGCTCGTATCCATCTCCGCGCCGACCGACCTCGCGGTTCGCCGGGCCCGGGCGGCGGGCCTGGCGCTGGCGGTGCTGGCGCGGGGCGACACGATGCACTGGGCCTCCGGGCCGGCCCTCGAACACGAAACGGAGTCCGCTGATGGGCTATGAACTGCAGGCTGACCTGGGCACGCCGCCCCGCAAGGGAGAGCCCGCCGTCACCCTCACGATCGACGGCCGCGCCGTGACCGTGCCCGAGGGCACGAGCGTGATGCGCGCCGCCGCCGAGATCGGCGGGGCCATTCCCAAGCTTTGCGCGACCGACCAGGTTGAGGCGTTCGGCTCGTGCCGGATGTGCTTCGTGGAAATCGAGGGCGTGCGGGGGATGCCGGCGAGTTGCACCACGCCGGTCCGCGAAGGCATGGTCGTGGCGACCCAGACCGCGCGGCTCGAGAAGATCCGCCGCGGGGTGATGGAACTCTACATCTCCGATCACCCGCTCGATTGCCTGACCTGCAGCGCCAACAACGACTGCGAACTGCAGGATACCGCTGCCCAGGTGGGCCTGCGTGACGTTCGCTATGGATATGACGGGGCGACCAACCTCGACCAGCAGGTCGATACCTCGAACCCCTATTTCGAATTCGATCCGGCCAAGTGCATCGTCTGCTCGCGCTGCGTGCGTGCCTGCGAGGAAGTGCAGGGCACGTTCGCGCTGACCATCGACGGGCGCGGGTTCGCCTCGAAGGTTTCGGCAGGGCTGGGTTCGGATAATTTCCTGTCGTCCGAATGCGTCTCGTGCGGCGCCTGCGTCGCCGCGTGCCCGACCGCGACGCTCAACGAAAAGGCGATCAAGGAGATCGGCAAGCCCGAGCGCGCTGTGGTCACGACCTGCGCCTATTGCGGGGTCGGCTGTACCTTCCGCGCCGAAATGCGGGGCCAGCAGCTGGTGCGGATGGTGCCGTGGAAGGACGGCAAGGCCAATCGCGGGCACTCCTGCGTCAAGGGTCGGTTCGCCTGGGGCTATGCCAACCACGCTGACCGGATTACGCAGCCGATGATCCGCGATTCCATCGCTGAGCCATGGCGCGAGGTCAGCTGGGACGAGGCGATGGCCTTCACCGCGCAGCGCCTCAACGCGATCAAGGCCGAGCACGGACCGGGCGCGCTCGGCGGGATCAGCTCGAGCCGCTGCACCAACGAGGAGGTCTGGCTCGTCCAGAAACTGGTGCGCGCTGGCTTCGGCTCGAACAACATCGACACCTGCGCGCGGGTCTGCCACTCGCCCACCGGCTACGGCCTGTCCAAGGCGTTCGGCACCAGCGCGGGCACGCAGGACTTCGACAGCGTCGAGGACAGCGACGTCATCCTGATCATCGGGGCCAACCCGACCGACGGGCACCCGGTCTTCGCCAGCCGGATGAAGCGGCGGCTGCGCCAGGGGGCCAAGCTGATCGTCATCGACCCGCGGCGGATCGACATGGTCCATTCGCCGCACATCGAGGCCGACTACCACCTCCCGCTCCAGCCAGGCACCAATGTCGCGATCATGACCGCTCTGGCGCACGTGATCGTCACCGAAGGGCTCGCCGACGAGGCGTTCATCCGCGAACGCTGTGACTGGGATGAGTACCAGGACTGGGCGCGCTTCGTCTCCGACCCGCGCCATGCGCCGGAAACGCTCGAGGCAGTGACCCGGGTGCCCGCTGCCGAAGTCCGCGGTGCGGCGCGGCTGTTCGCGACCGGTGGCAACGGTGCCATTTACTACGGCCTCGGTGTCACCGAACACAGCCAGGGCTCGAGCACTGTGCTCGCCATCGCCAACCTGGCGATGGCGACCGGCAATATCGGCCGCCGCGGGGTCGGGGTGAATCCCCTGCGCGGCCAGAACAACGTCCAGGGCTCGTGCGACATGGGATCGTTCCCGCACGAACTGCCCGGCTATCGCCATATCGCCAACGGTTCGGTCCGCTCGCTGTTCGAGCAGGACTGGGGCGTCGCGCTCGATCCCGAACCGGGCCTGCGCATCCCCAACATGCTCGATGCGGCGGTCGATGGCACCTTCAAGGCGCTGTACGTGCAGGGCGAGGATATTCTCCAGAGCGATCCGAACACCCGCCATGTCGCCGCGGGGCTCGCGGCGATGGAGCTGGTCATCGTCCACGACCTGTTCCTCAACGAGACCGCCAATTACGCCCACGTGTTCCTGCCGGGCAGCACCTTCCTTGAAAAGACCGGCACCTTCACCAACGCCGAACGGCGCATCCAGATGGTGCGGCGGGTGATGGATCCGGCCAACGGGTACGAGGACTGGGAGGTCACGCAGCTCCTCGCCAACGCGATGGGGCTCGATTGGAACTATGACCACGCCTCGCAGATCATGGACGAGATCGCGCGCCTGACGCCGACCTTCGCGGGCGTCAGCCATGCCCGGCTCGATGCCGAGGGCGGGCTGCAGTGGCCGGTGAACGAGAGCGCGCCGGACGGCAGCCCGATCATGCACGTGGGCGGCTTCGTGCGCGGCAAGGGCAAGTTCGTGGTGACCGAATACATCCCCACCGACGAGAGGACCGGCCCCCGTTTCCCGCTGCTCCTGACCACGGGCCGCATCCTCAGCCAGTACAACGTCGGCGCCCAGACCCGGCGCACCGCCAACTCGGTCTGGCACGAGGAGGACGTGCTCGAAATTCACCCCACCGATGCCGAAAACCGCGGGCTGCAATCCGGCGACAGGGTCCGGCTGGCCTCACGGGCAGGGGAAACCACCTTGCGCGCGCTTGTCACCGACCGGGTCGCTCCCGGCGTGGTCTATACGACCTTCCATCACCCGGACACCCAGGCCAACGTGGTCACCACCGAAAACTCCGACTGGGCGACCAATTGCCCGGAATACAAGGTCACGGCGGTCCAGGTCTCGGCCTCGAACGGCCCGTCCGAATGGCAGCGTGACTATGCCGCACAGGCCCGCGAAGCGCGGCGGGTAGAGCACGCCGGATGAGCGCCGGCAGCACGGCCCATATCGTCCGGATGGCCAACCAGATCGCCGCGAACCTCGCTGCCCGCGGGCACGACGAGGCGGTTCGTGAAACTGCGGTGCATATCCGCCAGTTTTGGGATCCCCGGATGCGCGCCGCGTTGATGGCCGTCGATGCGGACGAACTGTCGCAAATCGCGCAGGAAGCGCGGCAGCAGCTTCAGGTAGAGGCCGGATAAGACCACAAAGCGCGCGGCTGTTGCGAGTGGTCGGGGAGACAGGATTCGAACCTGCGACCCTCTGCTCCCAAAGCAGATGCGCTACCAGGCTGCGCTACTCCCCGACTGGGGCTGCGCCTTAGGCGATTGCGGCGGGGCGGCGCAAGCGTTACCTCGGTCCGCGTGCGCCGCCGATGCGGGCATGACCTGACCATGCGCAAAAGGAATGCCCGAATGCTCGCAGTGATCGCCACCCTGCCGGTCAAGCCGGAAGCCGCCGCCGAATTCGAAGCGGCTTTCGCCGAGCTTGCCGCCGAGGTCCGCAAGGAAGAGGGCAACCGGCTGTACCAGCTTGCCCGCAAGCGGGACGCCGAAGATGTCTATGTGGTGATGGAGCTTTACACCGATCAGGACGCACTCGATTTCCACGGCAAGACCCCGCATTTCGGCGCGTTCTTTGCCAAGGCCGGAGGCATGCTGGCAGGCAAACCGGTGATCGAAATGCTCGACACGGTGGGCTGACCCGCCAGCCGCTTCACAGCTTCCAGCGAACCGAGCCCGTGACCGACCGCTGCGGGAACGGGTGGAACAGGAAGTAGCGGTCGTTGCCGAGGTTATCGATGCCGACCGCCAGTTCGACGTGGTCGCTCACCGTCCAGGTCATCCGCAGGTCGACCACCGCGTACTTGTAGAAACCCTGCCAGGTGTTTCCGACCGTGTCGGCGTTGTCGAGCGTGCCGTAGTTGCGGCTCGACATTCGGGCAGCCGCCGTCAGCGAGACCGACGGAACCGGACGCCAGGTGACGACCGCGTTCGCCTTCCAGTGCGGCACGCTCGGCAGCAGCTTGCCGATGGAAGCGGGAAAAGCGGCATTCGCGCTGGTCACGGCGTCGGCGTACGTCACGCTCGCGGCGAGATCGAGGCCGGGGAAGACGTCGCGGCGGTCGATGGCGACCTCGACCCCGCGGGCGCGGGTGCGGTCGACGTTCTGGACGAAGCTGACCGAGGTGGTGACGTTCGATCCGTTGGGCTGGGTGACGGTGACCGGCGCGGATTGGGCGATCAGCGCGTCGTCGATCACTTCGTCGAACAGGGCGATCCGGGCGAAACCGTGGCCATCGCGGTATTCGGCCGCCAGCTCGCCCGACCGCGCGCGTTCGGGCCGCAGGTTCGGGTTAGGATTGGCGAGGACGGTGCCGACGGTCGTCGCCTGGTAGAGCTCGCCGACGGTTGGGAAGCGCCACGCCTGCCCGAACGAGGCGCGGATCGTCCAGGCCGGTGCAGGCCGCCACGCCAGCGTCGCCTTGGGCGAGAACTTCGCCGCGCTGCGTTGAGGTTGGGCGATGCCGGGGTTGGCGGCGGACGTCTGGTTGAACCCGCCGAACGCGCGCCACCACTCCTGCCGTGCGCCGAGGGTGAGCGTCAGCGGTTCGGCGAGCCGCCATTCGTCCTGCAGCCACAGCGCGGCCGTGCGGGTCTTGCCGAGCGAGGCGGCGGTGCGGGTGCCGGCTACTGGCTCGCGCCAGTCGGCCACGGCAAAGGTCCGCGTCCGGAGGTCGTAGCGGTCGATGTGTCCGCCCAGCGATACCGCATGGTCGCCCTGCCGCAGCGTGCCGCGCGCGTCGAGCGTCCACCACCCGGTGCCGTCCTGCCGCTGTTCCTGCCCTGCTCCGCCGCCGAGCGATGCGGGGAGGGCGGTGGCCGGGCTGGCCTGGCGGTCCTTGGCATAGTCGAACAGGGTGCCGATCACCTGCCAGTCGAACCGCTCGCCGCGCCCGTCGAAAGCCAGCGCGTGTGACAGGTGGCGCTGCTCGCGGCGATAGACGCCGGCGTTGAAGCCGCTGGTGAAGACGGCGTCGCCCGCGGCGTTGCGCAGGTAGCTCTCGGCCCGCGCGTCGGTGGTGTGGAACACGGCGGCCAGCGTGTAGCTCGCCCGCACGGTGTCGGTGAGGTCGTAGGCCAGCTTGAGCCGGGCAGTGGTCTCTTCGTGGTGGTCGATGTCGCTGGCGCCCAGCACCTTGGTGGGGGCGCCGAGCCGGGTCAGGCCGGGTATTGCTCCCGTGGTGCCGGCGGGCGCGCTGGCCGCGACGACATAGGAGACCGGCTGGCCGTTGCTGATCGTATGGGCCGCGGACAGCGTCCACGCCAGCCGCCCGCTGCGGTCTCCCAGCGATGCCGAGAACTGCCCGGTCGGCAGCTTCAGTTTCGTGCCGTACTGTTCGTGCCACTGATGGTTGAACAGGGCAGTTGCTTGCGCCTCGAGGCTGTCGGGCATTCGCGTGGTAATCGCGACGACGGTGCCGATCGAGTTGCCCGAATAAGCAGCGGAGAACGGGCCGTAGAGCACGTCGATCCGCTCGACCTGCTCGGTCGCGACGAGGTTCCACCTGGGGCTGGCGTTGCCGTTGTTGTTGCCGATCAGTGCCGACAGCAGCGCGCCGTCGGCGTAGATCAGGCTGCGCGCGCTCGCGCCAAGCCCCGAGGTACGCGTGGCGATCGGTGCGAAGTTGTCGCCGATCGAGCGCTTGCGGATGACCAGGCTCGGCAGGTACTTGAGCGTGTCCTCGATACTGACCGCGTTGACCTGCGCGGCGATGCGCTGGGCGTCGATGCTGACGCTCGTCGCGGGTGTTTGCGCAGCCGTCTGGTCGGGCTTTTCGCCGGTGACGATGATGCCGGGGCGCTCGATGTCCTCGACTTCGGCGGCATAAGCGGGTGTGGAAACGAGGGCCAGCGCGCAGGCAAGCGCGCGGTGCGAAGTGTACATGGACATGTCCTGAACTCGACTGAGGGTGCGCCGAAGCGGCGCAAACGGGGCTCAGGCGAGGGCAGGCGGTCCCCTCAAGGGCGGACGGACATGGGCGCGGCCGAGAAGCGCCAGGGGCCGGGTCGCGGCAAAGCCCAGCGCAATGATGAACGCCAGGGCGAGGGCAAGCTGGAACGCATCGGCTCCGGCGAGCGGCGTGTATGCCGACCCGGCCCACGGGCAGTGGTCCTTGGCCTGCTTGGCCGCATCGCTGCCTGCGTCATGCTTCATCGGGATGGCGATGGCCTTCGAAATGGTCTGCCCCATCGCTTCGGCGCAGATCTCGATCTGGAAGACCTTGCTCTGGCTGCCGACCATCATCCCCGTCGGCACCACCACCTTCATGCACAGCGCCAGCGCGATCACCGTGAAGGCGATCCACCGGCGGGCATGGAGGAAGGCGCGCAAGCGATGCATGGCCGCGCCGCTAGCCGAAGCTGGCAGCCCTGTCACCAGCGGATCAGCGCCGCTCGTCCTTCTTCTTCTTCTGCTTCTTCGCATCCTTGGCGGCTTCGGCGGCGAGCCGGTCCGCTTCGCGCTTGGCGGAGATCTCCGCCGACTCGCGGGCGGTGGCGGCGCGCGCGGGGTAGTTGCAGCCCTTCTGCTGGCCGACGCCTTTCAGGAAAGCCCGGCGCACCGAGCCCGCATAGATCGCGGCGTTCCATTCGCGCTGGGCGGCGTTGGCTCCCGATACTTCGCGGATGATTCCGCCGAACGGGATCAGCGAGCCGACGATGGCCTTGCCGATGTTGCCGGCGGAATTGCCGCGCTTTTCGCCGTCGGTCTTGGGATCGACCACGTCGATGTCGTCGCCGAGAACCCCGTCAAGCGCCACAATGGCCGAGCCAATCGCCGAGCACCGGGTCAAGCCGGTGAGATCATAGGGTTTGGCCCGCGCCTCGACGAGCAGCGGCGGGATTTCGTCCTTCTTGATGTTCATGTCGCTGAGCGGCTTGGTCGCAACATCCTCCGCCGTGACGTTTTTGGGATCGATCGCCGTCTGGGCGGCAGCCGGAACAGCGGACAGGACTAGCATAGCGGCGAAGGCGGGGCGCAGTTTCATTATATCAGTTCCTCAGGTCGCCGAAGGTGTCGCAGGCGTCTTCGTTGCCGCTCTCGATGCCCTTGCGCAGCCATTCCATGCGCTGGGCGCTCGATCCGTGGGTGAAGGCGTCCTCGACCGGCCGCTGGCCGGCGCTCTTCATCAGCGTATCGTCGCCGATCTGGTGCGCCGCGGTCAGGCCCTCCTCGAGGTCACCGGGCTCGATCCGGTCGCGGTTCTTGGCGGCCCAGACGCCGGCATAGCAGTCGGCTTGTAGCTCCAGCCGCACCGAGAGCTGGTTGGCGCGCGAGGGATTGGCCCGCGACGCGCTCTGCACCTGGCCCGAAAGGCCGAGGATGTTCTGGATATGGTGGCCATATTCGTGGGCGATCACGTAATCGCGGGCAAAGTCGCCCTTCGCGCCGAAGCGCTGGTCGAGTTCCTTGTAGAAGTCGGTATCGAGATAGATGCCATTGTCGCTGGGGCAGTAGAACGGCCCCATCGCGCTTTGCGCTGCGCCGCACCCGGACCGGCCGGACTGCGCATAGAATACCAGCTTGGGCGTCTCGAGCCGCTGCCCGGCCTGGGCGAAGATCGTCCCCCAGGTCTTGTTGAGCGAGGACAGCGCGTCGCAGCTTTCCTTGCTGAATTCATCGACGGTGCAGCTTTCTTCCAGGCTTTTGCCGCCTTGCGGGCCCGCGGCCTGGCCGCTGCCGGCCTGCTGCTCGACGCTGCCGAGCATCTGCATCGGATCGACGCCGAATATTACCGAGGCGATCAGGACGATGACGAGCGTTCCGCAGCCGAGCTTGCCCCCGCCGCCGAACGGCAGGCCGAAGCCGCCGCCGCTGCCGCGCTGGTCCTCGACCTTGATCGAGTTGTCGAAATCGTCGAGCCGCATGTTTTCTGGTCCCCTTTGCCGCTGGACAACTTGCTGCAGTGCAGCGATTGCCGGTGGCCATATTTGCACACAAATCACGGAGTCGGCGAATGTTCCTTCAGGGCAAAACAGCGCTTGTCACTGGCTCGACTTCGGGCATCGGCCTGGCCTGCGCGCGGGCACTGGCAGCGGAAGGCGCGAACGTCGTCGTCAACGGCTTTGGCGAGGCCGACGCGATCGCGGCAATCTGCTCTGAACTGCAGGCGGTGAGCGGCGCCGGGGCGATCCACATCGGGGCGGACCTGACGAAGCGCGATGGCACCGAAGCACTGATGGCCGGCGCGGCCGAGGCGTTCGGCGGGGTCGATATCCTCGTCAACAACGCGGGCATGCAGCACGTCGCCCCGATCGAGGAATTCCCGGTCGAAAAGTGGGACGCGATCATCGCGCTCAACCTCACTGCCGCGTTTGACGCTTGCCGGCTCGCCGTGCCGCACATGAAGGCGAAGGGCTGGGGGCGGATCATCAACACCGCCAGCGCCCACTCGGTTACCGCTTCGCCGTTCAAGGCAGCCTATGTCTCTGCCAAGCACGGGCTGATGGGCCTGACCCGCACGCTCGCCCTGGAACTCGCGACCGACGGGATCACCGCCAACTGCATCAGCCCGGGCTATGTCTGGACACCGCTGGTCGAAAACCAGATCCCCGACACGATGAAGGCTCGGAACATGAGCCGCGAGGAGGTGATCCGCGATGTCATGCTGGTCCGCCAGCCGACCAAGCAATTCGTGCAGCCCGAACAGGTGGCGGCGATGGCGCTGTTCCTGTGCGGGGACGCGGCGGCGCAGATCACCGGCGCGAACATGAACATGGACGGGGGCTGGACCGCCGAATAGCCGCAAATCGGGGTGATGCCGTAAAGCCGCGCTTCATCCGCGAAGCGCCATTGCGGACGAGGCGGAACTTGCGCCGTCCTCGCGCTTTTGTCAGCACGAGTGCCACGACGAAGCGAGAGGACTGGGCGATGAGTCGTTGGCGGCACGGTGGGTACGCGGGGCGCGTTGCGCTTGCGCTCGCCGCGCTGTCTCTCATTGCGGCGGCGCCCCGAGCCAAGGTCGATCCGGTCGAGGCCGAACTGCGCGCACACATCGAAACCCTCGCCAGCGACGACTTCGACGGGCGCGAGCCGGGGACCGATGGCGAAAGCAAGACGCTGCGCTATCTCGCGCGGACCTGGTTCGACCTCGGGCTCGTGTCCGGCACCAACACCCCCGGCAAGGACTGGTTCGCGCCGGTCGAACTGGTCGAGCGCACGCCGCTTGCCAGCCGCGTTACCTTCATGCGTGGCAAGAAGAAGATCGCGCTGCCCGAAGGCGCGGTGTTCCTGGTGACGTCGGGCCTGCGCGGGCTCGTCCAGAACGCGCCGGTCCTGTTCGTCGGCAACGGCACCGGCCCGGTCCCGCCCCGCGCGGAACTGTCGGGCCGCATCGCCCTGATGCTCGACAAGCTTCCTGCGGGCATGGAACCGTCCGACCGCGCGGGGCAGCTGCTCGACGGCGGCGCGGCGGCGGTCATCACCGTTCTCGACGGCGAGCACGTCCTCGAAGACATCATCGCCCGCCGCCAGCGCGCCGGTTACGCGCTCGTCGGAGACAGCCTTGGCGGCGATCTCGAGGCGTTCGTCTCGACCACCACCGCGGCCACGCTGCTCGGCGGTGGCAGCGATGTGGCGACGCTCCAGAAGCAGGCCGCCGCACCCGATTTCGCGCCGCGGCTGCTCGGCTTCACCGCAACGCTCGAGGCGACCAGCCGAGAAACCCGCATCGCCACGCACAACCTGATCGGGCGGATTCCCGGCAGGAACCCCGCTGCCGGCGCTGTCCTGCTGCTCGCTCACTGGGATCACTTCGGCGAATGCGCCTCGCCCCCTGCCGAGGACCTGATCTGCAATGGGGCGATCGACAACGCCAGCGGCGTTGCCTCGATCACCGAGGTGGCGCGGGCGATCTCGCGCGGGCGGCAGCTCGACCGCGACGTCTATGTCCTCGCCACTACCGGGGAGGAGCTTGGCCTGCTCGGCGCGAAGGCCTTTGCCGAAAACCCGCCGCTGCCGCTGGGCAAGATCGTCGCGGCGTTCAACGTCGACAGCAACGCCCTAGTGCCCAAAGGCCTGCCCTTCACGATCATCGGTCGCGGCATGACCGGCCTCGACGGCGATATCGAGAAGGTCGCTAGGCGGATGAAGCGCAAGGTTGTCGCCGACGACAGCGCGAACATCTACGTCCGCCGCCAGGATATCTGGGCGCTGATGCAGCACGACGTGCCGACGGTCATGGTCAGCACCGCCTATTCCGATCCCGAGCGGCTCAACCGCTTCATGGAAAACACCTACCACCGCCCCACCGACCAGGCCGGGGCAATCGAGCTGGGCGGAACGGTGGACGATGTCGCCATGCTCACCGAACTGGTGCGCTGGTTTGGCAGCACGAAGAGCTATCCCGGCCCCACTGCAAAGCCGGCCAAAACCCCCTAGCCACCGCGCGCTCGCCTGTTTACATGGGCCGCCACGAATCTCCCCGGGCCTGCCCGGTATGCAACGGAAGTGGCGCACACATGGACATCCCCCTCGGCCTGACCTTCGACGACGTGCTGCTGCGTCCGGCCGAGTCCGACATGCTGCCCACCCAGGCCGATACCCGCACCCGACTGACTCGGGGCATCTCGTTGAACATGCCGGTGATTTCCTCGGCAATGGACACCGTGACCGAAGCCGACATGGCGATCGTCATGGCCCAGATGGGCGGGATCGGCGTGCTCCATCGCAACATGACGATCGAAGAGCAATGCGCCGCGGTCCGCGCGGTCAAGCGCTTCGAGAGCGGGATGGTCGTCAACCCGATCACGATCGCCCCCGACGCCACGCTGGGCGAGGCGCAGGCGATCATGAAGGCCAACCGGATCAGCGGCATCCCGGTGGTTGAGGCATCGGGCAAGCTGGTCGGCATCCTCACCAACCGCGACGTCCGGTTTGCCGACAACCCGGCCCAGCCGGTGCGCGAGCTGATGACGCATGAGAACCTTGCGACCGTCCGGCTCGGCTCCAGCGGCGACGAAGCGCGCCGCCTGCTCCACCAGCGGCGGATCGAGAAGCTGCTGGTCGTGGATGACGCCTTCCACTGCATCGGCCTGATCACGGTCAAGGACATCGAAAAAGCGGTGACCTTCCCCAACGCCACCAAGGATGCCGCCGGCCGCCTGCGCGTCGCCGCCGCGACCACGGTCGGCGACAAGGGCTTCGCCTTCACCGAAGCGCTGATCGAGGCGGAGTGCGATGTCATCGTCATCGACACCGCTCACGGCCACAACAAGGACGTTGCCCGCGCTGTCGAGCGGGTCAAGAAGCTGTCGAACGCGGTCCAGATCGTCGCCGGCAACGTCGCCACGGCGGAGGCGACTCGCGCACTGATCGAGGCCGGGGCCGACGCGGTCAAGGTCGGCATCGGGCCGGGCTCGATCTGCACCACCCGCATCGTCGCCGGCGTCGGCGTGCCCCAGCTCACCGCGATCATGGACTGCGCAGGCGAAGCCTCGAAGTCGGGCGTCCCGGTAATCGCCGACGGCGGCCTGCGCACCTCGGGCGACGCGGCCAAGGCGATTGCCGCCGGGGCCTCGACGATCATGGTCGGCTCGATGCTCGCCGGTACCGAGGAAGCGCCGGGCGAGACGTTCCTCTACCAGGGCCGCGCCTACAAGTCGTACCGCGGAATGGGCTCGGTGGGCGCAATGGCGCGTGGCAGTGCCGACCGCTATTTCCAGCAGGACATCAAGGACACGATGAAGCTCGTGCCCGAAGGGATCGAAGGCCAGGTGCCCTACAAGGGCCCGGCCAAGGACGTGATCCACCAGCTCGTCGGCGGGATCAAGGCGGCGATGGGCTATACCGGCTGCCGCACGATCGACGAGCTGCGGACAAACGCCCAGTTCGTCCGCATCACCGGCGCCGGCCTGCGTGAGAGCCACGTCCACGACGTGACGATCACCCGCGAGGCGCCCAACTACAAGGTAGGTTGAGGAGCGGGGCATGACCCCCGCCGCCCGGGTCCAGTCGGCCATCGAGATCCTCGACGAGGTCATCGCCTCCGCGCGCCGGGGCGGGACTTCGGCGGACCGGATTGCGGCCGAGTGGTTCCGCGCCCACCGCTTTGCCGGGTCCAAGGACCGCCGTGCGATCCGCGACCTGGCATGGGCCGCCATCCGCGCCTGCGGTGAGGTGCCGGTGTCGGGCCGCGCCGCGATGCTGCGGCTGGCGGAAGGCGATGCGACCCTCGACGCGCTGTTCTCGGGCGAAGGGTATGGCCCTGCGCCGATCTCGCCAGGCGAACCGGTCGCCGAAGCCGGCGCCGCGCCGCGCTGGCTCGCGGAACGCCTCGCTGCGTCGGCGCTGGATCACGCCGAGCAGGCCGCGCTGCTCACCCGCGCCCCGCTCGACCTGCGCGCCAACCGGCTCAAGACCTCGCGCGGGGAACTCGCCGCCAGCCTCCCGGAGCAGGCTGAATTCACCGCCGCGCCCGATGGCCTGCGATTGGCCCACGGCACCCCGGCGGAAAGCTGGCCTCAGTTCGCCGCGGGCCTGTTCGAGGTGCAGGACGCCGGCAGTCAGATCGCTTGCATGGCGCTCGATGCCCGGCCCGGCGAGCGGATCGTCGATCTCTGCGCCGGGGGCGGGGGGAAGACGCTCGCGCTGGCGGCGGCGATGGACAATCGCGGCGAGTTGCTCGCCTGCGACATCGACCGGGCGCGGCTTTCGCGCCTGCCGGATCGCGCGGCGCGCGCCGGGGCGGCGGTCGAAACCCGGCTGCTCGATCCCGGCAAGGAAACCGCGATGCTGGCCGACTGGGTGGGCAAGGCGGACGGCGTCCTGGTCGACGCGCCGTGCTCCGGAACGGGGACCTGGCGGCGCAACCCGGAGGCGCGCTGGCGGCTGTCGCCCGAGGCGCTCGGCCGGTACGCCGCGATGCAGGACGGCGTGCTCGACATTGCGGCAGGACTCGTCCGGCCCGGTGGGCGGATCGGCTTCATCACCTGCTCTCTGCTCGACGTAGAGGGCGCGGACCGGGTTGAGGCGTTCCTCGTCCGCCATCCCGGCTGGACCGCCGAGGCGCTTTCCCCGCCATTAGGCCGCGCGCGGGGGCAGGGCTGGCGGCTGACCCCGCTCCACGACGGAACAGACGGGTTTTTCTTCACGCGACTGAGGCGGCTGTGATAGAGCCCATTGCCATGGACGAGGGATCGCATAGTCTGCGCCCCGGGCCCGGTCGCGGGTCCCGGCTCAAGGAGTTCGTGATGCGCTATTACCCCGCTGCCCTGGCCCTCTCGCTGCTCGCCGGCGTGACCGCGAGCATGGGGTCGGCCAAGGTCGCAGACGCGGTCGATCCGCGCGCGCAGGCCCTGCTGACGAGCGGACGGGCACTGCTCGCACAAGGCCAGGTGTCGGAAGCGACCGACCAGTTCGAGGCCGCGCTGGCGGTCGATCCGGGCTATGTCGGCACCTACCTCGCGCTGGCCGAGGCGGCGCGCAAGGACGGGCTGCAGGGCAAGGCGATCCATTACTACCGCGTGGCGCTGTCGCGCGACCCGAACAACCTCGCCGCGATCTCGGGCGAGGGCGGGGCACTGGTCGAAAAGGGCGCGGTCGAAAAGGCCCGCCGCAACCTCGCCCGGCTCGAAGGTCTGTGCGGCAAGCGATGCACCGAAACCCAGCAACTGACCGCCGCGATCGCCAAGGGCCCGCAGCCCAAGGTACTGTCGGCCGAAGCGGTCACGCCGGAACCGACGGTCGAAGCGAACTGATCCAAGGCAGCGCCCCCGCCTTCGCGGGGACACCGTTGCATTCAGATCAACCCGCGAAACGCCTCGAGCACCTGCCGGTAAACCCGCCGCTTGAACGGCACGATCAGCTCTGGCAGCTCCTCCGGCTCGACCCACCGCCAGTCGCAGAACTCGGCCGGATCGTGCGCGTCGAGGCGGATGTCCTCGTCTGCCCCGTTGAAACGTAGCAGCAGCCAATGCTGGCGCTGGCCGCGATAGCGCCCCTTCCACAGCTTGCCGATCAGGTGATCGGGAAGATCGTAGAGCAGCTCGTCCTGCGTCTGTGCGATGACCGAAACGAGATCGGGCGAGACGCCGGTCTCCTCCATCAGTTCGCGCATGGCCGCAGGGTGAAGCGCCTCACCGTCATCGATCCCGCCCTGCGGCATCTGCCAGGCGTCGCCCTCCTTGCTGTCGATGCGCTTCCCGACGAACACCCGGCCTTCGGCGTTCACCAGCATGACGCCGACGCAGGGGCGGTACGGCAGGGCGGCGTGCGGGTCGCTCATGCGTTTCGCTCGAGCATGTAGCGGATCGCCTTGACGATCCGCGCGAGGTCGTCGTTGGCGCTCGGCAGGGCCTTGCGCAGGGTCGTGAAGCCGTGGACGGTGCCTTTCATCTCGATAAAGGTCACGTCTGTCCCGGCGCGGATCAGCTGGGCGGCATAGGCACGTCCGCTGTCGCGCAGAGGGTCGAGCGAAGCGGTGACGAGAACCGTCGGCGGCGCCTTGGCGTGGTCGCCGGCGATCGGGAACGCGCGCGGATTGCCGACCTCGCCCCTGTAGCTCGACATGAAGTATTCCATCGTGTCCCGCGTCAGGATGAACCCGTCCGAGAACGCGGCATAGCTTTCGTGCCCCTCGCGTTCGTCGGTGGCGGGGTACATCGCGACCTGGAGGATGACCGGCACCGCGGCCGGCTCGTCGGCCAGAGCCTGGGTGACCACGATCGCAAGGTTTCCGCCGGCGCTGTCGCCGATCGGGATGAGGCTGGTTACCTCGCGGCCCAGCTCTGCCGGGCTGCCGGCAATCCACCGCGTCGCGGCCTCGGCATCGTCGGGCGCGGCGGGGAAGGGGTTTTCCGGCGCAAGGCGATAATCGACCGCCACCAGCGGCAGGTCGAGCTCGGCCGCGAGTTCGCGGCACAGGCTGTCGTGGGTGTCGAGATCGCCGATCACGAACCCGCCGCCGTGGTAGAACACCAGCGCCGGGCCAGGGCCGCGGCTCTCGCGTGGGTCGTAGAGCCGCAGCGGAATATCGCCCGTCGGGCCGGGGCAGGTGAAATCCTTCACGGTGGCCAGCGGGCGCGCCTCGACATCGCCGATGGCCTTCAAGGCGCGGTATCCGCCGCGGCCTTCTTCAGGTGTCAGCTGGCTGATGGGGGGAGCACCGTTGTTGTTGAGGAAGTCCAGAAAAGCCCTGACATCGGGACGGACAAACGGTTCGCTCATGAGAATCGCTCTCTCGGTGTGGATATGCTTTGCCGCCGTGACGTAGGTTGCCAATTGCGCCTTGACTACCCGTGCGTATGCGAATCTAGCTGCAGGACCCTGTTTGCCGGGAAAGAGTTTTTCTACTTTGCCCCGGCCCAGGCAAAGAACGATAGGCGACGTCGGCTACCGGGTGCAGACCGGCGCGCAGCAGAGGAATTTCATGGCTACTCTCGTTGATGGACCGGAAGCGCTGACGGGCGGCAAGGACGCCCCGGCTCCGGAAGCGGTTGTCGTCCGTTTCGCCGGCGACTCCGGCGATGGCATGCAGCTCACCGGCGGCCAGTTCACCTTGTCGACCGCGCTGGCCGGCAACGACCTCGCCACGTTCCCCGATTTTCCAGCCGAGATCCGCGCGCCGCAGGGCACGCTGTTCGGCGTCTCCGCGTTCCAGATCAACTTCGGCTCGACCGACATCGAGACCGCGGGCGATGCGCCCGACGTGCTGGTGGCGATGAACCCGGCGGCGCTCAAGACCAATGTCGGCGCGCTCAAGAAGGGCGGCCTGATCATCGTCGATACCGGCGAGTTCACCAAGCGCAACCTCGAGAAGGCGAAGTACGAGGTCAGCCCGATCGACGACGGCAGCCTCGCCGCGTGGCAGGTGCTGGCGTTCGACATTTCCGCGCTGACCGTCGAGGCGGTGAAGCCCTTCGGGCTCGGCAACAAGGACGCGCTGCGCTGCAAGAACATGTGGACGCTCGGCCTGGCGCTGTGGATGTTCGACCGTGACCGGCAGCCGCTGATCGACTGGCTCAACCAGAAGTTCGCCAAGAACAAGGTGCTGGCCGACGCCAACGTCGCGGCGCTCAACGCCGGTCACGCCTATGGCGAGACGGCGGAGATCGCCGGACCGCTCAAGCAGTATCATATCGAGCCTGTTAAGAGCGAGCCGGGCCTTTACCGTACGGTGACCGGCGCGGAATCGATCAGCTATGGCCTCGTCGCGGGCGCGCAGCTGGCCGGCCTGCCGATGTTCTTCGGCGGTTACCCGATCACCCCTGCTTCGGCGATCCTGCACCACCTCGCCCGGCTCAAGGAGTTCGGCGTCACCACCTTCCAGGCGGAAGACGAGATTGCCGCGATCTGCTCGGCGATAGGTGCGAGCTATGCGGGCCAACTCGGCGTCACCAGCTCGTCCGGCCCCGGCATCGCGCTCAAGGGCGAGGCGATGGGCCTTGCCGTGATGACCGAGCTGCCGCTGGTCATCGTCAACTCGCAGCGCGGCGGGCCCTCCACCGGCCTGCCGACCAAGACCGAGCAGTCGGACCTCTACCAGGCGGTCTATGGCCGCAACGGCGATACCCCGATGCCGGTCATCGCCGCGCGCTCCGCTTCCGACTGCTTCGAGGCGGCGATCGAGGCCTGCCGCATCGCGGTTCAGTTCATGACCCCGGTCATGCTGCTGACCGACGGCTACATCGCCAACGCCGCCGAGCCGTGGAAGGTGCCCGATCCCTCGACGCTCAAGCCGTTCCCGGTCTCGTTCCTCGAGACGGAAAACGGTGAGGGCCGCGTGCTCCCCTACAAGCGCGACGAGCGCGGGGTGCGGCCGTGGATCAAGCCCGGCACACCGGGCCTGATGCACCGCATCGGCGGGATCGAGAAGGCGGTCGACACCGGCGATCTCGACTATTCGCCGGCGGTTCACCAGCTCCAGACCGATGCCCGCAAGTCCAAGGTCGATGGCGTCGCCGCCTCGATCCCCGATCAGGGCGTGGAACTGGGCGAGACCAGCGGCAAGCTGGTCGTCGTCGGCTGGGGTTCGACTTACGGCCCGATCCACCAGGCCGTGCGCCGCGCCCGCCGCAAGGGGCTCGAGGTCAGCCACGTCCACATTCGCCACATCTGGCCGATGCCGAACAACCTCGGCGACCTGCTGCGCGGCTACGAGCGCATCCTGGTGCCCGAAATGAACACCGGCCAGCTCAAGACCGTGCTGCGCGACCAGTTCCTGGTCGACGCCAAGCCGCTCAACAAGACCAGCGGCCAGCCCTTCACCATCGCCGAGCTTGAAGCGGCGATCGCCAACGCGCTGGCGTGAGGACTTTCCGATGAACGACATGACCCCCATCGCCAAGCTGACCATCAAGGACTGGGAAAGCGACCAGGAAGTTCGCTGGTGCCCGGGCTGCGGCGACTACGCGATCCTCAAGGCCGTGCAACGCACGATGGTCGATCTCGGCAGCGATCCGGCGCAGACCGTGTTCGTATCGGGCATCGGCTGCTCGAGCCGGTTCCCGTACTACATGGCCTCTTACGGCTTCCACACGATCCACGGCCGCGCCCCGGCGTTCGCCACCGGCATCAAGCTCGCCAACCCGGAGCTCGACGTCTGGCTGGTGACCGGTGACGGCGACGGCATGAGCATCGGCGGCAACCACACGATGCACGTCATCCGCCGCAACCTGAACACCCAGATCCTGCTGTTCAACAACGAGATCTACGGCCTGACCAAGGGCCAGTACTCGCCGACCAGCCGGGTCGGCACGGCCTCGCCATCGACCCCCGGCGGCTCGGTCGACCGGCCGGCGCAGCCCTGTGCGTTCGCGCTCGGCGCGGGCGGGCGGTTCATCGCGCGCGGCTTCGATGTCTCGAAGCACCTGCCCGACGTGCTCAAGGCCGCCCACGCCCACAAGGGCGCGGCGTTCGTCGAGATCTTCCAGAACTGCATCGTCTACAACAAGGACCGCTTCGAGGACTTCGCCGCCCCCAAGGGCGCGGAAGACCGCCAGCTCTGGCTCAAGGACGGCGAACCGATGCTGTTCGGCAGCGAGAAGACCGGCGGGATCAAGGGCATCGCCCTCGATACCGAGCGCCTGACGCTCAAGGTCGTCGATGTGGTCGATGGTGACTGGCAGGCGGCGGGCGTGATCGTCCACAATGTCACGAACAAGGCCGTCGCACACATGCTGGTGGAAATGCCGTTCGGCCCGTTCCCGATGGCGCTCGGCGTGATCTACGACGACCCCGCGCCGTCGTTCGAGGACTCGGTCCTCACCCAGAACCGCAAGCTGGCGGAAGGCAAGAAGGCGGACCTCGCCAAGCTGCTGGCGACCGGCCAGACCTGGACGGTCAGCGGCACGGCTGCCGATCCGATCTGAGACCTTGCTGGTCCCCGCACAGGCGGGGACCTTGTGCCGCAAACGGGAAGCCCGATTGATGGAGGTCTCCGGCTTCGCGGGGACGCGTTTGCGGTTGGTGGCTAGTTTTCAGGATGCGGCGTCACCGCGTCCAACTGTTCTGAGGCCTGCTCCGCCATCGCCCTCGCCGGCCTGTGCAGTAGCGCCGACGCCGCGAAGGCCCAGCCGGCGCCGCCCAGCCAACCGGCGGCAACGTCGGTGGGGAAGTGCACGCCGAGCCACACCCGGCTCACCGCGATTCCCAGCGTCAGGACGATTGCGCACGACACCAGCGTCCAGCGCACCGCATGGCGTGGGCTCATCGCCGCGAAAGCGAGGGCGATGGCGATATAGACCACCGCCGAATTGAAGCTGTGCCCGCTGGGGAAGCTCATCCCGCCCGCCTCGGTCAGGTGCGGCACGATCTCGGGCCGGGCGCGGCCGACCGAGACCTTGACCAGGGTGTTGACGATCCACCCGCTGGCGATGGTCGCGGCGAGCAGCACCGCCTCGCGCCGCAGCCGCAGGAACAGCAGCGCGGCGAGCACGCCCAGCGTCACCAGCGAGCGCAGCAGCACGCCGCCGAGCGCCGTGAGGTCGCGCACCGCTTCGAGCAGCCATTTCGGGCCGTCGGGCGAAAGGTCCGGCCCGGCGCGCCAGAACAGCAGCCCGAGCTCGTCGATCCCGGTGCTGCGACCGCTTTCGACCAGCCACACGACCACCGCGAACCCCGCCCAGCACACGGCGGCGGCCATCCACGCATGGCGCGGGTCGATGCGATAGCTGCGAGCTTGCGGCGCGGGCGAAGTCATTGCGGGGGCAATGCTCGCACGCCGCCCCGGTTCCGGCAACCGGAGCGGAGGTGATCCGGCTTGCGCAGCGGCGGGCAGGGTGCGAGCAAGCGGCATGGGCTTGCTTCGCTCCGTGCTGATGACCATGGCCGCGCTCTTTCCGGTCGCGGCATCGGCCGACGACAGGCCGGCCTATTCGCTGGTCGCGGCCGGTTCGGTCAGCACGACGCCATCGTACGAGTCGGCCTGCGGCGACGATGCGATCTGCGACCGGCTTTCGTGGGGCGCATTCCTCGGCTCGCGGACGCTGGCCGGGCCGGACCTCGGCGAGCACTTCGGCGCGGCCATCGTCGTGCACCTTCCGGTCCGCAATGAGCCGATGCTGGTGGTGGTCGAGCCGCTGGGGGGCGGTGAGTTTCGCGTCGCCGCGCGCGGGCGTTGGAACCCGGAAACCGGCCTTGCCTGTGTCGACGGGCGCGAGCTCGACCGGATCGGTTTTCACCCCATGGGCGATGGGATCATCGAGAGCGACTTCGGCCCCTGTGCGAAGATCGAGCGACTGGGCGGCCTCGCCTCGATTGCCACGCCGGTCATGGCGATCACCGCCGAGCAGGTTGCGGAGCTTGGGAAACCGGCTGCCGCGCCGCCCTTCACGCTGGCGAAGCACAGCGAAGAGTCGGGTCCGGTCGTTCTTGCCGAAATCCGCACCCGGCGCGGCTATCCCAACGGCGAATGGTGGTGCCCGCCCGACACCGACTGGGAAACCGACATCTGCCTGGGAGCGAGCATCATCATCGCGCCTGGAAAGCTAATCCGCCGGCTGGGCGCGACGCCCGATGCCGATGCGATCTACGAGCGGGGCAAGTTCAAATTCATCGGCGGCCACGCCATCCGCTATGTCGACGGCGGTCACTATGTCGCCGCGGTCGAGCAGACCGACGAGGATTACTGGTACATCCAGTGGCAGGTGCCAGTGCGAAAAGGCCGGTTCTGCCTCTCGCCGGACGCCATCGTGCACTACGGCATGACCAGCGACCTGCCCGCGACCATCGACGAGGACGGCGGGCGCTGCTTTTCCCTGCGTGACGCGAAGAGGCGATAGGACGGCATGGACAACCTCACCCATTCGCTGATCGGCGCCGCGCTCGGGCAGGCGGGGCTCAAGCGCAAGTCGGGGCTGGCGATGCCGGCGCTGATCCTCGCCGCGAACCTGCCCGACATCGACGCGCCCTGCGCGCTGTGGGGGATCGAGGCTCTGGCGATGCGGCGTGGCCTCAGCCACGGGCCGATCGCGCTGCTGCTCCTCCCGCCGTTGCTGGCGTGGCTGCTGGTGCGATTCGACGCTTGGCAGGCAGCGCGGGGCAAGCGGCCGCCGGGACGTGAGCCGGTGCGTTTCGGCTGGCTGGTGGCGCTCTGCTATATCGGCGCGCTGACCCATCCGCTGTTCGACTGGTTCAACAACTACGGCATCCGCCTGCTCGAACCGTTCTCGCGCCGCTGGTTCTATGGCGACACGCTGTTCATCGTGGACGTCTGGATCCTTGCGATACTGGGGGCCGGCGTCGGCCTCTCGATCTGGCGTGAACGACGGGGCCGATCCTGGCGCTGGCCCGCGGTCGGCGCGATTGTCGGCTTAACCGGCTATTGCGTCCTCAATATGCTCACGTCTGCTGGCGTGCTGATGACTTTGCAAATCAATTCGAAAGGGCCCGTGAACAAGGGCTTCCCCCGATACGAAACCGCGATCGCGCTGCCCCGGCCGATCTTCCCGTGGAAGCGGGACATTCTGGTCGGCGCCAATCACGAATGGGTCGTGATCGCTGCAGAAGATGTCCCGAGTCTCAGCAATGCCCGCCGACTGACGACAAATCTGTGTGCCTGGCCTGACGTCGACCGGCTCAAGCAGTCCCGACCCGAGCTGGCCGCATTCCTGTTCTGGTCAAGAGCACCCTTCGTGGAACGCGAAGGCACCGGGATCGTATTTCGTGATGCTCGGTTCTACGATCCCCGCATCCGGGACAGGTTCTCGGTGACGGTCCCGGAAGAGCCCTGCGGGCCCGCAAAAAGCCAGTGGTGATCTCCGCCCCATGACTTCCCCCGTCATCGTATGGCTGCGCCGCGACCTGCGCCTGGCCGACCAGCGCGCGTTCCTTGCTGCTGCCGAGGCCGGGCCGGTGATCCCGGTCTATGTCCTTGACGACGATACGCCCAGGCATCGGCGGATGGGCGGGGCCTCGCGCTGGTGGCTGCATCACAGTCTTGCCAGCCTCGACGCGGATCTCAGGAAACTCGGCTCGCGGCTGGTCCTGCGGCGGGGGAAGAGCGACGAGGAACTGGCGGCAGTGGCGCAAGAGGCCGGGGCAAAGGAAGTCCACTGCCTCGCCCACTACGAACCGTGGTGGCGCAATGCGGAAAAGGCAGTGGCGAAGCGGCTCACGCTCCATTGCCATGACGGCAACTACCTTGCCCCGCCCGGCACGATCCGCACCGGGAGCGGCGGCCTGTTCAAGATCTACACCCCGTTCTGGCGCGCGCTCTCCACCCATATGCCGCCGCCCGAGCCGCTGGCTGCGCCGACGAAACTCGCCGCGCCGGTCAAGTGGCCGCGCAGCGTTGCGCTGGACGACTGGCAGCTCCTACCGGCCAAGCCCGACTGGGCCGCCGGCTTCCGCGCCGAATGGATCCCGGGGGAGGGCGGCGCGCACGATCGCCTCGCCGACTTCGCCCGCATCGCTGCCCGATATGAGCAGCAGCGCAACCTCCCTTCGATGGAAGGCACTTCGCGCCTTTCCCCGCATTTCCACTTCGGCGAAATCTCGCCGGCCGCCTGCTGGCACGCCGCAATGGGCAAGGGCGGATCGGTCGGCACCTTTCTCGGCGAGCTCGGCTGGCGCGACTATGCCCAGAATGTGATCCTCCAGTATCCGGACTATGGCGCTAACAACGCCCGCGAGGCCTATGACGCGCTGCGCTGGCGCGACGGCGCGGAGGCCGACCGGGACCTCGCCGCGTGGCAGCAGGGCCGCACCGGCTACCCGATCGTCGACGCCGGGATGCGCCAGCTCTGGACGACGGGATGGATGCACAACCGCGTCCGGATGATCGCGGCCTCGTTTCTGGTGAAGCACCTGCTGATCGACTGGCGGCGCGGCGAGGAGTGGTTCTGGGATACTCTGGTCGATGCCGACTATGCCTCGAATGCGGTCAACTGGCAGTGGACGGCGGGGACCGGTGTCGATTCCAACATGTTCGTGCGGATCATGGCCCCGCTCACCCAGTCCGAAAAGTTCGATGCGGCGGGTTATATCCGTGAGTGGGTGCCGGAACTGGCACACCTTCCCGACAGCGAAATCCATGACCCCGCGCGCCGGCCCAAGGGTTATCCCGCAATGATCGTCGGTCACCGCGAGGCGCGTGAGCGGGCCCTTGCCGCACATGCCGCGATGAAGGCGTGACAGAGGCGATTGCAGGCGGACGAACGACGCGCCATATCGCCCCCATGAATGCGCACGGTTCGCTCAGGGGGAAAGAGCTTGTCGGCGGGGGCCGCGCTGCGCAGGCAGGCGCAGGCTGGCTCGCACGGCTCATCGCGGGAGGCTTCCGCAAGGTCATCGACCGTATCGACGCGGGGCTGGAGGCCGGTTCGATCCTCGCCACCCTGCCCGACGGTTCGACCCGACTCGTCGGCGGTCGCGGTCCCGGCCCCGCGGCCGAAATCGCGATCCGCGACTGGCGCGCGCTGGTGCGGCTGGCGACCGGCGGCTCGGTCGGCTGGTACCAGGCGTGGGAACTGGGCGAGTGGGACTCGCCCGATCCCGTGCCGATCTTCGACCTGTTCATGCGCAACGCCGCGACGCTGGGATCGACGGGCCGCGCCAAGGGGCCGTGGCGGCTCGCCGGCAAGCTGGTCCATCTGGCGCGCCGCAACAGCCGCAAGCAGGCCAAGCAGAACATCGGCGCGCACTACGACCTCGGCAACGATTTCTATCGCCAGTGGCTCGACGAGACGATGAGCTATTCGAGTGCGCTGTGGGATGGCCTGCCGGCAAGTGCCCCGCTGGCCGAGGCGCAGCGGCGCAAGGTCGATGCGCTGGCGGACCGGCTGGCGCTGTCGCCCGGCGACAGGGTTCTCGAGATCGGCTGCGGCTGGGGCTATCTCGCCCGGCGGCTGGCGGAGACGAAAGGCGCGAGCGTTCTCGGCATCAGCCTTTCGGACGAGCAACTGGCATGGGCGCGCGAGCACCTGCTGGCGGGCCTCGCCGGGCAGATCGAATATCGCCACGAGGACTACCGCGATGTCACCGGCAGCTTCGACGCGGTCGCCAGCGTCGAGATGGTCGAGGCGGTCGGGCGCGAATACTGGCCGTCGTGGTTCGACTGCGTGGCCCGTTCGCTGAAGCCCGGCGGGCGCGCCGCGGTGCAGTACATCTCGATCCGCGACGACCTGTTCGAGGACTACGCGGCCAGCGCCGACTTCATCCAGACCTATGTCTTCCCCGGCGGCCTGCTGATCCGCACCAGCGAGTTCCAGCGGCTTGCCGCGGAACGAGGCCTGTCGTGGCAGGATCAGCTCGACTTCGGGCTCGACTATGCCGAGACGCTCCGGCTGTGGCGCGAACGGTTCGATGCGGCGGTCGAGGACGGGCGGCTCCCCGCCGGGTTCGACCAGCGGTTCGTGCGGCTCTGGCGGTTCTACCTGATGTACTGCGAGGGCGGCTTCCGCGGCGGCGGGATCGACGTGTCGCAGGTGACGCTGGTGAAGGGCTGACTTGCCCCGTCACCAAACCGCTCGTCATTGCGAGGCCTCAGGCCGAAGCAATCCAGAGCGACTCGGATGCTCCTGGATTGCCGCGTCGGCTTCGCCTCCTCGCAATGACGACAGGAAAGGAACGAGTTGCGGTTCAGCCCAGCACCGAACGGAACACCCCGTCGCCGCGATAGCGGGTCAGGATGTTGTCGTGGACGATCGGGCTCAGCAGGTTCTGGAAGGCGCAGCCGACGAGGCCGTTCTGCCACCACACCACTTCGGCCTGGAGCGACTCGAGGCCCGGCAGGGTCAGCCAGCACAGCGAGCCGGGGAACATCTTGTTCACCGCGACTGCCGAAAAGCCGCTGAGCGACAGGTCCTGCACCGTCGTCGTGAACGATTTCGAACCCGACGGACGCAGGGATGCGGGGATCGAAATGCGGAAGCGCGGCGCGCTGCGGTCTTCCTGCGCGGCGATCTCGTAGCGGTTGCGCGAGCTGGTGGTGAACGCGTTCATATGCCTTGCCCTTCCATGCCTTCTCCCCGGTTGCCCGGAAGGCTTGGCGGACTATGACAGTTTGCAGTTACGCAGAACTTCTCAGGGATGGTTAACGCGTGTCCGGTGCGGGCTGGCGAACTGTTCACCAAGCAGCGTAACCACGCGCTCTGCCACGACCTCCGGGGCCTTCACTGTCGCGGGATCCTCGCCCGGATAGGCGCGGGCTCGCATCTTGGTGCGGGTCGCGCCGGGATCGAGGATGGCGACGCGGATGTTCGAGACATTCCGGCTTTCCTGCCCATAGCAATCGAGCAGGTTCTCCATCGCCGCCTTCGATGCGCCATAGGCGCCCCAATAGGCGCGCGGGGCCGAGCCGACGCTGCTGGTCACGCCGATCACGCGGGCATCCTTGCTGCGGCGGAGCATCCCGTCAAAGTTGGCGATGAGCGCCTGCGTCGCCATGACGTTGAGCGTCATGATGGTGTTGAACTCGCGGCTCTCGATCTGCGCGACGGAGGAAAGATGTCCCAGCGTCGCCGCGTTGATCACCAGCACGTCGAGCGCCTGCCACCGGCCCGACAGCGCGGCCGCGAGACGGGCGATGCCGTCCGGTTCGGCAAGGTCGACCGGGGCGATGGTGGCGTTTCCGCCGGCCTCGAAGATTTCCTGCTCGACCGTTTCGAGATCGCGAGCGGTGCGGGCGACGAGAACGACGTGCGCGCCCGCGGCGGCGAGCGCCTTCGCCGTTGCCGCCCCGATCCCGCGGCTCGCCCCGGTGACGAGCGCAAGCTGGCCGGCGAGCGGCCCGGTGGCTTCGCCTTCCGCCATCACGCGACCTTTTCGACCGGCAGCGTGTACTGGTCGGGGTCCTCGCGCTCGGCGAGGTCGGTCAGGCGGGTCGGATAGTCGCCGGTGAAGCAGGCGTCGCAGTACTTCGGGCAGGCCTTCTTGCGCTCGCTCTCCCCGACCGCACGGTAGAGGCCGTCGATGGAGACGAAGGCGAGGCTGTCGGCCTGGATGAACTCGGCCATGGCGGCGACGTCCATCCGCGCGGCGAGCAGCTTCGAGCGTTCGGGCGTGTCGACGCCATAGAAGCACGAATGCTCGGTCGGCGGGCTGGCGACGCGGAAGTGGATTTCCTTGGCCCCGGCGTCGCGCATCATCTGGACGATCTTGAGGCTGGTGGTGCCGCGCACGATCGAATCGTCGATCAGCACGATCCGCTTGCCCTCGACCAGCGCGCGGTTGGCGTTGTGCTTGCGCTTGACGTCGGCGTTGCGGGCACCGTCGCTCGGCTGGATGAAGGTGCGCCCGACATAGTGCGAGCGGATGATCCCGAGCTCGAACGGAATGCCCGACTGCTGGGCATAGCCGATCGCCGCGGGCACGCCGCTGTCGGGCACCGGCACGATGAGATCGGCCTCGACCGGGCTTTCGATGGCGAGCTGCGCGCCGATTTCCTTGCGGACCTGGTAGACCGAGCGGCCATCCACGATGGAATCCGGCCGGCTGAAATAGACGTGCTCGAAGATGCACGGCCGGGCCGGGGTGTTGCCGAACGGGCGGTGGCTGCGCACGGTGCCGTCGAAATCGACCTCGACCAGCTCGCCCGGCTCGATCTGGCGGACGAATTCCGCACCGACCACGTCGAGCGCGACGGTCTCGCTCGCCAGCACCACCGCGTCACCGACCCGGCCCATCACCAGCGGGCGGATGCCGAGCGGGTCGCGGCAGGCGATCATGCCGAGCGGGGTCATGCAGATCAGCGCATAGGCGCCCTCGACCAGCCGCAGCGCGTCGACGAACCTGTCGAGCAGGGTGGGATAGCGGCTGGTGGCGACGAGGTGGATGATCACCTCGGTGTCCGACGTCGACTGGAAGATCGCGCCCTTGCGGACGAGGTCGCGCTTCAAAAACATCGCGTTCGAGATGTTGCCGTTGTGCGCGATCGAGAAGCCGCCGCTGGCGAGGTCGGCGAACAGCGGCTGGACGTTGCGCAGGCCGGAGCCGCCGGTGGTCGAGTAGCGGACATGGCCCGAGGCCATCTCGCCGGGCAGTTCGGCGAGCGCCGCGCCGCTGGAGAAATTGGCCGCGACGTGGCCGGTCCCGCGCGTGGCGTAGAATTCCTGTCCGTCGAAGCTGCAGATGCCGACCGCTTCCTGGCCGCGGTGCTGCAGGGCATGGAGGCCGAGCGCGACGGTCGCGGCGGCGTCGCGTGCGCCGATCACGCCGAAGATGCCGCATTCCTCGCCGAGCTTGTCGCCGTCGACATCCCACGGAGTTTCGTCGCGGGCGGGTTCGATCATGGTCATGGGTTGCCGGGACTCGCAGGCGGCGCGCCGTGCGCCGGTCATCGTCGCGGCCCAAATGGCGAGTCTTGCCCGCAAACGCAAGTCCGGCGGCAGGGGGCCTCGCAAACCATTGTTTCTCGGCGAAGTTGACAAAGTTGACACGGTCCTGGGCAAAAACCGGATTCGATCAGTTGCGGCGGTCTTATCGATCTGGTCGATCAGCAACGCGGCACGGGTGGCAGGCATCGCGGCGTCATGCCATCAGCCGGGCGTGTAGGACAGCGCCGCTTCGGTCGAGCCTGCGCTTGACGGCGGGCGCGGCTGCGCTCCACACTCGGGGCTCAACGGGACGGGATCTTAATGACATGCGCGCATTTCGCCTTGCCGGGCTCTTGCTGGCGATGCCTCTGGCCGGGGCCGCGTTCGCCGCGCCGGCTGCGCCGGGGCAGCTGGTCGAACTGCACATCGACGCGCTCGGGATGGCGTTGCCGGATCGGGTCGAACTGGGCGTCAAGATCGCCAAGGTCGCCGCCACGCGCGAGGAGGCGCTGAAGCAACACGCCGACGCACAGGCCGCACTGATCGCGGACCTCGCCAAGGAGGGTGTTGCCGGGAATGCGGTTGGCTTCGCCGCGGCGACGTTCGAAGAGGCACGGGTCAACTGCTATTCGGAATACTGCACGGTTTCCGGGATGCCGGAGATTTCGATCGAGCGCAGCAAGCTGCCCGACAGCCTGTTTGAAAAGGCGGGCGAGGGTCCGGCGGAGATGCCTGCGGAAAACGCTGCGGACGCGCCTGATGTCGCGCTTGCGGAAGGCGTCCCGCCCCCGCCGGTGATTATGCCATACCCTGTCGCGGTCGCGTCCGATGCCTACGGCGGTGAATCCGCCAAGGTCTGGGTCGCGCGCTCGGCTGGCCATGTCGAACTGGCGCCGATCGCCAGGTACGCGGCGGTGACCGAGTCCATCAGCGCGAAGGCGACCTTGAACAACAGCGAAACCAGGTTCCTGTTCGACGACCGGGCCAAATCGCACCGCGCCGCGCTGGCCGATGGCCTCAAGAAGGCGCGGGCCGAAGCCGATGCCTATGCCGCGTCGATCGGGTACCGGGTGGTGCGGATCACCGGCCTGTCGAACCGCCCCGCGCCGTTCAACCTGCCCGACATCCTGACGATGATGACCCGCTTCGACGGGCCGAAGAAGGATCCCGCGTTCCTCTCCGCCGATTTCGCGCCGGTCGCGGTCGATTTCGTGCTGGCCCCGAAGTGAGGATGCGCAACATGGCCCTGAAGCACTTCCTCGCCGCCGCCGCGTTCGGCATGTCCGCGCCTGCCTTCGCCGCGCCCGGCGAGATCATGCTCCACATCGACGGAAAGGGCGAAGTCGCGCCCGATATCTACACGCTCACGCAGATGATCAGTGCCGAAGGCGAGAGCAAGGCCGCCGCCGAGGCCGAAATGGGCGAGGCGTGGAAGGTCACGCAGGAGCGAATCCGCACTGCCGGTTTCGACCCTGCGACGGCCTCGCTGGGCCCGGTAACCACCAGCGAAACCCCGGCTGTCTGTCATTCCGCGAGCGAGTGCGACGTCTATGCAACCCTCTCGGACTATTCCGATAGTCCGGAGGGCGCGGCGGCGGTAGCAGCGGCAGCGGCAATGGATGCCGCGACGTATGACGACAGCAAGCCGCAAAAGAAAAAGAAGCTCTCCAAGGCCGAACGCAAGGCCCGCGACGAGCGCATCGCGAAGTTGATGAAGCCGACCTGGCAGGCGGTCGCGACCTTTGACCTGACGATCCCCGTCGCGGACATTCCCAAGCTCGACGCCTCGGGCCTCGTCGATCAGGACCAGACCTACCTGCGCATGTCGGGCAGTCCGTTCGGCGGGCGCGGCTTCGGCCTCAAGGACCGCGAGGCGGCGCGCAAGACCGCGATCGAACGCGCTACCGCCAACGCCCGCGCCGAGGCCGATGTCTACGCCGCCGCTCTCGGCTACAAGGTCGTGCGGATCGAGAAGGTCAGCAGCGCCACCCCGCCGTTCTCCAGCCAGGACTTCGTCGGTTTCATCACAAAGATGGCGTCTTTCGGCAAGGACAGTGGCGGCGCGCTGGCCGGGGAAACCGCCTTTATCGGCGTGGACTTCGTCATCGCCCCGAAGTGACGCGGGAACCGGATGTGAGCGGCCGGGTTGTCAGCGCAAACCGGGCCCGGGGTCGCAACCGAGTTCCTGACGCCAAGTCCTCCCATTGCTCCGGCGCGCGCCTGCGCCTACACGCATCGACCATGACCGCCCCACAAAGAGCGACCGCTTGATCCTCTCCCGCTTCGAATGGACCATTGCCAAGCGCTACATGCTGCCTGGCAAGGGCGAGGCGTTCATCGCGCTCGTCGCCGGGATCAGCCTTGCCGCGGTGATGCTTGGAGTCGCCGCGCTGGTCATCGTGATGAGCGTGATGAACGGCTTCCGCGCCGAGCTGCTCGACAAGATCGTCGGCCTCAATGGCCACGCTGTGATCCAGGCCTATGGCGGGCGGCTCGACGACTGGCAGTCGATCCTCAAGAAGGTCGAGGCGACGCCCGGCGTGACCCACGCCTCGCCGTTGATCGAGCAGCCGCTGCTGTCCACCTTCAACGGCCGGGTCGAGGCGGTGCTGGTGCGCGGCAACACCCAGGGCGACATCAAGCGGCTGGAGGACAAGCGCGTCTCCGGCTCGCTGGCGACGCTCCAGCCCGGTAGCGGCAATGTCGCGCTGGGCTCGCGGCTCGCCGAAAACCTCGGCGTGCGGCTGGGCGACACGATCACCATCATCAACCCGCAGGGCCGCTCGACCCCGTTCGGCACCGTGCCCCGCGAGATCGGCTACAAGGTCACCGCGATCTTCGAGATCGGGGTCTACGACTACGACCAGGCCTATGTCGTCATGCCCATCCCCGATGCGCAGACCCTGCTGCTGACCGGCGATACCATCGGCATGATCGAGCTTACCACGACCGATCCCGACACCGTCGGCGAGACGCTTGCCCCGCTCACCAGGGAGCTGGAAGGCCGCGCCGTGGTGCAGGACTGGAAGACCATCAACGCCTCGCTGTTCGAGGCGCTGGCGGTGGAACGCGTGGCGATGTTCGTGGTCCTCTCGATCATCGTGCTGGTCGCGGTGTTCAACATCCTCTCGTCGCTGATCATGCTGGTCCGCGCCAAGACCCGCGACATCGCGATCCTGCGCACAATGGGCGCCACGCGGAAGTCGCTGCTCAAGATCTTCGTGACCATCGGCTTCGTCATCGGCACGCTGGGGACGATGGTCGGCCTCGCGCTCGGTTTCGTGTTCCTGTTCTTCCGCCAGCCGATCGTCCACGCGATCGAGATCCTGACCGGGCAGAACCTGTGGGATCCCTCGATCCGCTTCCTCACCGAACTGCCGAGCCGGCCCGACCCGGTGGAGATCGTGACGATCAGCGTGATGGCGCTGGTGCTGTCGTTCCTTGCCACGCTCTACCCCGCGCTCAAGGCGGCGAGCACCGATCCCGTGCAGGTGCTGCGCTATGAGTAATCCCGTCGTCCGGCTCACCGGGCTCACCCGCAGCTTCAGCCAGGGCGGAGAGACCATCGAGGTCCTGCGCGGCGTCGATCTCGACATCCGTCCGGGCGAGATCGTCGCCCTGCTCGGCCCCTCGGGTTCGGGCAAGTCGACCATGCTCCAGGCCATCGGGCTGCTCGAAGGCGGGTTCGAGGGCAAGATCGAGATCGCCGGGACCGATGCGTCCTCGCTGTCGGGGGATGCGCGCACCACGCTGCGCCGCGACCACCTCGGCTTCGTCTACCAGTTCCACCACCTGCTGCCCGATTTCAACGCGATCGAAAACGTGCTGCTGCCCCAGCTGGTCGCCGGGAAGGACGAGGCCGCGGCGCGGGAGCGCGCGGTCGAACTGCTCTCCGCGCTGGGACTCGCCAAGCGGCTCGAGCATAGGCCCAGCCAGCTCTCCGGCGGCGAGCAGCAACGCGTCGCGGTGGCGCGCGCGCTCGCCAACCGGCCCGAGCTGGTGCTGGCCGACGAGCCCACCGGCAACCTCGACGAGGCGACCGCCGACAAGGTGCTCGACGAATTCCTCCGCCTGGTCCGGGGCGAGGGCAGCTCGGCACTGGTCGCGACGCACAACGAGCGGCTGGCACTGCGGATGGACCGGGTCGTGCGGCTCCACGAGGGCCACCTTCAATGACCGATTTGTAACCCGGCGACGGGAAACCGCCGGCTCCGTGTGGCGTTTCTCCAGCAAAAGGAGAAACCGCTCATGGCCCCCACCACCTTCCGCGCCGAACCCGCCGACTGCGCCGGGATCGACTGGAACGACCACGCCTCGATCCGCCGCGCCGGCTCCGGCGGGGTGTTCCACGAGTTCAAGTCCCTCCACCACGGCACTTTTGCCGAAATGGTCGCGATGGTCGCGCGGATGAACGAAAGCGAACGGTCCGGGCTGGTCATCGAAAAGGCCGGCGACCGCGAGTTCGGGCCGGAAGAGATCGTCGAGCTCTACAAGTGCGCCAACTTCCCGCGCTAGCTGGCTGCGCCAGCTTGCCAATCGGCCCCATGCGTGCGAACCGTTCGCGCCTGATCAGGGGGACCGAATGAATACTGTCGACTGGAACGCTGCCGCCACGCTGATCGAGCGCGACGACGGCGGTTCGGAACTGCACTACCATTTCCGCGAGGTGAAGAAGGGCACGCTCGGCGCGCTCGTGCGCGAGGTGGCGGCGATGGACGCCGCAGCCCGCGCCCGCCTCGTCATCGACATCGCCGGGGCCTCGACCATCAACGTCGGCCAGATCATGGAGCTGGCCGGGCGGGAGGACCTGCCATGAAGACGCTCGCCGACTTTACCGCGAAACTGCCGAGCGGGACCGAGATCGACCTCGCCGACAAGCTCGGCAAGGTCGTGCTGGTCGTCAACACCGCCAGCAAGTGCGGTTTCACCCCGCAGTACGACGGGCTCGAGGCGCTGTGGAAGAAGTACAAGGATCGCGGGTTCGAGATCCTTGCGTTCCCGTGCAACCAGTTCGGCGGGCAGGAGCCGGGCACGGCCGATGAGATCGAGAGCTTCTGCAAGGTCAACTTCGGGGTCAGCTTCCCGCTGATGGCCAAGATCGAGGTCAATGGCGAGAACGAAACCCCGCTCTACCACTGGCTCAAGGGCGAGGCGCGCGGGCTGATGGGCTCGCGCGGGATCAAGTGGAACTTCACCAAGTTCCTGATCGACCGCGAAGGCAAGGTCGTCGGGCGGTACGCGCCGACGACGAGGCCGGCGGACCTGGAAGCGACGATCGAGGGCCTGCTTTGAACCTCGGCTGCGTCCCCGCCCTTCGACAAGCTCAGGATAAACTTCCGACCGAAGGTCGGAAGGCGGGGACCTCCATCGATCTAGCGGACCGTAACCGGCACGAGACCCCCGCCTCCGCGGGGGCTCACGTCATTTAATCGGCGAATCCGGCGCCAGCCGCATGTCGAGGTAGTTGTCCACCGACCGCATCATGTCGTCCATTTCGTTCTCGAAGAAATGGTTGGCGCGCGGGATTTCGTCGTGGTGGATGGTGATGTGCTTCTGGGTGCGCAGCTTGTCCACCAGCTTCTGCACGGCGCCCGGCGCAACCACGGTGTCTGCCGCGCCCTGGACGATGATGCCCGACGACGGGCACGGGGCGAGGAAGCTGAAGTCGTACATGTTGGCCGGCGGCGCGACCGAGATGAAGCCGCGGATTTCCGGGCGGCGCATCAGCAGTTGCATGCCGATCAGCGCGCCGAAGCTGTAGCCGGCGATCCAGGTCGTCTGCGCCTCCGGGTGGATCGACTGCACCCAGTCGAGCGCGGCGGCCGCATCGGACAGTTCGCCGATGCCGTTGTCGAAGCTGCCCTGCGACCGGCCGACACCGCGGAAGTTGAAGCGCAGCGTGGCGAAGCCGCGGTTCACGAAGGTCTTGTACATCGCCTGGGTGATGCGGTCGTTCATCGTGCCCCCGGCCTGCGGGTGCGGATGGAGGATCATCGCGACGGGCGCGCGCGGGCGCGGGGCCGGCTGGAAACGGCCTTCGAGACGGCCCTCGGGACCGGGGAAGATGACTGCGGGCATGAGGACCTGCCTGATCTGGAGCCAATCCGGCGCTGGAGCCGCCGGGGCTGTGAATTGAAGTTGGGCGCTATATAGAAAGCGATGCCTCGAAAGCAATGAAAACGGAACGACTTGCCGCCCCCGCTCTACCTCGACCACGCCGCGACCACGCCGCTGCTGCCCGAAGCCCGGGCGGCGCTGGCGCATGGCTTTGCGATCTGGGCCAATCCGTCGAGCCCCCACGCCGCCGGCCGCAAGGCCCGCGCGGCGCTGGAAGACGCCCGCGCGCGGGTCGCGGCGGCGCTCGGCTGGGCAGGCGAGGTGGTGTTCACCGCGGGCGCGAGCGAGGCACTGGCGCTGGCGATCCGGGCCTGTGTCCAGCCGCTCGTCGCGGTCGGCGCGACCGAGCACGAGGCGGTGCTGCGCCTGGCGGGCGATGCGGCGCGGCTGCCGGTCGATGCCAATGGCCTGGTCGACACCGAAGACTGCCGCCTCTCCGGCCTCGTCGCGGTGCAGCAGGCGAACAGCGAAACGGGCGTGATGCAGAGCGATTTCCGCATTGCCGAAACGGTGCGCGAGGCGGGCGGTATCTACCTGTGCGACGCGGCGCAGGGCGCGGGCAAGCTGCTGACGCCTGAGGCCGATCTCGTTGCGCTGTCGGCCCACAAGTTCGGCGGACCGATCGGCGTCGGCGCGCTGCTGGTGCGCGACTGGAAGCTGCTCAGGCCCGGCGGCGGGCAGGAGCGCGGCTACCGCGCCGGGACCGAGAACCTGCCCGGCGCGCTGGCCATGGCCGCCGCGCTGGAGGCCCCGCGCGACTGGCTGGACGATGCGGTTCGGCTGCGTCACAAGCTTGACGACGCCATCCTTGCGGCGGGCGGGGAGTCGCTGTGCATCGACACGGCGCGGGTGCCGAGCATCGCCGCCTACCGGATGCCCGGCCGCTCGGCCAATGCCCAGCTGATCGCCTTCGACGCGCAGGGAATCGCGGTCTCGGCGGGTAGCGCGTGCTCGTCGGGCTCGCTGCGCACCAGCCACGTCCTCACCGCGATGGGGATGGACGAGAAGGCCGCGGGCGAGGTGATCCGTGTCTCCATCGGGCGCGAGACGACCGAGGCCGATATCGACCGCTTCATCGCCGCGTGGACCGCATTCGCCGGCGGACGGCGCGCGGCATGATCTACCTCGATTACCAGGCGACGACCCCGCTCGCCCCCGAAGCGCGCGAGGCGATGCTGCCGTGGCTCGCCGGGCCGGAAGGGCCCGGCTTCGCGAATCCGCACAGCCCGCACCGGATCGGCCGCGCTGCGGCTGCGGCGGTCGAGGTCGCGCGCGAGCAGGTCGCCGCGCTGTTCCCGCCGGGCGGCCGCGTGATCTTCACCGGCAGCGCGACCGAGGCGCTTAACCTCGCCATCTTCGGCTCGCGGGCGCAGCGGCTGGCGGTCTCGGCGATCGAACACGCGGCGGTGCTCGACACGGCGCGGGCGGCCGACCCGGGCGTCCATGTCCTGCCGGTCGGCACCGACGGGCTGGTCGATCCGGACGTTGAAATTCCGGCGGGCACCGGCCTCGTCGCGGTGATGCAGGTCAACAACGAGATCGGTACGGTCCAGCCGGTCGCCGCGCTGGCGCAGAGGGCGCACGGCGCGGGCGCACTGTTCCTGTGCGATGCGGTGCAGGGCGCGGGCAAGCTCGCCGCGCCCGAAGGAGCAGACCTGATCGCGGTTTCCGCGCACAAGCTCTACGGCCCCAAGGGCATCGGCGCGCTGTGGGTGCGCGAAGGCGTGGAACTCACGCCGCTGATCCATGGCGGCGGGCAGGAAGGGGGCCTTCGCTCGGGCACGCTAAGCCCGGCACTGTGCGCGGGTTTCGGGGCGGCGGCGGCCCTGTGCAGAGCCTTGCGGGAAAGCGATGCGGCGCATGTGGAAAGGCTGTGGACAAGGGCGGGAGAACTCTTCGCCGGCTGGACCCTGAACGGCAGCGCGGAGCAACGCTGGCGCGGCAACCTCAACCTGCGGCGCGGCGGGCTCGATGTCGCAAGGCTGTTGTCGGAATGTCGCAGTGTCGCGTTTTCAGCGGGTTCGGCCTGCGCCAGCGGCTCCGGGCGGCCCAGCCATGTCTTGCGCGCCATCGGACTTTCCGACAGGGAAGCAAGAACCGCGATCCGGCTCGGCTTCGGACGCTATACGAGGGAAGAGGATCTGGAAGAGGCTGCTGCGGCAATTCTTGCCGCCGCCGCGTCGCAGGGAGTCTGAGCCATGGTCCGCGTCACCTTCGTCACCGCGCAGAACCAGAAGGTGGAAGCCCAGGGGCAGGAGGGCCAGCGCCTGCTCGAACTGGCGCAGAGCGCGGGGATGCCGCTCGAGGGCACCTGCGAGGGCCAGATGGCCTGCTCGACCTGCCATGTGATCGTCAGCGGGGACTGGTTCGACCGCCTGCCTGCCGCCAGCGATGACGAGGAAGACATGCTCGACCTCGCCGCCGGGGTGACCCGCACCAGCCGGCTATCCTGCCAGATCAGCCTGAGCGCCGCGCTCGACGGGCTGGAGGTGCGCATCCCGGCCGAGAGTCACGACATGCAAGGGTGAGGGGACGGGGCGTCAGGCCCACCCCCCGGCCCCCTCCCGCAAGCGGGAGGGGGAGATTGAAGGGCCAGCTTTTACGGTCAGCTTGACCAATTCCCCTACCGTTTGCGGGAGGGGTCAGGGGTGGGCCTGAAAGTCAAAGCTCCTCGACTTCATCCTCGACTTCGTCCTCGTCTTCCTCGTCCTCTTCATCCGCGTTTTCCAGCGCCTCGATCAGCGCGCGCGAGAACGCCGGGATGTCCTCGGGCTTGCGGCTGGTGATGAGGTTGTCGTCGATCGCCACTTCCTGGTCGACCACATCGGCCCCGGCATTTTCGAGGTCGGTGCGGATCGAGGGCCAGCCGGTGACGGTGCGGCCGTCGAGGATGTCGGCTTCGGCGAGCAGCCACGGCGCGTGGCAGATCGCGGCGATCGGCTTGCCGGCGTCGTCGAAGTCCTCGACCAGGCCGATCACCCGCTCGTCCATGCGCAGGATGTCCGGGTTCATCTGCCCGCCGGGCAGCATCAGCGCGTCGAAATCGCCCACGGCGACATCGTCGATGCTGGCGTCGACCGGCACGCTCTCGCCCCAGTCCTTCTGGTGCCAGCCTTTGATCGAGCCGGATTCGGGGCTGGCGACGACGGTTTCGATACCGGCGGCCTCGAGAGCCTTCTTCGGCTCGATCAGTTCGGACTGCTCGAAGCCGTGGGTGGCGAGGATGAGCACGCGCTTGGTCATGAGACGCTCCTGTCAGGGAAATGTGGGAAGATTGCCCCCGACAATGAGCGGTGGATGCCGTGGTTCCGGTGCTTTCTTGCAACCCGCCCGCTTGCTAGGGCGTTTCGGCCATGGTCACCGAGACTTCAGAACCCGATCCGTTCGATGCAATCGTCGATGCGCCGTTCGATTCCGCGCTGTCGGAACGCTATCTGGTCTATGCGCTGTCGACGATCACCGCGCGCTCGCTGCCCGACCTGCGCGACGGGCTGAAGCCGGTCCACCGCCGCCTGCTGTGGGCGATGCGCCAGCTGAAGCTCGATCCGGCCAGTGCGTTCAAGAAATCGGCGCGTGTCGTCGGCGACGTGATCGGCAAGTACCATCCGCACGGCGACCAGTCGGTCTATGACGCGATGGTCCGCCTCGCGCAGGACTTTGCGCTGCGCTATCCGCTGGTCGACGGGCAAGGCAACTTCGGCAACATCGATGGCGATAACGCCGCCGCCTACCGCTATACAGAGGCGCGGCTGACGAAGACCGCGATCCAGCTGATGGCCGGGCTGGACGAAGGCACGGTCGATTTCGTCCCCACCTACAACGGCGAGGAGCAGGAGCCGGAGATTTTCCCGGGCCTGTTCCCCAACCTGCTCGCCAACGGGTCCAGCGGCATCGCCGTGGGCATGGCGACCAACATCCCCAGCCACAACGTCGCCGAGATCGTCGACGCCACCCTGCTGCTGATCGACAACCCGCATGTCGAGCACGCGCAGCTGATGGAGGTGTTCAAGGGGCCCGACTTCGCCACCGGCGGCGTGGTGGTGGACAGCCCGGCGGTGATCTCCGCCGCCTATGAGACAGGCCGCGGCTCGTTCCGGGTGCGCGGGCGGTTCCATGCGGAGGAGGCCAAGGCCGAGGAAGACCGTCTTGCTGGGATCGAGCGGCTGGGCAGCGGGCAGTGGCAACTGGTCGTCAGCGAAATTCCCTACATGGTCCAGAAGGGCAAGCTGATCGAGCAGGTCGCCCAGCTCATCGCCGACAAGAAGCTGCCGATCCTCGAGGACGTGCGCGACGAAAGCGACGAGCAGATCCGCATCGTTTTCGTGCCCAAGAGCCGCAACGTCGATCCGGAGCTGCTGAAGGAATCGCTGTTCCGCCTGACCGACCTCGAAACGCGGTTCGGCCTGAACCTCAACGTGCTGGATTCGCGCCGGACTCCGGGCGTGCTCGGGCTCAAGCTGCTGCTGCAGGAATGGACGATCAGCCAGATCGACATCCTGCTGCGCCGCACCCGCCACCGGCTCGACAAGATCGCGGCGCGGCTGGAGCTGCTCGAAGGCTACATCATCGCCTTCCTCAACCTCGACCGGATCATCGAGATCATCCGCACCGAGGACGAGCCCAAGCCGGTGATGATGGCCGAGTTCGAGCTGAACGACCGCCAGGCCGAGGCGATCCTCAACATGCGGCTGCGGTCCCTGCGCAAGCTCGAGGAAATGGAGCTGCGCAAGGAACACGCCGAGCTGCTGGTCGAGCAGGAGGAACTGCAGAAGCTGCTCGACAGCCCGGCTCGCCAGCGCACCCGGCTGAAGCGCGACCTCGCCGCGCTGCGCAAGGACTACGGCGAGGACACCGAACTCGGCCGCCGCCGCACGACGATTGCGGAGGCCGCGCCGACCGCCGTGTTCAGCATGGACGCGATGATCGAGAAGGCCCCGGTGACCGTGATCCTCTCGGCCCGCGGCTGGATCCGCGGCGCTTCGGGGCACGAGCCGCTGGACCGCGAATACAAGTTCAAGGAAGGCGACGGCCCGGCCTTCGTGCTCCATGCCCAGACCACCGACAAGCTGCTGATCGCGGTCGATAACGGACGGTTCTATACGCTGGGCTGCGACAAGTTGCCCTCGGCGCGCGGCTTCGGCGAGCCGATCCGGACCATGCTGGATATCGACGCGGCGGCGCAGATCGTGGCGGTGACGGTGTACAAGCCCAAGGGCCAGCTGCTGCTCGCCTCCAACGCCGGGCGCGGGTTCGCGGCGGAGATGGACGAACTTCTCGCCGAGACCCGCAAGGGCCGGAGCGTGGTCACCACCAAGCCGGGGGTCCGGCTTGCCGTGGTTCGCGAAATCGCCGCCGCGCACGACCATGTCGCGGTGGTCGGCGACAACCGCAAGCTGGTGATCTTCGCGCTGAGCGAGGTGCCGGTGCTGGCCAAGGGGCAGGGCGTGACGCTCCAGCGCTACAAGGACGGCGGACTGTCGGATGCGGTGACGCTGAGGCTCGAGGACGGGCTCAGCTGGGCGATGGGCGGTGACACCGGCCGAACCAGGACGGAAAAGGACCTGATGCTGTGGAAGGTCGCGCGCGGTGCCGCAGGCCGCCTGCCGCCGCAGGGCTTCCCGCGCGACAACAAGTTCTGATCAGGAGAGAACCCTTGCACTTTGACAACCTGCCCTATTCGCTTGCCGGCCGCACCGCGTTCATCACCGGAGCCTCGTCCGGTTTCGGCGAGCGGTTTGCGTGGCTCTGTTCGGCGGCCGGGGCCAACGTCGTGTTCGGCGCGCGCCGGGTCGAGCGGGTCGAGCGGCTCGCGGCGGAGATCGAGGCGGGTGGCGGCCAGGCGCTGGCGGTGCCGCTCGACGTGACCGACGAGGCTTCGATCATCGCCGCGTTCGACGCCGCCGAGGCGCGGTTCGGCGCGCCGGACGTGGTGGTGGCGAACGCCGGCACCTCGGCGGCCGGGCGCTCCACCGACGTGCCGCTGTCGGGCATCCGGTCGGTCGTCGATACCAATTTCACCGGCCTCTACCTGACCGCGCGCGAGGGCGCGAAGCGGATGATGGCGGCGGGGAGCAAGGGCAGCGGGCGCGGGCGGATCATCCTCCTCGGCTCGATCACCGCGCTGATGACCGGGCAGGGCGATTCCGCCTATGCCGCATTGAAGGCCGGGGTTGCCCATCTCGGCCGCCAGTTCGCCCGCGAGTGGGCGCGCTCGGGCATCAACGTCAACACCATCCAGCCGGGTTACATCCGCACCGAGATCGACGGCGAGTGGTTCGACACCGAAGGCGGCGCGCGCCAGATCGCCTCGTGGCCGCGCAAGCGGCTGGCCGACATCTCGGCGCTCGACGACATGGTCCTGTACTTCGCCTCGGACCGTTCGGCGCAGGTCACCGGGGCGGTCATGACGATCGACGACGGGCAGAGTTTGTAAGGCTTTCGCGTCCCATATCAAAACCGTCGGTCCTGAGCTTGTCGAAGGACCGTACTTTCTTTTCCGCGACGGTGGACCAGAAGGACAGTGCTTCGACAGGCTCAGCACGGGCGGGGTTGGGGTAGAGGGATGGTTATTCCTCAGCCAATTCCGCCAGCGTCTCCGGCCCCAGCACCTGCGGCAACTGCCGCGGTGCCCCTCCGCCCGCCGGATACCACAGGTAGAGCGGCACGCCCGCGGCCCCCTGTGCCGTCAGGAACCGCGTGATCGCGTCGTCGCGGCGGGTCCAGTCGCCGCGCAGGGTCACGACCCCGGCCCTGGCGAACGCGGCTTTCGTCGCCTCGGTCTCGATGGCGACGCCCTCGTTGACCTTGCACGACAGGCACCAGTCGGCGGTGAAATAGACGAACACCGGCCTGCCGGACTTGCGGGCCTCGGCCAGCGCGGCCTCGCTGAAGGGCTTCGCGTCGAGCAGCCCCGCCTGCGCCGCCGCGCCGGTTCCGGCGAAGCGCGGCAGCGCGGCGATCGCGGCCACGCCCAGCACGAGGCTCAGCGGCAGTGCCCAGCGGCCCGCATGGTGCCCGGTCCGCTGCGCCCGCCCGGCCAGCCACAACAGCGCAAGCAGGACCAGCATCGCCAGCAGGGCCAGTGCGGCGAAGGTCGTGCCGCCCAGCCGCGAGGCGAGCCACAGCAGCGCCAGCGTGGTCAGCCCCATCGGCAGCGCCATCCAGCGGCGGAAGCGCTCCATCCACGGGCCAGGCCGTGGCAGGGCGCGGCGCAGTGCGGGGACGAAGCCCAGCAGCAGGAACGGCAGGGCGAGGCCCAGCCCCAGCGCGGCGAACACGCCCAGCGCCGCCGCCGTCGGCAGGACCAGCGCCGCGCCCATTGCTGCGGCCATGAACGGCCCGGTGCATGGGGTGGCGACGAACGCCGCGAGCAGCCCTGTCGCGAACGCCCCCGGCGAGCCCGAGCCGCGCTCCAGCGAGAGGCCCGGAAGGTCATAGAGCCCCGCAAAGTTGGCGGTAATCGCGCCCGCGAGTAGGACCAGCGCGGCGACGACGCCCGGCTCCTGCAGCTGGAACGCCCAGCCGACCTGTTCGCCCGCGGCGCGCAAGGCCAGCATCGCCCCGCCGAGCGCGAGGCAGGCGAGCACCACGCCCGCGGTATAGGCCAGCCCCTCGGCCCGCGCCGCCGCGCCCGAATGGCCCGAGCGCGCCAGCGTCAGCGCCTTGAGGCTGAGTATGGGAAACACGCAGGGCATCACGTTGAGCACCAGCCCGCCGAGCAGCGCCGCGCCGAGCAGCAGCGTCAGCGCCCCGGCATCGAGCGCGCCGCCGCCGACGGGATCGCCGCCGGTCGGGACAGGGCCGGGCGTTGCGGAAATCTCCAGCCCCCGCGCCTCGCCGCCGATCGCCAGCACGCCGCTCATCGATGGCACCGCGCTGGCCGCAGGGTCGCGTTGCAGTTCGGCGACCAGCATGTCCCCCTGCCGCAGGAACCGTTGCGGCGCGGCGTAATCGAGCTGCCCGGTCTCGACGATGAAGAAGTGCGGATCGCTGACCGGGGCACCCGCCGGGAAGGGGATCGCAATGCGCAGCGTCTTGCCGCTGATCGCGAACCGCGCCGGCTGGCCGAGCGGGGCAGGAAGCGCCGCGCGCCATGCGGCAAAGCGCGGATCCCTGGCGCCGCTGCCGATGCTCACCGCGCCCTCCAGCTCGGCGCGCTCTGGCACGCAGATCTTGTCGGTGCAGGCGAGCCAGTCCGCCTTGACCTTCACGGGCACGATCCCGCTCGCATCCCTGGGCAGGGTCAGCGGCACCAGCACGGCATAGTCGTGCTCGTAGACGTGGTTCATCAGGCCCGAGAGCAGCAGCGTCTGCGGCACCGGGAACTCCAGTTCGCCCACGCTCGCCCCTTGTGGCAGCGTCCAGTCGAGCGTCAGTCCGAAGCCCGCGTTGCCGGGGTTCTTCCAGTAGCCGTGCCATCCGGGCTCCGGCTCCATCAGCACAGCCAGCATGACCGTCTCGCCGGGCCTTGCCGGGCCTTCGGCGACGAGGCTGGCGCGGATGTTGTTGGCCAGCGCGGGGGGTGACGCGAAAGCGACACAGACGAGCGCGATGAGAGCGGCCAAGAGAACCCGAAGACTGCGCCATACCGGCGCAGCACAGTTGTATCGCGGACATTCCCCGGCCATGCAGTCGCTCTACGGTCGCATGGGATTCGTGTCCAGCAACCACCCAGGAGGAAGCAGAATGTTGAAGCGGGCCTTGGCAGGAGGACTAGCGGCAGTGCTGGCGGGCGCGATCGCGATGCCGTCGTTCGCGGACGACGTGGCGCCTGCCGCGCTGGAGCCGCCGCCGGTGGCGAACGCACGGCTCAACATTCCGCCCAAGCTGATCGTGGCGATCTCGGTCGACCAGTTTTCCGCCAACCTGTTCGCGCAGTACCGCCAGCGCTTCGTGGGCCAGAAGATCGTGCCGCTGGTCAATCCCCGGCCGAAGGGCAAGGCTCGTTACGTCCCCGGCGGCTTCGATGTGTTGATGCGCGGGGCGGTGTTCCCCTCCGGCTACCAGTCGCACGCCGCGACGGAGACCTGCCCGGGCCACTCGACGATCCTGACCGGCATGCGTCCCGAGCACACCGGGATCATCGCCAACAACTGGTACGATCCGGCCCGGCCAAAGCCGAAAATCTACTGCGCCGAGGACGAGAATTCGCCGATCAAGCCCGATTACGGCAGCTACGTGCCCTCTGCCGTCCACCTCAAGGTGCCGACGCTCGGCGAGAAGCTGATGGCCGCCAACCCCTTGAGCAAGAACGTCGCCGTGTCGGGCAAGGACCGCGGCGCGCTGATGATGGGCGGCAACAAGACCACCGCCGCCGTGTGGTGGGATGACAAGGCGAAAGCGTTCCGCACGTACGACGGGCAGGCGGTGAGCCCGGCCACGAAGATCGTGAACGACGCGCTCGAAAAGGTCGTTGACGACGGTTCGGCCGGTCTTCCGCCGCGGGATTGCGCAAGGTTCGACCGCGCGATCGCTGCCGGCAGCACCAGTGTAGGTACCGGCCGCTTCGCCATGGACAAGGGCAGCTATCCTGCGTTCAAGACGTCTCCGCGGCTCGACAAATCCACGCTCGACCTCGCCTATCGCCTGATCGGCGAGAACCAGCTTGGCCAGGACAACAATCCCGACGTTCTCGCGATCAGCCTCTCCGCGACCGACTATGTCGGCCACGCCTATGGCACCGAAGGGCCGGAGATGTGCATCCAGATGGCGATGCTCAACGAGCGGCTGGGCACGTTCATCGACCAGCTCAATCAGGCCAAGCTCGACTACGTCATCGTCCTGACCGCCGACCACGGAGGCTTCGACGTGCAGGAACGGCTGGTCGAGCAGGGTGCTCCGCAGGCGCAGCGGGCATTGGACACCCTCGAGCCGGGCAATCTGGGGGACGCGATTTCCACGACGCTGCGCCTTGGCGTGGCGAACCTCCTCCTGGGGGACGGCCCCGCCGGGGATTACTACATCGCCTCGTCGGTCACCGGATCGAAGCGCGACGCAGTCGTTGCCGAGGCCAAGAAGCTGGTCGACACCAACCCCCAGGTCGCGGCCGTTTTCTCCGCGAAGGAATTGCAGGCCGCGCCCGAGCCGAAAGGTTCGCCCGATGCCTGGTCGCTGCTCGACCGCGCCAAGGCGTCCTACATGCCGGGTCGCTCCGGCGACTTCGTCATCCTCCTCAAGCCCCAGGTGGTCGCGCAGACCAAGGCCGGTCCCGGCTATGTCGCCACGCACGGCTCGCCGTGGGACTATGACCGCCGCGTGCCCATCCTGTTCTATCGCAGCGGGATGACCGGCGGGTTCGAGCAGTCGGTCCCGGTCGAGACGGTCGATATCGCGCCGACCCTGCTGTCGCTGGTAAAGCGCCCCGATCTCGCCGCGGGCCTTGACGGACGCTGCATCGATCTCGATTCAGGACGATACGATTTCTGCAAGCCTTGAGGACTGTCCCGTGACCCAGCCTGCCCGCGAAGACGCCGCCGATGTCGTGATCCTCGGCGGCGGGCTGGTCGGCATGACGCTGGCCATCGCCCTGTCGCAGAAAGGCATCGTCAGCCACGTGGTCGACGCTGCCGATCCCGCGGCGCTGACGGCGGAGGGCTTCGATGGCCGCGCCTCGGCGATTTCGACGGCGAGCTGGAACCTCTATACCCACCTCGGCATGGCCGATGCGCTGGCCGAAAAGGGCTGCCCGATCGAATCGATCGCGGTGACCGACGCGATGAAGCCCGGGCGGATCGACTTCCAGCCCAAGCCGGAGGAAGGCTCGCTGGGCTTCATGTTCGCCAACCGCGACTTGCGCATGGCGATGTATGCGCAGGCCGAGAATGAGCCGAACATCCGCTTTCACCCCGGCGCACGGGTCGTCTCGCGCGAGCGGGGCGAGCATGGCGTAACGGTAACGATGGCCGATGGCCGCTTGCTGAAGGGCAAGCTGCTCGTCGCCGCCGAGGGGCGTGCTTCGCCGACCCGCGACGAGGCCGGATTCACCCCTGCGCGCTGGGACTACAAACACCGCGCGATCATTGCCGGCCTGACGCACGAGAAGCCGCACGGCAACGTCGCGTGGGAAATCTTCTATCCCGCGGGCCCGTTCGCGCTGCTGCCCTTGCGCGACGATGCCGAGGGCAGGCACCGCTCGGCGCTGGTCTGGACCGTGTCGGAAAAGGACGCGGCCGGCGTGCTGGCGCTGCCCGAGGACGTGTTCCTTGGCGAGGTGGCGAAACGGATGGACGGCATCTTCGGCGAGATCGCGCTCGCGGCGCCGCGCACGTCGTACCCGCTCAACTTCCACCACACCGCGAAAGTCGTGGAGCACCGGCTGGCGCTGGTGGGTGACGCCGCGCACGGGATGCACCCGATCGCCGGGCAGGGCCTCAACGTCGGCCTGCGCGACGTGGCGGCGCTTGCCGAGGTGCTGGGCGACGGGATGCGGCTGGGGCTCGAGCCGGGCGATGCCCAGCTCCTCGCGCGCTACGAACGCTGGCGCGCGGTCGATACCTTCATGGTCGCGGGCGCGACCGACGTGCTGACCCGGCTGTTCGGCCTCCCCGGCCGTATCCCCAGCGCGGTGCGGCGCCTCGGCATGGCCGGCGTCCAGCGCCTGCCCACGCTCAAGCGCTTCTTCATGAACGAGGCGCGGGGGATGAGCGGCGACCTGCCACAACTGCTGCGGGCTTAGGCGCGCACGCTTTCAAATAACCTTGCGCGTCCCCGCGCAGGCGGGGACCTCGTGCCGCATACGGTCCGCTCGATTGAGGGAGGTCCCCGCCTGCGCTGGGACGCAAGCCCTGTCAGGGCGCGGCCGTCGGTGACGGGGCAGGCGCAGGTGACGCCGCAACCGGCGCCTGCGGCTGCAGGAGCGCCGCCGTCTCGAGGATATCCAGCGCCCGCTGCGTCGTCACGTATGCCTCGGCGCGGCCCAGCCAGCCCTGCGCCGCAGCCGCACCGGGCATGCGCCGGATCTCGTCCGCCGCGGCATCGACGCGCCCCCCGGCGAGGTACAGCCTGGCCCGGTCGAGCCGCTTTTCCGGCGCGGGCGAGGGCGAGTCGGCGTGGCGAATGATGAACAGCTCGCTGGTCTCGCGGGCGATCCAGTCCCACGTCCCCTCCTGCGGGGAAGAGCTGACGAGCTGCGGCTCCAGCGCCAGCAGCTGTTCGTTGAGCTGGTCGAGCGTCAGCGGGTGCGCGGCGGCATCGACCACCTGCTTGACGGCCCTCGGCTGGACCTCGCCGAAGCGCAGCTGGAGCTGGTTTTCGAGATAGCCGAGCGCCTGCCCGCGCTCGATCGCGCGGCGGGTGGCGAAGGCGATCAGCAGGCCTTCCGCGCGGGTCGCCTGGCCGGACGCGGCGGTGGCCTGGGCATCGACCTGGGCGATGCGGGATTCGAGGCTGGCGAGCTTGGCGGCGCTGTCAGGCGCAATCACCGGGACCGGATCGGGCGCACCGGCGACCTGCTGCGGCGCGGCCTCGCCGCCCAGCCACGGGCCGTCGATCTTGAGCCAGCCCATCTCCCAGCTGAGCCACGCCGTCCCCGCAGCGCCGAGCAGCAGCGCCCCGGCAAAGGCCGCGGCGAGCCAGCGCCCTCGTCCGGCGCGGCGGCGCATCGCCTGTGGCGCGGTGAAAGTGTCGTCCTGCATGCCCGTGTTGTTTATCCTAGGCCCCCGATGGAGGCGTTCTGGCACATTGCGCGGGCCAAGGCCAGCAGCGCGGAATCGCTGCGCTCGGTGGAAACCCGGCACGCGGCCCAGCCCTCGCCGGCCAGCTCGGCGATGCGCGGGGCGAGGCAGGCCAGGGCCATGCGGCCATGGGCCAGGGCGAGCCGGTCGCACTCGGCGGCGAAATGCCGCGCCGCTTCGCCCGAGTGCAGCGCGACGACGGCTCCGCTGCGGAGCAGGTTGGCGGCCTGCGCGGGGAGTGCGAGCGGCCGCGCGGTATAGACCTCGCGCGTCTCGAGGCTCGTCCCCGCAGGCGGGTGCAGCACGATCCGTTCGGTTCCGGCGAGGCGGAGCAGGCGCCGCCCCGGCAGGCGGTCGAGCACCGACTGCAAGCCGCCCTCGCCAGTGGTGGCAACGGTGAACCCTGCGCTCCGCGCGGCCTCGGCGGTGGTCGCCCCGACGACATGGACGGGCAGGGCGCGCAGCCGTTCCAGTGCGGTGCCGCCATGGCGGAACACGTTGGCGCTGCCGGCGAGGATGCCGTCGAACCCGGCCGCATCGGGCGCGTCCCAGTCCAGCGGGGCAATTGCGAACACCGGCGCGGCGTGCGCGTCCAGCCCCAGTTTCCGCGCCGCGGCCACGGTCGCCGCGTTGCCCGGTTCGGGCCGCACCACGAGGAGCGGCAGCGCGCTCATGCGGCGGCGGGCGGCCCGTCGAAGTGGACGCGGATGCCCTCGGGCGCATCGGCCAGCAGCTGCGCGGCGAGGCGGGCGGGCCCGTCGGCGTCGGTGAACGCGGCGCTGCCCTCGACCCGCATCGACCCGTCCGGACTGAACAGCGCGGCGCGCATAGTCAGGCCCGCTCCGTCCGGCTCGGTCAGCACCGCGATCGGGCTGTGGCAATTGCCGCCGAGCGCCAACAGCAGCGCCCGCTCGGCCTCGATGGCGGCGCGGCTGGGGGCATGGTCGATGGCGGCGAGCACGGCGCGCACGTCGTCGCGCGCGGCGAGGCACTCGATCCCGATCGCCCCTTGCGCCGGGGCCGGGAGCCATTCGTCCACCGCCAGCGGGTGGCCGACGCCGGTCTCGCCCAGCCGGTGCAGCCCGGCGGCGGCGAGGAGCGTCACCTCGGCCTCGCCCGCCGCCAGCTTGGCGAGGCGGGTGGCGACATTGCCGCGGAACGAAACGACCGAGAGGTCCGGCCGGGCGTGGAGCATCTGCGCGGCGCGGCGCGGGGCGCTGGTGCCGACGCGCGCGCCCGGCGGAATCGCGGCGACGCTCTCGGCCCCCACCAGCACGTCACGCACGTCCTCGCGCGGGAGCACGGCGGCAATGGCGAAGTGGTCGGGGCGGATCGTCTCAACGTCCTTCAGCGAATGGACCGCGAAGTCGATCCGGCCGTCCTCCAGTGCTGCGTCGAGTTCCTTGGTCCAGAGCGCCTTGCCGCCGATCTCGGCGAGCGGGCGATCCTGGATCTTGTCGCCGCTGGCGAGCACGGTGACCAGCTCGACGGCGCTTTCCTCCCAGCCATGTGCGGCGCACAGGCGGGAGCGGGCCTCTTCGGCCTGAGCGAGGGCGAGGGGAGAGCGGCGGGTGCCGAGGCGCAGAACGGCTTGGGTCATCGGCCGCTTGCCCTAACCGCCATTCCTTCTAAGGGGAACCCCATGGCGCTGATCCTCGGCATCGAATCCAGTTGCGACGAAACCGCCGCCGCGGTGATCGACAGCGAGGGCAAGGACCTTGCCGGCCGCATCGTTGCGCAGCGCATCGCCTCGCAGGAGGACGCGCACCGTCCCTACGGCGGCGTCGTCCCCGAAATCGCCGCCCGCGCCCATGCCGAGATCGTCACGCCGCTGGTCGAGGGAGTGCTCGCCGACGCCGGGCTGGGGCTCGACGATATCGACGCGATCGCCGCGACCGCCGGTCCGGGCCTCATCGGCGGGGTCATGGTCGGGCTGGTCACCGGCAAGGCACTAGCGATGGCGAGCGGCAAGCCGCTGATCGCGGTCAACCACCTCGAAGGCCATGCGCTGTCGCCGCGCCTCGCCGATCCGGGGCTGGCTTATCCTTACCTGCTGCTGCTCGTCTCTGGCGGGCATTGCCAGATCCTCGAGGTGCAGGGGCTGGGCGAGTACCGCCGCCTCGCCACCACCATCGACGACGCGCTGGGCGAGGCGTTCGACAAGACCGCCAAGATCCTCGGCCTCGGCTATCCCGGCGGTCCGGCGGTGGAGCGGCTGGCGAAGCTGGGCAATTCGAAAGCCGTCCCCCTGCCGCGCCCGCTGGTCGGCAGCGGCGAACCGCACTTCTCGTTCGCCGGCCTCAAGAGCGCCGTGATGCGGGCCAAGCAGGGGCAGGCCAATGCGCTTCAGCCCAGCCCCGCCCATCCTGAGCCTGTCGAAGGATCGTCCTTCTCTTCGGACAAGGCGCAAACCGCTGAAAGGAAGAGCGGTCCTTCGACAGGCTCGGCACGGGCGGGTTCGGGGGCACGGGCAGCGGCATACACCGACGCCGACATCGCCGCCTCGTTCCAGCAGGCTGCGCTCGATTGCGTGATCGACCGCACCCGCATCGCGCTTGCCGGGACCACGGGCATGACCGCGCTGGTCGTCGCCGGCGGGGTCGCGGCCAATGCGGCGCTGCGCGGCGCGCTTCAGCAGCTTGCCGGGGAATACCGCCTGCCGCTGGTTGCGCCGCCGCCCGCGCTGTGTACGGATAACGCCGCGATGATCGCGTGGGCCGGGGCGGAGCGCCATGCGCTCGACCAGTCCGACCCGCTCGACATCGCCGCGCGCCCGCGCTGGCCGCTCGACGAAGGGGCCGCACCGGTGCGGGGAGCAGGGGTCAAGGCATGACGGCAGCAATCGGTGTGGTGGGTGCGGGAGCCTGGGGCACCGCGCTCGCCCAGATGCTGAGCTCCGACGATCGCGAGGTCGTGCTGTGGGCGCGTGAGCCTGAGCTGGTTTCGCAGATCAACGACGACCGCCGCAACGGGCTGTTCCTGCCCTCGGCGACGCTGAACCCCACCATCCGCGCCACGAATGCGCTGGCCGACCTCGGCGGGCTGCCGGTGCTGCTGGTGGTCACCCCGGCGCAGCACCTCGGCGCGATCCTCTCGCAGATCCCGGGCTCGGGCGCGGACCTCGTGCTCTGTTCCAAGGGGATCGAGGCGGGCAGCGGACGACTGATGGCCGACGTCGCCCGCGATGTCGCGCCCGCCGCCAGCCTCGCCGTGCTGTCCGGCCCGACCTTCGCGCACGAAGTCGCTGCGGGCCTGCCCACTGCGGTGACGCTGGCCTGCGCCGGCGGCGAAGCGCAGTGGGAACGGCTCGCCCCGGCCGTCGCCCGTCCGGCGTTCCGGCCCTATTATTCCGACGACGTGACCGGCGCCGAGATCGGCGGGGCGGTAAAGAACGTCCTCGCCATCGCCTGCGGGGTGGTCGACGGGCTGCGGCTCGGGCAGAACGCCCGCGCCGCGCTGATCAGCCGGGGCTTTGCCGAAATGGTCCGGTTCGGGTCAGCCATGGGGGCCAGGCAGGAAACCTTGTCCGGGCTTTCGGGGTTGGGAGACCTCGTGCTGACCTGCTCCTCCACCTCCAGCCGCAACTATTCGCTCGGCAAGGACCTTGGCGAAGGGGCGAGCGCGGCCGCGATTCTCGCCGACCGCACCACCGTGGCCGAGGGCGCCTTCACCGCGCCGGTGCTGGCCAGGCTGGCGGCGGAGAAGGGCGTGTCGATGCCGATCGTCGACGCGGTCGCCGCGCTGCTCGAAGGAGCGGCCCCGGCCGGTGAGGTCGTAACCCGCCTGCTCTCGCGCCCGCTGCGTGCGGAAACCGCCGCTTGAGCGACGATACCCCTCCCGGCAAGGCGGACATCGCCGCGCTCGCCAAGGGCGGGCGAACGAACTTCCTCGGCTTCCTGCTGCGCCTCGTCGCGCGCATCCCGTTCCTGTTCATCGCCAGCCGGCTTTACGGCGCGCCGGCGATGGGCCGGTTCGTCTCGGCGCTGGTCATGGTCGAGTTCGCGGGGATGCTGGCGACCTTGGGCCAGAAGCGCGGGCTTGCGCAGCGCCTGGCCGAGGACAAGGAACACCCGGCCAACACCGTCGGCGATGCATTCCTGCTCGCGCTGGCGGTGTCGCTGGCGATGGGCGGGCTGATCTATGCCTTCCCGGAGTCGATGTATCCCACGGGCAATTATACGCTGGCCGACCGGCTGCTGGTGCTGGCGATCCCGGGCCTTGCGCTGGGCGACATTGCGCTGGCGGCGCTGGCCTATCGCTTCGATGTGGCGACCACGGTGCGGGCGCGCTCAGTGGTGGAGCCGTGGACCATCTCGATCGCCGCGGGCGCGTTCTTCTTCATCTGGCCCAAGGCGGGGCTGAGCATGGCCTATCTCGCCTCGGTCTGGGCGGCGACCGGGGTCGCGCTGTTCGCGCTGGTCCGCGCTTATGGCCTGCCCAGCGCATGGAAGCCGCGACCGATGCTGCTGTGGCAGATCGCCCGCCGCAACCTTCCGCTCGCCGGGGCCGACGCGGTCGAATGGGGCACGCGCAAGCTCGACGTGTTCATCCTGCGCTTCTTCGTCGGCGAAGCGCCGCTTGGCATCTATTATTTCGCGCAGCAGTTCGCATCGCTGCCGCAGAAATTGAAGACCAGTTTCGAGCCGGTGCTGGGCCCGGTCATCATCCAGAGCGTCAGGGCCAAGGACTATCTCGCGATCGCCAAGCAGGTCTGCCAGGTCGGCTTCTGGATCACCGCCGCACAGGTCGGCATCGCGCTGGCGCTGGGCATTCCCGGCGAGGGGCTGATGGGTCTCGGCGGCCCGGAGTTCGTCTCCGGCACCGCCGCGCTGGTGTTCCTGCTGATCGCCGAGGTCGTCGCCTCCAAGGCGGTGGTGAGCGAGGCGGCGCTCGTCTACCTCGCGCGGCTGCGCAACCTGTGGGTCAGCCTCGCCACGATCGGGCTGCAGGCGGTGCTTACGATCGGCCTGATCCTCGTCGCCAAGCGGATGGGGATGGGGCCGATGTACGTCGCCGCCGCCGCCGCGCTGGCGCTCGCGATTTCGCTGGCGCTGTCGTCGGCAGTCAAGTCGCGGGTGCTCGCCAAGGTGCTCGGCCACGGCATCAGCAACTGGCGCTGGGGCTTGGCGTGGGCGGTGATTCCGGCGGTCGCGCTGGGCACGGCGATGACCTGGCTGCCCGAATGGATGGAGATGGCGGTCGGCATCCCCGCGATCCTCGGCATCTATTGCTGGATGCTGTGGTTCAAGGCCTTCGGGCCCGAAGACCGGGTGCTGTTCCGCAAGCAGCAGGCCTGAGTCGGCATTTTCGAGGCCCGTGACTTCGGCGTGATTTCAATCACTTCATCGCTTGCCAAAAACGTTCAGTCGTCGTTCAAGCCCTCGAGCGTGTTTTCGCGACAGGGAAACGAAGGGGACTGGATCATGGCATTTCGGAAGGCGCTCATCCTTCTAGTGGGAACCTCGCTGATCGCCGGCTGCGCCGCGCGCGACCGGGTGGCGGACGCGGGGCCGGTGCCGGGTTCAGCCGACGAGAACTATCCTTATCCGCCTGCTCCGCCCCCGCCGCCGCCTCCTCCCCCGCCGCCGCCGCCACCGGCATATGCTCCGCCTTCTGCGCCCAGAACCGGCGCAGTCAGGGGTTCCGGGGATATTCTCGTGACCGGAGCCAAGAGGACTGAAAGTCTTCAGAGCGTGCCTGTCGCCGTCTCCGTGGTTGGACCACAAAGCTACGTCCCGCCGGTCGTGGTCCCCGCAGACCCCGGCAACGAACGCTACGACGGCGAGGAGGTCAGCCCGGTCCATATCGCGAAGGCCGAGCCCGTCTCAACCTTCTCGGTCGACGTCGACACCGGGGCCTACGCCAACACTCGCCGCTACCTCACCGCCGGTCGCGTGCCGCCGAAGGACGCGGTGCGGACCGAGGAGCTCATCAATTACTTCCGCTACGACCTGCCGAAGCCGGCGACGCGCGAGGTGCCGTTCAGCGTGACGACCGACGTCGCCGCCAGCCCGTGGAACCCGGAGACGAAGCTCATGCGCGTCGCGCTGCGCGGCTACGACCTGCCGCGCGAGAGCCGGCCGCCGGCGAACCTCGTGTTCCTGCTCGACGTTTCCGGGTCGATGGGCGATCCCGACAAGCTGCCGCTGGTCAAGACCGCGCTGGCGGGCCTCGCCGACCAGCTCCAGAAGCAGGACCGCGTCTCGATTGTCGTCTATGCCGGCGCGGCCGGGCTGGTGCTCGAGCCGACCAATGACGCAAACAGGATCAAGTCGGCGCTCGACCGGCTGAACGCGGGCGGCTCGACCGCGGGCGGGGCGGGATTGCAGCTCGCCTACCAGGTCGCGCGCGACAACTTCATCGAGGGCGGCGTCAACCGCATCCTGCTGGCGACCGACGGCGACTTCAACGTCGGCGTGTCCGACACCAAGGCGCTGATCGACATGGTCGAAAAGCAGCGCGACAGCGGCATAACGCTCACCACGCTGGGCTTCGGCGAGGGCAACTACAACGAAGCGCTGATGGAGCAGGTCGCCGACCACGGCAACGGCAACTACGCCTACATCGACTCGGCGCTGGAGGCGCGCAAGGTGCTGGGCGAACAGATGGAATCGACGCTGTTCACCATCGCCAAGGACGTCAAGATCCAGGTCGAGTTCAACCCGGCGGTTGTCGCCCAGTACCGCCTGCTCGGCTATGAGAACCGGGCGCTGCGCGAAGAGGACTTCGACAACGACCTCGTCGACGCGGGCGACATCGGCGCGGGCCACCAGGTCACCGCGATCTACGAGATCGTGCCGGTGGGCGCGAAGGGCTGGATCGCCCCGCGCCGCTACGACGATGCGGCTGCCGCCCCGGCAACCTCGGCAGGCAAGGGCGAGATGGCCTTCGTCAAGCTGCGCTACAAGGCGCCGACCGGCACCGCCTCGAAGCTGATCGAAAAGCCCGTGGCCGCCTCGCTCCTGCGCACCGCGGCGCTGCCGCGCGGGGACATGGCGTTTGCCGTGGCAGTCGCCGCGTTCGGGCAGAAGCTGCGCGGCGATCCGCTGCTCGGCACCCTGACCTATGACCGGATCGCCGCCATCGCGCCGGACTCGACCGACTACTACCGGCAGGAGTTTGCCAAGCTGGTCGGGCTGGCGGGATCGCTGAACGCGAAGTAAGGCAGCTCCACCAATTGAGCGGTGGAGACTGACGATGAGCGATTGGATCGCGGCAAACTGGGTCTGGGCGCTGGGCGTGCTGCTCATCGCGATCGGCGTGGCCTGGGCGATCTGGGGCCGGAAGCCCGCGATCCGCGAACGCAAGGCCGCGCCCGACGTGCTCTCCGAAGGCGCGGCCCGGGCCCAGCGCAACACCGCGCTGGTCGATGCGCCGCCTGCGGCGACCCCCCATGTCGCTATCGTGCCGCCGGCGGTCTCGGTCGGCATGGCCGGGATCGGCGAGATCGTCAGCGAGGCCGCCGAGCAGGAAGTCGCCGCCGCCGCGCCGGTGGCACCGGAGATTGCGGTCGAGGGCGACGACCTGTCGCGGATCAAGGGCCTGGGCCCGAAACTTCGCACTCTGCTTGCAGGTCTTGGCATAACCCGCTTCGAACAGATCGCTTCGTGGAGCGATGCCGACCTCGACGAACTCGACGGCAAGCTTGGCGCGTTCGCGGGGCGGCCGCGGCGGGACAACTGGGTGGAGCAGGCGAAGCTGCTTTCGGCCGGCGACAGAGCGGCTTACGAGGACAAGTTCGGCAAGCTCTGAAGATCGATCCAATAGCGTCCCCGCGAAGGCGGGGACCTTGCTGTTGTTACTGGTCCTCGCCTGCGCCGTTGGAGGCCCCTGGCTGCGCGGGGGAGGGATCATTCAGGGCAGCGCCACCCGGCGCACACCCCTCGACCACCGCCTTCAGCTCCGTCCCGCCCGGCACCTCGATCTTCCCCGCGCCTGGCAAGGTCGCGTCGAGCTTCTGGCCGAGGAACACCTTCACCTTTTCATCGCCGGCGGCGATGTTCCCCCGCCACTCCGGCCACTTCGCCCCCGGGACCGCCACCGCCTCGACCGGCAGTCGCAGGATCGTCCCGTTTCCGATCAGCGCAAACAGTGCGGATGCGCCCTTGTCGGTGGGGGCGTGGCGGGTGACGACGAGCCTACCCGCCTCGCAGGCGACGGTGAGCAGGCGCTCATCCGGATAGGCGAGCGTGGCGGAGGTCGCATTCCCCGACCACGCGGGCTTCTGCCCCTCCGGTCGCGGCGCGCGCTCAGGCCCGGACGAAGGCAAAGCCACCCGCACGGCATCGAGCGGCTGGTTCGGCGCGGCCTGGGGCGCTTGAGGGGCGCGCGAGCAGCTCACAAGAATGAGAGTTGCCAATACTGAGGAGGCAACCCGCGTCACGCTGCCCGCGGAACAATCCGGTCAAGGTCGCCATTGAGCGAGCGCTTCGCTTCGCGGATCTCGTAATCGTCTTGGAGGCCGAGGAAGAACCCCTCAGACATCCGAAAATAGCGCCCAAGACGCAGATCCAATTCTGCGTCAATGGCAGTCCGTCCTTCTATGACGGACTGCAGACGCGCCGGGTCGGCAGCGATAGCCTGCGCTAGCGCCGCACAATCGAGCCCTAGCGGTTCCATAAACTCTGACACCAGCAGGTCGCCAGCGTGAGGATTATAAAGCCAGTCGGTTTCAGTGGTAGTCGACGATTTCGACACCGTGCGCTTCTCCGTCTTTCCAAACGAAGCATATACGCCATTGCATGTTAATGGAAAGGGAGTGCTGCCCCGCTCGGTCGCCGCTTAGCGCGTGCAGTCGGTTGCTCGGCGGGTTTTTAAGTTCGTCCAGTGTCCGCGCTCGATTGAGAAGCGCGAGCTTGTTCAGCGCCCGCTGCTGAATATCCATCGGTAGCTTGCGACTGCGGCGACTTTGCCAGACGAGCTCGGTTTCCCTGTCGGCGAAGGAGAGGATCATTTGGCACTCCAAGGGCGCAACTCGCCCAAAAATTTAGAGTGCCCTCCCCCTAACCCCAAACTTCGCGAGTCGGTGGCCATTGGTCAAGAGCAGCAGGGACAGTGCCGGTGGATACGGAAGCCATTCGTCGCATTGAGGATTCCACTCAACGCCCCCACTTGCGCTTGCTCTCGCGCCCGAAACGTCCCTTCCTTGTCCCCGGCTTGCCCTCGTTGCTCCGCCCGACCAGCGGCGCCTTCCGGTCGCCATCGGGCAGGCCGAGTTCGGTGGCCTCGAGCTGGCGGATTTCGTCGCGCAGCCGTCCGGCCTTCTCGAACTCGAGGTCTGCGGCGGCGGCGCGCATCTTGCGTTCGAGTTCCTCGATGTACGCGCGCAGGTTGTGCCCGACGAGATTGTTCGCGCCCTCGGCGTCGATGTCCACCAGCACACCGTCGCGGCTGGCGGTATCGGCGACAATGTCGTGGATGTTGCGCTTGATCGTCTGCGGGGTGATCCCGTGGAGCTCGTTGTATTCCTGCTGCTTGGCGCGGCGGCGGTCGGTTTCGGCGATCGCGCGCTCCATGCTCCCGGTCATCCGGTCGGCATAGAGGATCACCCGGCCATCGACGTTGCGCGCGGCGCGGCCGATGGTCTGGATCAGCGAGGTCTCGCTGCGCAGGAACCCTTCCTTGTCGGCATCGAGGATGCAGACGAGCCCGCACTCGGGAATGTCGAGCCCCTCGCGCAGCAGGTTGATGCCGACCAGCACGTCGTAGACCCCCAATCGCAGGTCGCGGATCAGCTCGATGCGCTCCAATGTCTCGACGTCGGAGTGCATGTAGCGGACCTTGAGGCCCGCCTCGTGCATGAATTCGGTCAAGTCCTCGGCCATGCGCTTGGTCAGCGTGGTGACGAGCGTGCGATAGCCGGCAGCGGCGGTCTGGCGGCACTCCTCGATGCAGTCCTGGACCTGGTCCTCGACCGGGCGGATCAGCACCGGCGGGTCGATCAGCCCGGTCGGGCGGATCACCTGCTCGGCGAACACGCCGCCCGATTCCTCCATCTCCCAGCCGCCGGGGGTGGCGGAGACGGCAACGGTCTGCGGGCGCATCGCGTCCCATTCGTTGAAACGCAACGGGCGGTTGTCGATGCAGCTCGGCAGGCGGAAGCCGTATTCGGCGAGCGTGATCTTGCGGCGGTGGTCGCCCTTCGACATTGCGCCGATCTGCGGCACCGTCTGGTGACTTTCGTCGACGAACAGCAGGGCGTTGTCCGGCAGGTATTCGAACAGCGTGGGCGGCGGCTCGCCGGGGAGGCGGCCGGTGAGGAAGCGGCTGTAGTTCTCGATCCCCGCACACGATCCGGTCGCGGCGATCATTTCGAGGTCGAAGTTGGTGCGCTGCTCGAGCCGCTGGTGTTCGAGCAGCTTGCCTTCCGCTTCCAGTTCCTTGAGCCGTTCGGCCAGCTCGAAGCGGATCGCCTCGGTTGCCTGCTTCATCGTCGGGCCGGGAGTGACGTAGTGCGAGTTGGCATAGACGCGCACGGAATTCAGCTTCGTGCCGGCCTTCCCGGTCAGCGGATCGAACTCGGATATTTCCTCTATCTCGTCGCCGAAGAACGAGACGCGCCAGGCCATGTCCTCATAGTGCGACGGGAAGATCTCGAGGTTGTCGCCGCGCACGCGGAAATTGCCGCGCGAGAACGCGGCGTCGTTGCGCTTGTACTGCAGCGCGACGAGCTTGCGGATGATCTCGCGCTGGTCGACCGACTGGCCTTTCTTGAGGTCGAAGATCATCGCCGAATAGGTTTCGACCGAGCCGATGCCGTAAAGGCACGAAACCGAGGCGACGATGATCACGTCGTCGCGTTCGAGCAGGGCGCGGGTGGCCGAATGGCGCATCCGGTCGATCGCCTCGTTCACCGAGCTTTCCTTCTCGATGTAGGTGTCGGACCGGGGGACGTAGGCCTCGGGCTGGTAGTAGTCGTAGTACGAGACGAAATACTCGACCGCGTTGTTCGGGAAGAAGCTCTTCATCTCGCCATACAGCTGCGCGGCAAGGATCTTGTTGGGCGCGAGGATCAGCGCCGGGCGCTGGGTTTCCTCGATCACCTTGGCCATGGTGAAGGTCTTGCCCGAGCCGGTGACACCGAGCAGCACCTGGGTCTTCTCGCCCTCCTGGCCTTCGGCGCCGCGGATGCCGGCGACAAGATCGGCGATCGCGGTCGGCTGGTCGCCCGCCGGCTGGTATTCGGAAACGATCTCGAAGCGCTTCCCGCCCTCGACCTTGTCGGGGCGTTGGGGCTTGTGCGGGACGAAACCGCCCGAGGTGTCCGGTTCCTCGAGGCCGCGGCGGATGACGAGCTGGCTCATGGTGTACATATGGCGAACGACGGTGCCCCGTTCAACCGCCCCCTGAATGATCGGAGCGCGCCGCCGTCCTCATGCATGAGGCAGCACGGGAGCCGGTCGATGGGCCAGTCCGAAGCACGATTTCGCGAGAGCAGAGCGGAACAGCGCCGCGCCGGGCGGCCACCGGTGGTGCTTCCGGCGCGGTGCCGGTCGCGCAGCGGCTTCGTCGATCACGTCGTCATCGCCGACATCAACGAATGGGGCTGCCGGATCGAGAGCGGCGCGCTGATCCTCTCGCCCGGCCAGCTCGTGGTGATCAGCCCCAAGGGCCTTGAAGGGCTGTGCGGGGAGATCCGCTGGACCAACGGGCACACCGCCGGGATCGCCTTCGCCCAGCCGCTCTACCGCCCGGTGGTCGAGCATCTCCAGCGCCGCCATGCCCGTTTCCTCGGCACGCCGCGGCTGGAGCCGTGGCAGGTGCGGCAGGCGCTGCGCGCCGCCTGACCCTGCACGGGAGGGGCCTTCCGCCCGCCCTGGCCCAGTCCCTGCTTGTTTCATGGCCCGTCCGCTGGCAATCGTGCGATCGCCGTGACTGCGCGGCGGCAGAGCAAGGATGCGGGACATGATGCGAACGCTGGTGACGCCCCTCGCGGGGCTGGCCCTTCTGGGCCTTACGGCGTGTGGCGGCAGCAAGTCCGAGGCGCCGCCGCCGGCCAAGAAGGAAGAATCGAAGAAGGCGGAAAAGGGCGCAAAGCCGGGCCCGGTCGAGGTGCGCTTTGCGCCGGGCCGCTGGGAGTCGACGATCAAGGTCGAAAAGCTCGACCTCGGCCAGATGCCGCCGCAGGTCCGCCAGGTGATCGAGCAGGAGCTGGGCAAGGAGCGCAAGCTGATTTCCTGCCTGACGGCGGAGGAGGCTGGCAAGCCCGACGCCGATTTCTTCGGCGGCGACAAGTCCGGCGACTGCACTTATGACACCTACGACGTCACCGGAGGGCGCCTCAACGTCGAGATGTCGTGCAAGACCGGCAAAGGCGTCCAGAAGGTCCGCCTCAACGGAACCTATTCGGCCGATACTTATTCGATGACGATGTCGACATCGGGCGATGCCGGGCTTGGCCAGCCGATGCTGATGACGATGAACATCGCGTCGCGCCGCACCGGCGCCTGCACGGGCGACGAGAAGAACTGACGGTTCCAGCTTGCGCCGCACGATCGCCCTGCTCCTGTCCTGCCTGACGCTGGCCGCGTGCGGCTCGGCCGCGCCGACGGGCACGCCTTCGGCCGGGCGGTACGAGATCGCCGTGACGGTGACGAAGTTCGATGTCCCCGGGCTGGATGCTCCGCGGCTCAACGCGATGCAGCGGGCGATCGTAGGCAAGCAATCGAAGTACAACTACTGCCTGTCGGACAAGAGCGCGGCCAAGCAGGCCAAGGCGCTGTTCCGGCAGGTCGGCGAAGGCTCGTGCTTCCTTCACTCGTTCAAGCCCAAGGGCGGCAAGCTCGACGTGCTGATGACCTGCCGAGCGATCACCGGGCGGCAGAGCTACAACCTCAAAGGCACCGTCTGGGGATCCGGCACGAAGTTCACCGCGACCGGCGTCGTCACCAATCCGCGGTTTCCGCAGGGGCAGGCCTCGATCGTCAAGGACGTGGCGATGAAGCGGATCGCCAACTGCACCCCGCCCAAGCCGAAGCCCAAACCCAAAGGCAAGAAGAAGGGCAAGGACGAGGACGACGAATGAGCGATCGGCGCGGCTTCCTCGCCGAGCTGGCGCGCCGCCGGGCGCTGGCGCGCGAGCCCCAACCGGCCGGTGTCACCCCGCCCTCCCGAGCCTTGCTGCGGGGCGAGCTCGCGGCGCTCAGGCCCCGGCGCTACCGCCTGTCCGACATGCCGCCCGCGCAAAGGCCGCGCCCGGTCATGCTGCTGCCCGGGTTCATGGCCAGCCCGTTCTCGATGCGCCCGCTGCGGCGGCTGCTCGAAGCCGCAGGGCACCGGGTCAGCGACTGGGGCCTCGGCTTCAACTTCGGCGCGAGCGAGGAGCGGCTCGAGGCGTTGAAAGAGCGCGTCTCCGCGATGGCCCGGCGCGAGGGCCAGCCGGTGGTGCTGGTTGGCTGGAGCCTGGGCGGGGTCTTCGCGCGAGAGGTCGCCAAGCTCTGCCCGGAGGCGGTCGCGGCGGTCATCACGATGGGCTCGCCGTTTTCCGGCTCGATGCGCGCCAACAACGCCTGGCGGATGTACCATCTCGTCGTCGGTCACCATGTCGACGAACCGCCGATCGAGGGCGACTTTTCGGTCAAGCCCCCGGTGCCGACGATCGCGCTGTGGAGCGCGATGGACGGTGTCGTCGCGGTCCGCTCCGCCGCGGGCAAGCCCGGCGAGCGCGACCGGGCGATCCCCGTCCGCTGCCTCCACATGCGCTTCGCCCGCGATGCCGGGGTGGCCAAGGTGGTGGCGGGGCTGCTCGACGAACTGGATTGAGTTCCAGGCCCACCCCCCGACCCCCTCCCGCGAGCGGGAGGGGGAGAGTAGGCACGACCAAGTCCCCCTCCCGCAAGTGGGTGGGGGAGACCAAGTGCGACCCAGTCCCCCTCCCGCTTGCGGGAGGGGTTAGGGGTGGGCCTGCATGATAATCCTCAACCCGCCGAAGCCAGCACCACCACGGGCACGCCGGACAGCCCCGCATTGCCCGAAAACGGATCGATCCGGCGTTCGTCGGTGATGTCGTTGACGCTGACCCCGGCGTGGGCGCGCGCCACGCCCATCGCCATGCCGGGCAGCGCGTGGCCCCAGCCGTGGGGGATCGAGACGGTGCCGGGCATCATGTCGTCGGTCACCTCGACCGCCAGCGTCACCGATCCGGCGCGCGAACGGACCGTCGCCTTGCCGCCGTCGCGAAGCCCGCGCGAGGCCGCGTCGTCGGGGTGAATCATCATGGTGCAGCGGTCCGGCCCCTTGACCAGCCGGCGGCTGTTGGCGAGCCACGAGTTGTTGGTGCGCAGGTGCCGCCGCCCGATCAGGCGCAGGCCCTGCTGCGGCTCGGGGATTTCCAGCGCGGCGAGCGCTTCCAGCATCTGCGGGGTGGCGCAATCGATCGCCTTGTCCGGCGTGCGCAACCGTTCTGGCAAGCGCCCCGCTTTCGGCGGACCGAAGTCGATACCCGAAGGGTTCGCCTCCAGCTCCGCCAGCGACACGCCGTACTCGCCGCCGCGCAGCATCATGTCGAGCATCTCGCGCGGGGTCGGCGACTGGACCGGCTGGCCGGTGATCGCCCCGGCCAGTCCGCGCAGGATCTCCCAGTCCTGCAGCCCGCCCGCTTCCGGCTCCAGCGTCGGCGGGGAGTAGGCGGCGAAGTTGCGGATCGCCAGGGGCAGCAGGAACAGGCCGTAGTGGTCCTTCTCCAGCGGGCCGAGCGGGGGGAGGATGTAGTGCGCGCGGCGGCTGGTGGCGTTGCGGTACATGTCGATGCTGACCATCAGATCGAGGCCCGCGAGCGCCTTGTCCAGCCGCGCCCCGTTGGGGGTCGACAGCACCGGGTTGCCGGCGACCACGAACAGCGCGCGGATCTGGCCTTCGCCCGGCGTCTCGATCTCCTCGGCCATTGCCGCTGCGGGAAACTCGCCGAGCACATCGGGGTGGCCGGAGACGCGGCTGCGGCGCTTGCCGATCGTGCCGGGGCCGGCGGTCGCCGTGAGGTCCACGGCGGGGGAGGGGAACACCAGCCCGCCCTCGCCGTCGAGCTGCCCGGCGGCGATGTTGATCAGGCCGATCAGCCAAGCGTTGAGCGTGCCGGTCTCCTGCGTCGCGATGCCGATCCGGCCATACAGACCGGCGGGGCGAGCGGTCAGGCGCTCCGCCAGCCACGCGAGGTCGTCGCCCGCGATCCCGCACGCGGCGAGCGCGGCGTCGCTGTCGAACCCGGCGAGCGCTGCTGCCACGTCATCCAGCCCGCGCACCCATTCGCGGCGGGGGCTGCCGTCGGTCCGCGCCAGCACGGCCTTGAGCAGCGCGGCGAGGAACAGCGCGTCGCTCGCCGGGTGGATGAACAGGTGGCGGTCGGCGATCTTGGCGGTCTCGGTCCGGCGCGGGTCGATGACCACAAGCTGCCCGCCGCGCGCCTGCAGCGCCTTCACCCGTGCGCGGAAGTCGGGGACGGTCCACACGCTGCCGTTCGACGCCATCGGATTGCCGCCGACGATCACCAGCGTCTCGGTCCGGTCGATGTCGGGCACCGCCCACAGCCCCGAGTGACCATAGAGGAACAGGTTGGCGACCTGGTGCGGCATCTGGTCGACCGTGCTGGCCGAGAACACCTGCGGCCGGCCCAGCGCTTTCTTCAGTTCGCCGGAATTGAGCACGTTGCCATAGGAGTGCGCATTCGGATTGCCGATATACATCGCCGCCGATGCGGGATCGCGGGCAAGGATGGCGCGCATCTTCTCGCCGATCTCGGCGAACGCCTGCTCCCAGCCGATCTCCTCCCACGTCTCGCCGCTGCGCTTCAGCGGACGGTGCAGGCGGTCGGGATCGTCCTGGAGGTCCTGCAACGCGGTCGCCTTGGGGCAGATATGGCCGCGCGACAGGGCGTTGTCGGGATCGCCCTTGATCGACAGAACCCGTCGCCTTTCGACCTCGACGAGAATGCCGCAATTGGCCTCGCAGATATGACAGGTCCGCCTGCGGATCTCGCCCATGTGCTCTCTCCCATGTCCGGATTCTCTCCGGTATGAATGGAGACTGGCACCCCGGCGGGCGGGTGGCAAGCGCTCAGCCGCCGGGCAGTGCGGTCATGTTTTCGCGCATCCACGCCGCGCCCTTGGCAAGATGGGGCTGGTCGGGCTGGCTGGCGACATCGGCGGCGATGGCGGCGATGGAGGTGGCGGACAGGACGCTGCGCCACGCGGTCTCCGCCTCGGCAAAGGCGGCGGCGATCTGGCAGGGGCGGCGACATTCCTCGCGCGCGGCGGCGCAAGGGCCCTGCTGGCGGATCTCCGTGCAACGAAACGCGGGAAGCGCCCCGTCGATGGCGCGGGCGACGTCCCACAGGCTGATCACCGCCGGATCGCGGGCGAGGGCATAGCCGCCGGTCTTGCCCCGGCTGGTCCGGACGATCCCGGCCTTCGACAGCAGCTGCATCTGCTTGGCCATGTAAGGCGCGGGCACGCCGTGGAATTCGGCGAGCGCGGCCAGGCTCAGCCCGCGGGCCGGCCATAGCGGCGCGAGCAGCGTGCAGGCGTGAACCGCCCATTCGACGCCCTGGTTCATCCGCATGGCTTGCCGGCTCCGTTTAATTCGGATAAATGATATCCGTATTGAGTCGAAAGGGGAAGCATCATCATGGGAAGGCCTGACGCAGGGGACCAGATCGCGCAAGCTCTCGTCGCCATCGCCGCGCTGCTGGCGCTCGCCAACGGGGCGTTCATGCTCGTCGATCCGTTCGGGTGGTACGAGGCTGTGGGGACGGTCAAGGCGACTGGTCCGGCGAACGCCCATTTCCTGCGCGACATCGGCCTGGCCTATCTGGTGAGCGCGGGAATGCTGCTCTACGCCGCCGGAAACCTCTACCTGCGCTGGAGTTCGGCGCTGGCGGGCTCCGCGTGGCTGCTGCTCCACGGGGTCCTGCACGTGTGGGAAGTGACGAGCGGGATCTGCGCCCCCGGCATCTTCTGGCGCGACGCCCCCGGCGTTCTCGGCATCCCGGTGCTCGCGCTCGCCGGGGTCGCGGTGATGTTCGTCCGCGCCCGCGTTGCGCCAGGGGCGCTGCCCAATGCGCTGTTCTTCCCGCTGGCCGACCGGCTGACCTTCGGCCTCTCCCCGCACCTGCCCGATTTCCGCGCCGCGCCGGGGCATCTCGCCGCCAAGTTCCGCCAGTTCATGGCGCTGTCGGTGCATGGCCACGCCGCCAGCCCGTCCGAGCTCGCCATGGCCCGCCTTGGCGCGGTCATGGCCGAGGACTGCGGCCCCTGCGTCGAGATTGCCGCTCGCAGCGCGCTCGCCGGGGGCATGGACCGCGACACCATCAACGCCGCCCTGCGCGGTGCGCTGCCCGAGGGACCGGAATCGCGCGCCTTCGCGTTCGCCGCCGCGATCGCGACTGGCGACCCGGCGGTCGGCGAACTGGGCGATGCGATCGAGGCAGAACGCGGCCGCGCGGTGCGGACCGAACTGACCGTCGCCGCCGCGGTGACGCGTGCGCACCCCGCCTTCAAGCGCGGGCTGGGCTTCGCGCAAAGCTGCTCGGCAAGGCCGTTCGCGGTGTAACCGTCCACCGCCGGGGCCAAGCTTCTGTTTTCAGGAAAGTTCTGCGCCACAATGATTGCGCAGAACCCGGTGTCTCCGCTAGTTGACAGGAAGCACCCGCAGCGGGGTAGCGCGAGTAGGTGGTGTAGATGGACGCAGTATCCGAGGGCGAGAGGCCCGTCTACGCCGTCAACATGCCCGGACTAGACGATCCCGGCCTCCGTGACATGATCGAGGCACTGGGCCACCCGTACCGAAATCTCGCCGACGCCGATGCATTCTGCGCAAGCGTCGGCGAACTGCCGCCGGGCGTGATCCTCATTGGCGTCGGCGGGTTGGGCGAGGGGCTGGCCATCTTGCGCGCCCTTCGCACCGGGCGCTGCCTGTGGCCTGTCGCCGTCCTGTGCGAAGTTCCGTCAATTCCCCTCGCGGTCGAGGCGATCCGCTGCGGCGCTTTCGACTTCGTCGCCTTCCCGCCTCCGCACGGCATCCTCGAGGCGGTGCTGCACGAGGGCTTTTCCCAGCTGACCGCCGCCGTCGAAGAGGAAAGCAGGCGCAAGAGCGCGCGAGACCTGTATCTGAGCCTGAGCCCTCGCCAGGCCCAGGTGTTCGAAGGCGTGACGCTCGGCCTTTCCAACAAGCACATCGCGCGAAAGTACGGGCTGAGTCCGCGCACCATCGACGGCTACCGCGCGGCGGTGGCACGCAAGCTCGGCACGAAGTCGGCGTTCGCCATGCTGGCGATCCGGTCGCTGGCGCAGTCTGGTGACGTCGATGACGGCTGACCCGGGGTCAACGCTGAAATGCTGGATTTACGTCAGCGAATCGACGTCATCCGACAGTGTCCGGACAGCGGACGTCGAGGCGATCGTGGAAGGCTCGATCCTTCGCAACGGCAGTCTTGGCGTGACCGGCGCGCTCCTGCTGTGCCAGCGGCGGTTCGCGCAGTTTCTCGAAGGCGGCAGGGAGTCGCTCGAAGTGTTGCAACGGTCGATCCTCGCCGACCCGCGACACCGCCTGGTGACGACCCTAGCCGACATCTCGATTGACCGCCGCGCGTTCGGTGACTGGTCGCTCGCCTACTCGGGCCAGTCCGAGTTCTTCGCCGCAATCCTCAACGATTTCGCGCTCGGCGGGGCGCGACCCGGTTCGGCAGCTGCGACCGAAAAGGTCCTGCAGCTTTTCGCGGAGTTCGCCAGATCGCTGCCGCAGAAGAGCACCTGGTAGCGCAGACCGGCTGCCCGTGCCCGATGAGCAGCCCAAATTATTTCGCAAGTGCAGCAATGCCGTCTTGGCAAAGCCAAGTGCTTGTGCAAGCTTCGTCATCGAACGGGAGCTTGCATGACACAAACCCCCTCGTCCTATGACGAGATGCTGATGCCGGACGGGACCATCCGTCCGGCCTATGCCGCCTACCGCGAATGGCTGGATGCCCAGGACAAGGGGCTGGTCAAGCGCAAGGCGAGCGAGGCGGAGGCGTTCTTCCGCAAGACCGGGATCACTTTCAACGTATACGGCAACGAGGACGCGGAAGAGCGGCTGATACCGTTCGACATGGTCCCGCGGATCGTCACCGGGCAGCAGTGGCGCAAGCTGTCGAAGGGGATCGAGCAGCGGGTCCGCGCGCTCAACGCTTTCCTGCACGATCTCTACCACCGCCAGGAGATCGTCCGCGCCGGCCGCGTGCCGCAGCGGCTGCTCCACGGCAACCCGGCGTTTCTCCCGCAGATGGTCGGTTTCACCCCGCCGGGCGGGGTCTATTCGCACATCGTTGGCATCGACCTCGTCCGTACCGGCGAGGACGACTTCATGGTGCTGGAAGACAACGCCCGCACCCCCAGCGGCGTCTCCTACATGCTGGAGAACCGCGAGACGATGATGGCGATGTTCCCGGAGCTGTTCACCCGGGTCCGCGTCTGCGAGGTTTCGGACTATCCGCGCAAGCTCGCCCGCAGCCTCGCCGCCTGCGCGCCGGCGGGCTGTTCGGACCGCCCGGTGGTCGCGGTACTGACGCCGGGGATCTACAACTCGGCCTATTTCGAGCATGCCTTCCTCGCCGACCAGATGGGCGCCGAACTGGTGGAAGGCAGCGATCTCAGAATCGAGGACGGGCGCATCGCCATGCGCACCACCCGCGGCTACCAGCCGATCGACGTGCTCTATCGCCGGGTCGACGACGAATACCTCGATCCGCTGACGTTCAACCCGAATTCGGTGCTCGGCGTCTCCGGGATCATGGACATCTACCGCGCCGGCCGGGTCACCATCGCCAACGCGCCGGGCACGGGCATCGCCGACGACAAGGCGATCTATTCGTTCATGCCCGAGATCGTCGAGTTCTACACCGGCGAGAAGCCGCTGCTGAACAACGTCGAGACCTGGCGCTGCGCCGAGCCTGACAGCCTCGCCTATGTGCTCGACAATATCGCCGAACTGGTGGTCAAGGAGGTCCACGGCTCGGGCGGGTATGGCATGCTGATCGGGCCGACCTCGTCGAAGCGCGAGATCGAGGCGTTCACCGCCAAGCTCAAGGCCAAGCCCGAAAACTACATCGCCCAGCCGACGCTCTCGCTGTCGACCGTGCCGATCTTCACCAAGGCCGGCCTCGCCCCGCGCCACGTCGACTTGCGTCCGTTCGTGCTGGTCAGCCCCAAGGGGATCGAGATCACCCCCGGCGGGCTCACGCGGGTGGCGCTGCAGAAGGGCAGCCTGGTGGTCAACTCGTCGCAGGGCGGGGGGACCAAGGACTCGTGGGTGCTGGAGGACTGATGTTGATGGTCTTCGCCTCCAACCCCGGCCCAATGCCCACCCGCCTCGTCATTGCGAGCGAAGCGAAGCAATCCGGCAGCGTTTGCGCCGCCAGTGGATTGCCGCGGGACTTTGTCCCTCGCAATGACGAGGGTGTGGTGGCGGTCTCCGATCTCGAAGGAGAGACCTCATGCTAGGCCGCTCCGCCAACGGCATCTTCTGGATGTTCCGCTACCTCGAGCGCGCGGAAAACACCGGGCGGCTGGTCGATGCGGGTTTCCGCCTCGCGCTCACCCGCGACGCTGCGGACGCCAGCGACGAATGGCGCTCGGTCATCGTCACGCTCGGCCTGCAATCCGCCTACCAGGCCAAGTTCGGCCGCGAATACAACGGCCCGCAGGTGTTCAACTTCATCCTGCGGGACAAGGACAACCCCGGCAACGTCCTGACCATGTGCGAGCTCGCCCGTACCAACGCCCGCATGGTCCGCGCCGGGATCACCCGCGAGCTGTGGGAGGCGGTCAACGAAAACTGGATGCGGCTGTGCGAACTGCTCACCCGGCCGGTGCGCGAAACCAGCCTCGGTCTCGTCCTCGACGCGATCCGCCGCCAGGCGACGCAGGTGCGCGGGGCGATGATGGGGACGATGCTGCGCAACGAGATCTTCAACTTCGCGCAGATCGGCAAGTTCGTCGAGCGGGCCGACAACACCGCCCGCATCCTCGACGTGAAGTACTACGTCCTGCTGCCGGCGGTGTCCTATGTCGGGTCGAGCCTCGACAACGTGCAGTGGGACAACGTGCTGCGTTCGGTCGCGGGCGAGCGGGCCTATCGCTGGCTCAACGCCGGGCGCATGGACCCGCGCGGGATCGCCGAGTTCATGATCCTCGACAAGCGCTTCCCGCGGAGCCTGGCGTTCTCCTATACCAAGCTGCGCTCTAACCTGGCCTCGCTGGCGAGGGAGTACGGGTCGGAAATGCCGGCGCACGAGATCCTGCGCGATGCCGACAGCCGGATGCACGCGCTGACGATCGACGCAATCTTCGAGCAGGGCCTGCACGAATACATCGGCGACTTCATCCGCCAGAACCAGAACCTCGCGCTGCAGGTCCAGCGCGACTACCGCTTCGTGGAGTAGTTAGAGCCAGATGATGCTAGGTTGCACCGCCGTGACGGAGCCGATTTTGGCTCAGCGCGAGAAGAGAGGAGGGAGCCATGCTCTCGCATAGTGACCGACGATCGACGCTGCGATGGGCCAAAAGCGGCCCGCCGCGTGCGGTTGCGTCAGGAAGCCCCTCGGACAGCGTCGCGTTGCTTGTCCGGGCAACCAGCCCGGCCTGCGCAACGCTCCTTGCCGAGAAGCTTCCTGACGCAATCCCGGCGATGCAACCTAGCGTCATCTGGCTCTGAGATGCGTCTCGCGATCGACCACACCACGCATTACGAATTCTCCGACCCTGTCGCGCACGGGCTGCAGCGGCTGCGGCTGACCCCCAAGGTCAGCGCCGGGCAGAAGATCCTGCGCTGGAACATGGAGTTCGAGGGCGCGGTCCGGCAGGTCGAGTACGAAGATCACAACGCCAACCGCGTCACCCTGATCGCGCTCACGCCGGGCTCGTGCACGGTGACGATCCGCTGCGAGGGGGTGGTCGATACCTCGGACCACGCCGGGGTGGTCGGGCGGCATTCGGGCTATCTCGCGCTGTGGCACTTTCTCGATCCGACCGAGCTGACGACGCCGGGGACGCGGGTGAAGGGTCTGTGCGCGGCGCTGGGCGGGGAGGGCGACCCGATCGCCCGACTGCACCGCCTGTCGACGCTGGTACGTGAACGGATCGATTATGAGCTCGGCCACACCGATCCCAATTCGAGCGCCGAGGCAGTGCTCGCCGCGGGGCGCGGGGTCTGCCAGGACCACGCCCACGTCTTCATCGCCGCCGCCCGCCAGCTCGGCATTCCGGCGCGCTATGTCTCGGGCTACCTGATGATGGACGACCGGATCGAGCAGGACGCCGGCCATGCCTGGGCCGAGGCGCACGTCGAGGGCGTGGGCTGGATCGGCTTCGACATCTCCAACGGGATCAGCCCGGATTCGCGCTATGTCCGCCTTGCCACCGGGCTCGATTACCGCGACGCGGCGCCGGTGACCGGCATCCGCTATGGCGCGCTGGAGGAAACCATGCACGTCACCCTTGCCGTCGAACAGCAGCGTGTGGAACAGTAGCGCGGTGATCACCTCGGTGGGACCTGCGGCGACTCGGCGCGGCTGACATGTCGGGCCAGCACAGGGCAAGGGGAAGGGGAAGGGGAGAACCGATGACCTATTGCGTGGGCATGATCCTCGACAAGGGGCTCGTGATGATGAGCGACACCCGAACCAATTCGGGCGTCGACAACATCTCGGTGTTCCGCAAGATGCACGTCTGGTCGGTGCCGGGCGAGCGGATGATCACGATCATGACCGCGGGCAACCTTGCCACCACGCAGGCCGTGATCAGCCAGCTGGAGGAGCGCAACAAGGCGCCCAACGACCGCCGCCCTTCGGTTCTGGAGGCGCCGACCATGTTCCAGGTCGCGACCGTCGTCGGCAACCTCCTGCGCGACGTGATCGAGGGCCGCAACGCCGAAAGCGGCATGTCCTCGTCGGGCCCGCGCTTCACCGCCTCGATGATCGTCGCCGGGCAGATTGCGGGGATGGAGCCGCGGCTGTTCATGATCTACCCCGAAGGCAACTTCATCGAGGCGAGCTTCGACACGCCGTTCTTCCAGATTGGCGAGACCAAGTACGGCCGGCCGATCATCCTGCGCGGCTATGACCGCTCGATGAGCTTCGAGGACGCGGTCAAGCTGCTGATGGTCTCGTTCGATTCGACCGTGGCGGCGAACCTGTCGGTCGGGCTGCCGTTCGATCTCGTGGTGATGGAGCGCGACACGTTCGAGCCGCTCCACCAGCGGCGGATCCTCAACAACGATCCCTACTTCCGCGCGATCAGTTCGAGCTGGAGCGAGGCGCTGAAGAAGGCGTTCCACTCGCTGCCGGACTACAGTTTCTATCAGGAGACCGAAACGCCGGTGGAGTAGTTTGCCAAAGGCATGCCAACTCCCTCGACAGGAAACGTCATGCTGAACTCGTTTCAGCATCTCCTCGCGGTTGTGTTTCGGAGCGCTGGGTTTGGCACAACCTCCCGATCGCGCGAGCCTCGCCGGTTCCGAAGCGATCAGGGGAGACCCTGAAACAAGTTCAGCTTGGCGGGTTTGGAATGGCAGATGCGCACTTCGCGCAGGACCGTAGTTACCCTGAGAGCCATCCCCTTAGGGAAAATACCTCGGAACCCGATCTAAATTTATCGCGGTAAATCGAGTCTTAACCACGTTTGCGCTTGTCCAATCGCTTCCATTCGGAGGTGCTGGCGCTGGCCTCGACGGAGCCCGGTGGCATTCTCGCCGCATGAGCACCGAACGCACCACCCTCCACATCCTCGACACCGACAGCGCCCGCCGCGCCCGGATTGCCCGGCTGGCGTTCTCGGCGGGGTTCCACGCCGAAATCTACGCGGACCGCGAAGAGCTGCTCGGCCATGCCCCGGACCACGGCATCGTGCTGGCCCACGACGAACCGGACGGGCGCGGGGTGGTGGGCCTCGTCAACGAGATGATGCTGCGGGCGAGGTGGCTGCCGGTGGTCGCGTTTTCGGAAGAGCCCGTGACCCAGCAGGTGGTCCGCGCGGTCAAGGGCGGCGCGCTCGACTATCTCGTCCTGCCGCTGGCCGAAGATGCGCTGCGCCAGGCCGTCGACCGCGCCCGGCGCGAGGCGGAAGTCCACCGCGGCCAGCGCGAGCGCGCCGTCGCCGCCCGCCAGCGCATCGCCACGCTCAGCCAGCGCGAGCGCGAGGTGCTCGACCGGCTCGCCGCCGGATGCAGCAACAAGGTGATCGCCCGCGAACTCGCGATCAGCCCGCGCACGGTGGAGATCCACCGGATGAAGATGATGGGCAAACTGGGCGCCCGCCACGCCGCCGAGGCGGTCCGCCTGCGCATCGAAGCCGACAGCGCGGGCGAGATCGCGGCGTAAGGCTCGCCGGACGGTCGCGCCGGACCCAGGGTCGTGTCCCCCCCGGGCCGTCATTGCGAGGAACGCAGCGACGAAGCAATCCACGGCCAATGCCGCTCTGGATTGCTTCGGGCCGTGCCCTCGCAATGACGGAATGGGATGGCGTCAGCGCCTCTCCCGTCAAGGGAGAGGCACCTCAACTCACTGCATGTCGACAGCCTTGCTGACGAGCACGTTCACCGCGACGCGGCGGTTCTGCGCCTTGCCGTCGGGGGTGTCGTTGCTCGCGGCGGGATCGGCCTCGGCCATGCCGGTGGGGGTCAGCATGCGGTAGGGCTGCCAGTGGCAGACCTGCTGGAGATAGTTGATCACCTTGGCGGCGCGCTTTTCGCTCAGCGTCTGGTTGTAGTCCTCGTCACCGGTGGAATCGGTGTAGCCGACCACCAGCAGCAGCGCGTTGTCGGTCGAGTTGGCGGTCGCCGCCGCGTTGCACAGCTCGGCCTTGGCCTGGTCGCTCAGCGTCGCCTTGCCGGTGTCGAAGTAGACGTTGGTGGTGGCCTTGACGTTGTACTTGTCGATATCGCCCATCCGGCCGCGCAGCGCCTCGGTCGCGGCGGTCTGCTCGCCGAACTGCTGGGCGGTGCCGTTGCGGATCATCGACGCGACCTTGAGGTCGCTGCCCTTGAAGGTCACCTGGTTGGCGACGAGCCCGCCGCTCCACTGCGCGGTCTTGACCGTGATCGGCAAGCCGTTGAGCAGCTCGGCCGTGGTCAGCTTCTTCTTGCTCGAGCCGAACAGGCCGCCGGTCGACTTCACGGTCGTCGCCGGGGTGACGAACACCACGGTGCTCGAACCGTCGGCTGCGGTCACCTTGATCTGGTCGCCGCTGCGGGCGGTCAGCACGCCCTTGAGTTCGGGGCCGGCGGGCAGCGTATCGAGCGCCGGGATCGCCTCGCCGGTGACGGTGATGCTCGGGTCGTAGGCAGCCTGCTGGGCCGAGACGACCGCCGGTGCGGCCAGCGCGAGCGCGGCCAGCGGCAGCGCCATGCGGGTGGTGAAAGTGGTCCGGTTCATGGTGTTCCTTTTGAAACTGTGCGCCCCGCGAACGCACCTGTTCGGCTGAAACTGACCGCTGGATGAACGGACTTTGCCGCGCCTTTCCGACTGCGGGGAGCGAAGGTCCCGGCGCGACGAACCGAGTTGGCCGGTCGCCTCGCCCAGCAAAAAGGGCGCTCCCTCGCGGAAGCGCCCCTTTCGAGTCTCGGCATGAGCGAAGGCTCAGGCTTCGGCGGTTTCCTCGCCTTCGACCATGTCCGTCGGGATTTCGCCCGGTTCGGCATTGGGATCGTAGGCTTCGGTGAATCCGCCGGTGTCGGTGTCGAACATCGCGGCCATGACGTCGACGCCCTGCGACTGCAGTTCGGCTTCGTCGGGCGAGCGGGCGACGTTGACCTTGACGGTCACGACCACTTCCGGGTGCAGCGCGACCTTGACGGTCGAGACACCGATGGTCTTGATCGGGCGTTCGAGGACGACCATCGACTTGGTCACCTTGGCGCCCTGTTCGACCAGCGCGTCGACGATGTCGCGCACCGAAACCGAACCATAAAGCTGGCCCGAGTTCGACGAGGCGCGGATGAGGACGACTTCCTTGCCCTCGACGTTGCCGGCTTCAGCGCTGGCGACGTCGCGGCGGGCGGCGTTGTCGGCTTCGATCTTGGCGCGGTTGGCCTCGAACAGCTTGCGGTTGGCGGCGTTGGCGCGGAGCGCCTTCTTGCCGGGCAGCAGGAAGTTGCGGGCGTAGCCGTCCTTGACGGTGACTTCGTCGCCGATGGTGCCCAGCTTCTCGATGCGCTCGAGCAGGATGATCTGCATGGTGGGCGCTCCTTACTTGACGATGTACGGCAGCAGGCCGATGTGCCGGGCGCGCTTGATCGCCTGGCTCAGCTCACGCTGCTTCTTCGCGGAAACCGCGGTGATGCGCGAAGGCACGATCTTGCCACGCTCGGACATGAAGCCCTGCAGCAGGCGCACGTCCTTGAAGTCGATCTTCGGCGCGTTCTTGCCCGAGAACGGGCACGACTTGCGGCGGCGGAAAAACGGACGGGCCATCTCTTATTCCCCTTCGCGTTCGCGGCGGCGGCTGCGCTCGCGGTCGTTCTTGCGCATCATCACCGAGGGGCCACCCTCGTGCTCGTCGACGCGGACGGTCATGTAGCGGATGACGTCTTCGTTGATCTGGGTCTGACGCTCGAGCTCGGCGACGACGTCACCGGGGGCTTCGATGTTCAGCAGCACGAAGTGCGCCTTACGGTTCTTCTGGATCTTGTAGGCGAGCGAACGCAGGCCCCAGGTTTCCGTCTTGGTAACTTTGCCACCGTTCGATTCGACGATCTCGGTAGCGGCCTGGGCCAGCGCATCGACCTGAGCCTGGCTCAGATCCTGGCGCGCCAGGAAGACATGCTCGTACAACGGCATGCGTGTTTCCTTCACACTGTAACCGATCGCTGGCTGATCCGCGGGATTGCGGGGCCCCTCCGGCTTTCTTCAAGCTCCCCCGGCGAGGGGGAAGCGGTGGCCCATAGCGGAAAGGCGCGGGAATGCAAGGGGAGTCCTCGGGTTGAGCAGGCCCACCCCTAGCCCCTCCCGCAAGCGGGAGTGGGGGAATAGGGAGCGACATCGCCTCGCCGCGCGACCAGTCCCCCTCCCGCGTGCGGGAGGGGCCAGGGGTGGGCCTGTAATCAAATCAGGCATCTCAGACATTGCTATACCATCCCGCCAGCGCCATCTCCGCCCCATGCCCGCCCACATCGAACGCAGCCGCGCCGAAGTTCTCGAAAGCCGCGCCCGCCGCAAGGACGAGGCCGTCGCGCTGGGGGTGGACGAGGCGTTCGTCGACCGGCTGGTCGAGACCTTCTATGCCCGCATCCGCGACGACGCGCTGCTCGGCCCGATCTTCGCGGCACGGATCGAGGACTGGCCGCATCACCTGACGCGAATGAAGGCGTTCTGGCGCTCGATCCTCCACACCTCGGGCGAGTACGTCGGCAATCCGATGGCCCGGCACCTTGCCATTCCTGGGCTGGAGGAGCGCCATTTCGCGCACTGGCTGGAGCTGTTCTACGCCACCTTGCGCGAACTGTCGGCCGAACCCGGCGCGGTGCCGCTGGTGGCCGGGCGGGCGCGGATGATCGCCGACAGCCTGCTCACCGGCATCGAAACGAAGCGGCTCGGCATCGCCGGGGCGCGGGCGGGGGAGGGTCTTCCCCGCATCTGAGCGGCGAATGCCGGACGTGCCCTCATGCTGAACTTGTTTCAGCATCCCGCCAGCATACTCCTCGGTAGCCCGAGGCGTGGCGTGGTCCGCCGGTTGGCCTTTGCCGCGTAGCTCCCGGTGAGAACGACGCGGGACCCTGAAACAAGTTCAGGGTGACGCGAGTTGTAGGGCGAAGGTGGCGAACTCGCCCCCTTGCGCGAACGGCCGCGTTCCCGCACATCCGCGCTACGTTTTTCCCGCAATCGAAGGATCCCGCCCCGTGCCCACCGGTCTCGTCGCCCTGCTTGACGACGTCTCCGTCATCGCCAAGGCCGCCGCCGCCTCGCTCGACGATGTCGCGGCCGCCGCCGGCAAGGCCGGGACCAAGGCGGCGGGCGTCGTGATCGACGACGCCGCGGTCACGCCGAGCTACGTCACCGACTTCACCCCCGACCGCGAGCTGCCGGTGATCGCCGCGATCGCCAAGGGCAGCCTCAAGAACAAGCTGCTGATCCTCCTCCCCGTGGCGCTGCTGCTCAGCCAGTTCCTGCCGTGGGCGATCACCCCGCTGCTGATGGCGGGCGGCCTGTTCCTGTGCTTCGAGGGCGCGGAAAAGATCATCGAGAAGTTCGGCGCGGAGGAAATCGGCGAAACCCTTGAAGGCGGGATCACCGATGCCGCCACCTTCGAGCAGGAGCGCATCAGCGGGGCGATCCGCACCGACATGATCCTATCGGCCGAGATCATGGCAATCGCGCTCGACGCGGTGGCCCAGCTCGGTTTCATTCCGCGCGCGATCAGCCTCGCGCTGGTCGCGGTCGCGATCACCGTGGGCGTCTATGGCGCGGTGGCGCTGATCGTGAAGATGGACGACATCGGCCTGCACCTTGCCAAGAAGCCCGGAGCAGGGACCCAGTCGCTGGGGCGCGGGCTGGTCAAGGCGATGCCGGTGGTGATGGCCCTGCTCGGCACGATCGGCACCGCGGCGATGCTGTGGGTCGGGGGGCAGATCATCCTCCACGGCCTGCACAAGCTGGGCGTGCATGGGCCCGAGGACGTCGTAAAGGGCATCGAACATGCCGTTGCCGCCGCGACCGGGCCGCTCGGCGGCGTGCTGGGCTGGCTGACATATGTCGCACTGTCGGCGGTGGTCGGCCTGGTGCTTGGCGCGATTGTCGCGGGCGTGGTCCACGTGATCCACGCCGCCCGCCACAAAGGCGCGCATTGAGCGGTCAGGCGGCGGCGGGCAGCACCGGGCCGGTCTCGGCGCGGCGCACCGCGAAGTCGGCGACGATCCGCTGGAACACCTCCGGATGGAGCGGCCTGTCGAACTCCAGGCCCGCGGTCATGTCCCCCGACCAGGCGACATAGGCCTCCTTCGGCTGCAGGCCGGGAAGGAACAGTGTGACCGGCTCGTCGAGGTGCAGGCCCTCCAGCCCCTCGATCCGTGCGCCGTGGGTGGTCATGTCCTTGAGCATGACCGTGGTCCGGTGAAGCCCGCGCTTGCACCGCACCGGCAGCTCGAAGCCGACCCGCTCGGCGCGGCGGCGGAAGGGGTGGGTCTTGCCGGTTTCAGGATCGAGCCACATCGCGTCATGCTCCCTTGCTTGAGGGGTAACCATGACCGTGAACGGCTTTAGGCTTCGGAAATTCAGGGGCGAGCGCGTTTGCAGTGGCAGCGCAGATTCGTGCGTTAAGCCTTTCGGCAAGCGCTTGCCGGTCAGTCCAGCTTGTTGAGCGAGGCGTAGCAACCGCTCAGGAAAGGGATGCCATCCTCGGTATGGGTCGGGGCGGGACAGACCAGCATGGCGCCGTCGTTGAAGCGCATGATCAGGCTTCGACGCTCGCCTTCGTCAGCCGCGGGCGCCTTGGCGCGATTTCCCATGCAGTCCGGCGCGCTGTTGGTCGAAAGGCGCCTCGTCACCAGCCAGTTGCCGTCGCGGTCGGTTTCGGTGCGGAAGCGGCTCTCGACCACTTCCTCGCCGCTGTTCACGGTCATCCGGTCGGGTGCGGCAAAGGTCCAGATCTCGGTGCAGACCGGGTTGTGGTCCGCCCCGCGCTCGGTCGTGTTGAAGCGGTAAGGGCCGTCGAACGCGAGTGGTGCGGCATGGACCGGCGCGGCGAGCAGGGCGGCGAGGATCAGGAGGCGCTTCATGGCCCGAAGGATTAGCGCAGCCGCGCGAGGATGTCAGCCGCGAACGTCGTCAGGGTATCGTCGCGCGCTCCCATGATCACGATGCGGTCGCCGGGGCGGGCGAGCGCGACGATCCGGTCGGCACAGGCGGCGCGTTCGGGCAGGTATTCGGCGCGCCCGCCGTGCTCGCCGATCAGCCTTACGATCCGCTCGCTGCCCTCGCTGCGGTCGACCGTGCCGCCGAAATAGACCGGGTCGCACAGGATGGTGACGTCGTCCGGGCCGAGCCGCGTGGCGAGCACCTCGGCCAGTTCATGGCCCATCTGGCGCAAGGGGCCGTAGCCGTGCGGCTGGAAAAACGCGATGACCCGGCCGGGATGGGCCTTGAGCGTGGCGAGCGTGGCGGCGACCTTTTCCGGGTTGTGGCCGAAATCGTCGATCACGGTCACGCCCGCCGGACTGGTCCCGACGATGTCGAAGCGCCGGGCGAGGCCGGCGAACGTCGCGAGCGCGGCGACGCTTTGCGCCACCGGCACGCCCGCGGCCTTTGCCCCCGCGATCGCGGCGAGCGCGTTGGCGAGGTTGTGGCGGCCGGGGACGGCGAGCGTCAAGGCATGCGCTTCGCCATCGGCGGTGACGGTGGCGGTCAGCGAGACCGGGCCTTCGACGATGCTCTCCGGCAGGGCACGCACGTCGGCGTCCGTCTCGATCCCGAAGGTCATCGCCGACTTCGCCCGCGGCAGCAGCGCGGCGCTTTCGGCGTCGTCGAGGTTGACCGCGCAAACCTCTGCCTCGGCGAGGAAGTTGCCGAACAGCTCGCGCAGTTCCTCGAGGCTCTTGTGGTCGAGGCTGACGTTGTTCAGCACAGCCACGCGCGGCCGGTAGAGCGCGATCGAGCCGTCGCTCTCGTCCACTTCCGATACGAACGCATCGCCGCCGCCGACCCGCGCACTGGCGAACGGCGCGTCGGGCGAGCGGAAATTCTTCATCACCGCGCCGTTCATGATCGTCGGGTCGCGGCCCGCCTCGTGCATGATCCAGCCGAGCATGCCCGTGACCGTCGACTTGCCACTGGTCCCGCCGACCGCGATGCCGCACGCGCTCTGGTTGAACAGCGCCGCGAGCAGCTCCGCCCGGCTCATCCGCGGGCAGCCCAGTTCGCGGGCGCGGACCATTTCGGGCACGGTGTCTTCGACCGCGGCTGAGGCGACCAGCGTCTGGTCTGCGCTCGCAATCCCGCTGCCGTCCTGCGGGTGGAGCTTGAAACCCAGGCTCTCCAGCCACGCGAACTTTTCGGGCGTGCGCCCCTGGTCACGGCTGCGGTCGGAACCCGCGACCTCCGCTCCCATCCCGCGCAGGATCAGCGCCAGCGGCAGCATCCCCGAGCCGCCGATGCCGCAGAAGAACCAGGGGTGAGCGGTGAGTTGGGTGTCGCCAGTCATCGCGCGAGCGGTATGCGCTGGGGCGTTTGAAGGCAACCTCGGGGCGGTGAGGGGTTCGCGCAAAGGCGCGAAGAAGGATTGTCTCGCGCGGAGACGCGGAGAAGTGACGGAACACTGCCGCGCCGCAGGCTTTCAACGGTTGGTAGACCGCTGCCTTTGAGATTGAGAGCGGCTGCGCCGCAAGAGCAAGGTCCTCCGCGTCTCCGCGTCTCCGCGCGAATCCAGAAAAAGCTTGGCGAGCCGGGCGAGCCGATTAGACCACCCCCATGCCCCGCATCGCCATCTGCGCCCCCAGCACACCCTTCACCCGCGAGGATGCCGCTCGTGTCACCGCGCTGGCGGCGGCGGAGTTTCCTTCGGTCCGGCTCGACTTCCACGAGCAGTGCTTCGCCGTGGAGGGCCATTTCGCCGGACCCGACCACATGCGGCTCGCTGCGTTCCTCGATTGCGCCAACGATCCGGGGGCCGACGCGGTGTGGTTCGTGCGCGGCGGCTATGGCGCGGTGCGGATCGCCGGGGACGCGGCGGCGAAGCTCTCGCCGGTCGCGCGCGGCAAGCAGTACCTCGGCTATTCCGACGCCGGCACGATGCTGGCGATGCTCTACCGCGAGAGGATCGGCCGCCCGGTCCATGCGCCGATGCCCGCCGACATCCGCCGCGAGGGCGGCGAGGACGCGGTGCGGCGCTCGCTCGGCTGGCTGTGCGGGGACCGCTCGGGGCTGGAGCCGGGTCTCGACCACCGCCCCGCCGCCGCGTTCAACCTGATGACGCTGGCGATGCTCTGCGGCACCCCGCTGATGCCGGACCTGTCGGGCCACACGGTGCTGGTCGAGGAGGTCAGCGAATATCTCTATGCCGTCGACCGGCTGATGTTCCACGTCACCAGCCATCTCGCGCCCATGGGTATCGCCGGCCTGCGGCTCGGCCGGATCGGCGACGTGCCGGAGAACGACCGCCCGTTCGGGGCGACGGCGGAAGAGATCGGCCGCCACTGGTGCCGCCGCGCCGGGATCCCGTTCTTCCGCGGGGCCGACATCGGCCATGACGCCGCCAACAGGATCGTGCCCTTCGGGCTTGCGGGCTGAACGCGAGCGCCGCTAGGGCGCGGGTGAACTCCCCTCCCGCTCGCCGGAGGGGCCGGGGGTGGGCATAAGCCCGACACAGGCCCATCCCTGACCCCTCCCGCGAGCGGGAGGGGGACTGAACAAGGAGATTAGTCATGCGTGCATTCGTGTTCCCCGGGCAGGGCAGCCAGAAGGTCGGCATGGGCGTCGAGCTGGCCGAAGCCAGTACCGCCGCGCGCGAGGTGTTCGAGGAAGTCGACGACGCGCTCGGCCAGAAGCTCTTCCAGATCATGAAGGAAGGGCCGGAAGACCTTCTGACCCTGACCGAAAATGCCCAGCCGGCGATCATGGCCAATGCCATCGCGGTCCTGAGGGTGCTCGAGAAGGAAGGCGGGATCGCGCTGGCCGACAAGGCCGACTTCGTCGCAGGGCACAGCCTCGGCGAATACACCGCGCTCTGCGCCGCGGGTGCGTTCAGCCTGTCCGACACGGCCCGGCTGCTCAAGCTGCGCGGGCAGTCGATGCAGGCGGCGGTGCCGGTGGGCGAAGGCGCGATGTGCGCGCTGCTCGGCGCCGACATCGACAAGGCGACCGCGCTGGCGGCCGCTGCCGCTGAGGGAGACGTCTGCACCGTCGCCAACGACAACGACCCGGGGCAGGTGGTGCTGTCGGGCCACAAGGCGGCAATCGAGCGGGCCATCGCCATGGTCAAGGACCACGGCATCAAGCGCGGCGTGCTGCTCCCCGTCTCCGCGCCATTCCACTGCCCGCTGATGGCCCCCGCGGCGGACGCGATGGCCGAGGCGCTGGAGAAGACCCCGCCGGGCCCGCTGCGCGTTGCCCTGTTCGCCAACGTCACCGCATCGATCGTCACCGATCCCGCCGAAGTCCGCCGCCTGCTCGTCGAACAGGTCACCGGCCGCGTCCGCTGGCGCGAAAGCGCGATCGCGATGAAAGCCGCCGGGGTGGAGCGCTTCGTCGAACTGGGCGGCAAGGTCGTCGGCCCGATGATCTCCCGCTCCGCCGGCGAGGTCGAAGTGACCAGCGTCGTGGGCATGGCGGAGATCGAGGCTTTGGCGGCTGTGCTCTAATAGGACTCGCGCTGAGACCGCAGAGGACGCAGAGGGGTATGATCGATATCAACGATCTAACGTCCGCCGTCGTTGGCGAAGCAATTCGGATCCATCGGGAGCTTGGCCCTGGGCTGCTTGAAAGCGTTTACGAGACGGTGCTCGCAGCGAGCTTGGAACGCCGGGGATTCGCCGTGGCGCGGCAGGTGCCCGTAGCGATCGAGTACGACGGCCTTCGGCTCGAAAATGCCTTTAGAGTGGATTTGCTCGTCGAAGGTGTGTTGGTGGTGGAGATCAAATCGGTCGAGCAATTGGCAAAGCTGCATGCCAAGCAGTTGCTTACATATCTGCGGCTCCTGAAGCAGCCCGTTGGGTTGCTTCTGAATTTTTCCGGCCTCACGATGAAAGAAGGCATTCGCCGGCTGGTCAATAACTACGAAGCCGCCACTGAAAACTCTGCGTCCTCTGCGATCTCTGCGCGAGCAAATTCTGGAGAATAAGATGGAACACCGCCTTTTCGACCTCACCGGGATGACCGCCCTCGTGACCGGCGCTGCCGGGGGTATCGGGTCTGCGATCAGCCATGCGCTGGCCCGCCAGGGCGCGCGGCTGGCGCTTTCGGGGACCAACCCGGCCAAGCTCCGCGCCTTCCGTGAGGAGCTCAACGACACCTACGGCCACGACCACGTCGAGATCACCTGCGATCTTTCGAACAGCGAGCAGGTCGAACACCTCGTCCCCGCCGCGGTCGATACGCTGGGGAAGATCGACATCCTGGTGAACAACGCCGGCATCACCCGCGACAACCTCGCCATGCGGATGAAGGACGAGGAGTGGGACGCGGTGATCCGGGTGAACCTCGAAGCGGCATTCCGGCTGATGCGCGCGAGCGCCAAGCCGATGATGAAGGCCCGCTTCGGGAGGATCATCACCATCACCAGCGTCGTCGGCGCGACCGGCAACCCGGGGCAGGTCAACTATGCGGCGGCCAAGGGCGGCCTCGTCGCGATGTCGAAGAGCCTCGGGCAGGAACTCGCCACCCGCGGGATCACCGTCAACTGCGTCGCCCCCGGCTTCATCCGCACCGCGATGACCGACGTGCTGCCCGACGCCCAGAAGGACGCGCTCAACGCCCGCATCCCGATGGGCCGGATGGGCGAGGGCGAGGACATCGGCGCCGCGGTCGCCTACCTCGCCAGCAGGGAGGCGGGCTACATCACCGGCCAGACCCTGCACGTGAACGGCGGCATGGCGATGATCTCGTAAGGGTTTTCGGCCCGCTTATGCACAGGTTCCCGGCGCTTTGCCGGCTTCGCGCTTGCCGCTGGCACGGCCAACGCTAAGACTTGGGCTCGAACCTTCGGCCGCTTGCGCGATTCCGCGCCTGGGCCGTGCTGACAGCCCGTTGGGGGGACACGAAAGACCATGAAGGCCACCATCGAACGCGCCACCCTGCTGCGTTGCCTTTCGCACGTGCAATCGGTGGTCGAGCGGCGGAACACCATTCCGATCCTCTCGAACGTGCTGATCGAGGCCGCGCCCGACAATTCGGTACGGCTGATGGCGACCGACCTCGACCTCCAGATCGTCGAGACGATGGCGGCGGTTTCGGTCGAGAGCGCGGGCGCGATCACCGTCTCCGCGCACCTCCTGTTCGACATCGCCCGCAAGCTGCCCGACGGCAGCCAGGTCAGCTTCGAGACGGCCGACAACCGCATGGTGGTCAAGGCCGGGCGCAGCCGCTTCCAGTTGCCGACCCTGCCGCGCGACGACTTCCCGGTGATCGTCGAGGGCGACCTGCCGACCTCGTTCGAGGTCCCGGCCAGCCTGCTCGCCCAGCTGATCGACCGCACCCGCTTCGCAATCTCGACCGAAGAGACGCGGTATTATCTCAACGGCATCTTCCTCCACGTCACCGACGAGGAACTGAAGGCCGCCGCGACCGACGGCCATCGCCTCGCCCGCTTCACCCTCAAGCGCCCCGACGGGGCCGAGGGGATGCCCGACGTGATCGTGCCGCGCAAATGCGTCGCCGAACTGCGCAAGCTGCTCGAGGAAGCGCTCGACACCAACGTGCTGGTCGACCTGTCGGCGAGCAAGGTGCGCTTCACCCTCGGCGGCGAGCACGGCGTGGTGCTGACCAGCAAGCTGATCGACGGGACCTTCCCCGATTACAGCCGCGTGATCCCGACCGGCAACGACAAGCTGCTCAGGCTCGATCCGCGCAGCTTCTTCCAGGGCGTGGACCGCGTCGCCACGATCGCCACGGAAAAGACCCGCGCGGTCAAGATGGCGCTGGAGACCGACAAGGTCACCCTCTCGGTCACCAGCCCGGACAACGGCACCGCGGCCGAGGAACTGGCCGCCGCCTATACCGCGCCGGGGTTCGAGATCGGCTTCAACGCCAATTACCTCAAGGACATCCTCAGCCAGATCGAGGGCGACACGGTGGAACTCCACCTCGCCGACGCCGGCGCGCCCACGCTGATCCGCCAGGACGAGAAGAGCCCCGCGCTCTATGTGCTGATGCCGATGCGGGTGTGATGGGCGCGCCTTCCACCAAGCGATAACATTGCAAGGGCGCGCCGCAGGGTGCGCCCTTCTGCTTTCGGGAGAGATCGATGCCGCAGACCGTCCAGATCGCCAGGGGCGACCTTGCCCGCTCCCGGATCGTCGATGCCGATCTCCCGCCTTTGCCGGAGGGCGCGGTGCGGCTGCGGATCGAGAGCTTTTCGGTCACCGCCAACAATGTGACCTACGCGGTGGTCGGCGATGCCTTCGGCTACTGGAACTTCTTCCCGGGCGAGGGCGAGTGGGGCGTGGTCCCGATGTGGGGCCATGCCGTGGTGACGGAGAGCCGCCATCCGGACATTGCGGTCGGCGAGCGTGTCTATGGCTACCTGCCGATGGCCAGCCACCTCGACGTGGTGCCGGGCAATGTTACGCCGGGCGGGTTCCTCGACACCGCCACTCACCGCCAGCCGATGAGCCCGATCTACAACCAGTACAGCCGCCTCGCGGCCGATCCCGAGCACGACCCGGCGCGCGAGGCGGAGCGGATGATCTTCGGGCCGCTGTTCAAGACCGGGTTCCTGATTGAATCGATGTTCCGCCGCGAGGGCTGGTTCGGTGCGGAGCAGGTGGTGATCACCTCGGCCTCGTCGAAGACCGCGCTGGCGCTGGCGAGTGTCGCGCGCGGCCGCTCGCCCCAGGCCCGGCGGATCGGCCTGACCTCGCCAGGCAACGTCGACTTCGTCCGCGCCTCGGGATTTTACGACGAGGTCCTGGCCTATGCCGATGTGGGCCGGATGCCGCAAAGGCCGTCGGTGTCCGTCGATTTCGCCGGCAATGCGGCGGTTCTCCACGCAGTCCACACTGCACTGGGGGACAACCTGCAGTATTCCTGCACCGTCGGTGCGACGCACGTCGGCGAGGGCTTTGGCCGCGACAACGGGCCGATCCCGGGGCCGACGCCGACCCTGTTCTTCGCCCCCGACCATGCCGTCGCCGCCATCGCCGAACTGGGCCCGAAGGCGTTCGGCGAAGCCATCGCGGCGAGTTGGGCGCGCTTCATCGGCGAAGTCGGCGATGCCGTGCGGATCGACGAGCGCACCGGGCTGGCGGCAGCGCAGGCAGCGTTCGCGGAGATCCTTGCCGGTAAGGGCGATCCGGGGGCGGGGGTGGTTGTCCGGCCCTGAGGAAACCGCGTCCCCGCCTGCGCGGGGACGCCAATGTATTTCCTACTCCGCCGCTTCGAGCATGTCCGCCCGCTGGGGCCCGCGGATCACGCCGCCGGGGGTTGCGCCGGTCCATTCGCCCTTGCGGAACGTGACCACGCCGCCCTTGATCGTCGCGTCATAGCCCTCGGCCTTCTGGAGCAGGCGCTTGCCGCCGGCGGGAAGATCGAACGCCAGCCACGGCTTGCCCAGCTTCAGCCCCTCGAAGTCGATCACGTTGAGGTCGGCGAGGTAGCCCGGCGCGATCACACCACGGTCGTTGAGGCCATAGAGCCGCGCGGTGTCGAGGCACTGGCGCTTGACCGCGTTTTCCAGCGTGATGCGCCCGCCCGGCTTGCCCGCGCCGCGCTTGCGGTCGCGGACCCAGTGCTGGAGCATGAACGTGGGGCTCGCCGCGTCACAGATCGTGCCGCAGTGCGCGCCGCCGTCGGACAGCGAGTTGAAGCAGTCGTCACGGGTCTGCAGCTCTTCGAGGAAGTCGAGGTTGCCGTCGGCGTAGTTGAGGATCGGCAGGTAGATGAACCCGGTTCCGTCGTCGGCGCTGAGCAGGTCATAGGCGTATTCGTCCGGCGTCTTGCCCGCCGCCGCGGCGCGCGCGGCGATGCTGGCGTCGGGGCCGGGTTCATAGTCGAAGTCGGGGTCCATCTCGAACTGGCCGTACCAGCCTTCGCCGATCATCCGCAGCAGGTGGATGATGTCACTTTCGGGGTATTCGTTGGCTTCGGACAGGAGCTGCGCCCTGAACGCCGGGTCCTGGATCCTCGCGAACTGTTCGGCCCACGGCAGGCTTTCGATCGCCCTGTAGCTCGGGCGAAAGCGGAACGGGTGGACCGTGCCCTGCCACGCCATGACGATGCCGTTGCCGCGCAGCGCGATCGCCGCGTGGATGTTCGCTCCAAGCGCGTTCTGGCGCTCCATCTCGGCGATCTGTTCGGACAGCGGCAGTTCCTTGGCGATCGACTGGAGCGCGGCGAAGGCCACCGGCAGGCCGGTTTCGCGGCTGACCGCGCCCATCCACTCGAACTCGTTCCATTCGCGCTTGAGGTCGCTGGCGAGCTCGAACACCCCGAACCCGGCCCGGCCCATCGCCCTGCCGATCGCGATCAGCTCCTCGGCGGTGGCGGTGGTGCCGGGGACAACCTCGCCGTCGACCGACTTGTGGATCACCGTGCGGCTGGTCGAAAATCCGAGTGCGCCGGCGTGCATGGCTTCCTCGACGATGGCCGACATCTGGCGGATGTCTTCGTCGGTCGGCACCGCGCCGGGCTGCTCGCGGTCGCCCAGGACATAGGCACGGACCGCGCCGTGGGGGATGTGGGTGCCGACGTCGACCGTGCGCGGCAGGCGTTCGAGCGCGTCGAGGTATTCGGGGAAGGTCTCCCAGTCCCACGTCATCCCTTCGGCCAGCGCGGTGCCGGGAATGTCCTCGACCCCTTCCATCAGCCCGATCAGCCAGTCGTGCCGGTCGGGCGCGGCGGGAGCGAAGCCGACCCCGCAGTTGCCCATGATCACCGTGGTGACGCCGTGCCACGAGGAGGGCGCCATTTCCTGGTCCCAGGTCGCCTGCCCGTCGTAATGCGTGTGCGCATCGACCCAGCCCGGCGCGACGATCCGCCCCGTCGCGTCGATCTCCTCCGTCGCGTCCCCGCGCACGTTGCCGACCGCCGCGATCAGCCCGTCCTTGACCGCGATATCGCCCGAATAGCGTGGGTTTCCGGTGCCATCGACGATGGTCCCGTTGCGGATGATCAGGTCATAGGCGGGCATGGCGGTCTCTCCTCTCGCGTGCCCGACTCTTCGCGGAGTCGGACGATTGCGGGGAGGGAAGCATATTATACCGGTCGGAACAATGGGGTGGCGTCTTAGGCCAACCGCCTCTTAACCCTTGCCGGTCTATGTGCCGCACGATGAGCGGGGGACGACTGACCGGGCTGGACGGCCTGCGCGGTGTGGCGGCGATCGGCGTCATGACGATGCATGCCCACCTCGCCGCGCTGCCGGTCGCGCATGGCTACCTTGCGGTCGACCTGTTCTACCTGCTGTCGGGCTATGTCATCGCGCGCAGCTACGAGCCGGCGCTGCGGCGCGGCGCGGCGGGCGGCGGGCTGGACCTTGCGGGCTATGTCCGGGTGCGGCTGGAGCGGCTTTACCCGATGCTGTTCGCGGGCGGGCTGCTCGGGATCGCGCTCTACCTTGGCGGCGCGCACGGCGTCTCGCCGATGGACGAGGTGACGCTGGCTTGGGCGATCATCGGCCAGCTGCTGCTGATCCCGCTGCTGGCTGGCCCGGCGACGTTCGCCTTCAACGGAGCGCAGTGGTCGATCGTCCACGAACTGGTCGCCAATGTCGTCCATGCGGTGCTGCTTCCATGGCTGGGAACCCGCGTCCTGCTTGGCATCGCGGCGCTGTCCGCCGCAGGTCTGGTGCTGACCGCCCACCACTTCGGCAGCATCGACGCCGGGTGGACGCGCGAAAGCTTCGTCTGGGCCTTTGCCCGCGTCGGCTTCGGGTTCTTCCTCGGCGTCTGGCTCCACCGGGTCGAGGGTCGCTGGCGGCACCGGATGCCGCGACTGCCGCTGTGGTTCCCGGTGGCGGTGCTGATCATGGTGATCAACCTGCCCAGCGACTGGCTCCCGGACGGTGACGGCTACGCCGCCTATGACCTTACTTGCGTCGTCGTGCTGTTTCCGGTGCTGGTGATGCTGGGCGTGGAAGCGGCGGCCGGGACGCTGGCCGAGGAACTGGGCGCGTTGTCCTACCCGCTCTACGCGGTCCACTTCCCGGTGCTGATGGCGCTGCGCGGGGCGGGGGCGGAACCGGCGCTGGTCATCGCGGTGATCCCTGCGCTGCTGGCCGTGTCGTGGGCGCTCGGCCGCTGGGTCGATGAACCGCTCAACCGCTGGCGGCGGCGGGTGAGGACGGCACGGGCGGGCCGGCCGGGGCAGGCCGCGCAGGCCTGAAAGGCCCCGCGCTTTCCTACACCGCGCAAATCTGCCGTAACCTGCGGGATGAACGCTCCCGCCTCCCGACCTTCACGCCGCGCCCGCCGCCGGCCCCGTATCCCTGCTTTCGTGCCCGTGCCGCTGCGGTCCCGCGCCGATGGGTGGACGCCGTGGCGGCAGGCGGGGTTCCTTGTCGCGCTGGCGCGGAGCGGGTCGGTGCGGGCGGCGGCACGTGTCGTGGGGATGGCGCGGGAGACCGCCTACCGGCTGCGGCGGCGGGCCGGGGCGGAGAGTTTCGCCGCCGCGTGGGACCGCGTGGCCGGGCGCGGGGACGCCGGACAGCGGAAGGTCACACACGGGGCGCTCGGACTGCGCGCGCAGGGCGGGCTGGTGCGCCCGGTGGTGCATCGCGGGTTGCTCGTCGCGCTAGAGCCAAGATCCTGTAACAGCTCGCTTTTGCGGCTGCTGGCACGGTTCGATCGGCTCTGCCGGGGGCGCGATCCGGGGTGGGGCGGGGGCGGTGCGCTGCCGGCCGGTTTCGCGTCAACTTGGGGGCTAGCTGCTTCCTCTGAACCCGTCAGCCCTGAGCTTGTCGAAGGACAGCCCTTTCTGCGGGCGCTGCGGAAGGAAAAACGGCCCTTCGACAGGCTCAGGACGAGCGGAGTTTAATATGCAGGTCATTTCCCCGTCCACCCGAACCCGTTCGTGCTGAGCTTGTCGAAGCACGTGCTGCCGGCCGCTCACCCCTTGGCCCGGATCATCTCGGCGATGTCGACGAACTTTTCGCGCGGGGCGCCTTCGCGGGCGCGGGCGGCTTCGGCTTCCTCGATCCGCTTCCAGTCGCGGAAGGTGACGATGTCGAGCCCGCGCTGCTCGGCCAGTGCGTCGAAGCCGGGGCGGCCCTGCTTGCCGCCGTGGCCGAGCGCGCCCGAGGCGAGGTCCTCGGCGATCTTCTCGATGACCCCGAAGCCGTCGGGGCGGTTGGTGCCGATCGTGCCGGAGGGGCCGCGCCGCGACCAGCCGACGCAGTACAGCCCCGGCAGGATGCGGCCTTCGTCGTTGGCGAAGCGCCCCTGCCGCTCGTCGAACGGCACGCCGGGGATCGGCGAGGTCTGGTAGCCGATGCAGGAGACCACGAGATCGGCCGGGATTTCATAGAACTCGCCGGTCCCGACGGCGCGGCCGCCCTCGAGCTTCGTCCGCTCGACCTCGACCGCCTCGACCCGGCCTTCGCCGAGCAGCGCCTTGGGCGCGGCGAAGAAGTCGAACTCCACCTCGAGCGGCAGGTCGGCGCGGTGGCTTTCGGGGATCGCGGCGAACGAGCGGAGGTGGGTGACCGACTTGCGGATGCCGGGTTCGAGCAGCGCGTCCTCGCCCTCTTCCGGAAGGTCGGCGGGATCGACGCGCGGCGCGGCGCGGCTGAGGTGGCCGAGCTCGCCCAGCTCCTTGGGCGTCATCATGATCTGGTGCGGCCCGCGCCGGCCGAGGATGACAATGCGCTCGAGCTTGGAGCCCATCAGCCGGTCGAGCGCGTGGGCGACGATGTCGCTGCCGCCGAATTCCTCGCGGGTCTTGGAGAGGATGCGCGTCACGTCGAGCGCGACGTTGCCCATGCCGATGACCACCGCGGTCCTGCCCGTCAGGTCGGGGGCGAGCTCGGCGAACTCCGGGTGGCCGTTGTACCAGCCGACGAAGGCCGCCGATCCGAACACGTTGGCGAGGTGGTCGCCGGGCATCTCCAGCGGCCGGTCGCGCGGCGCCCCGGTGGCAAGGACCACCGCGTCGTACAGCTCGCCGAGCTCGGCGATCGAGACGTCCCGCCCGACCATGACGTTGCCGACGAAGCGGACATTGTCGGACAGCGCGGTCGCCTCGTAGCGGCGGGAGACGGCCTTGATCGACTGGTGATCGGGCGCGACGCCGAAGCGGATCAGGCCGTAGGGGACCGGCAACATGTCGAAAATGTCGACCCTGACTTCGTCGCCCCACTGCTTCTGGGCGGCTTCGGCGGTGTAGTATCCCGCCGGCCCCGACCCGATGATCGCGATATGCCGCATGCGCTCTCCAGCCTGTCGTTTGGGCGGGATGCTATCGCCTTGACGGCAAAAGGGAAGCGCTATGCCGGGTTATTCCCCAGCCTGTGGGCTGTCGAGGAATTCGCCAAGCAATCGGGTGAACCGTGCGCGCTGCGACAGGAGAAACAGGTGCCCGCCGCGCTCGAACATTTCGAGCCGTGCGCGAGGAATCGCACAGGCCAGCGCCTGGACGTTGGCGGGCGGGACGATCTGGTCGTCCTCCCCGCCCATGACCAGCACCGGCAGGTCGAGCAGCGGCAGGAACGGCAGGCTCGACCACAGCGAGAAGGCCGCGAGCTGGTAGCTCCAGCCGAGCGGCGAGGGCGGGCGGGCGGCGTTGAGCGACACCGGATCGTCCGAACCGCCGCCGTTGTAAAGCGCGGCGAGGTTGCGCTTGAGCGTCTTCTCGACGGTGTACTCGCGCGGGTCGAGCAGGTGGCGCAGAACCGAAAGGTTGCCCGGGACCATCGTCACGCCCGCGCTCGTGGCGACAAGCACGAGGCGGCGGGTGCGATGGCGGTGCTGGAACGCGAACTGCTGGGCGAGCGCGCCGCCCCAGCTCATCCCCATGATGTCGGCCTGCTCGATACCGAAGTGGTCGAGCACCGCGGCAGCGACCAGCGCCATCGAGGGCATGGTGTAGGGCACGATCGGATCGGGCGAGCCGCCGATCCCGGGCATGTCGAAGCCGACGATCCGCCGACCCGGGAACGCGGCGGCCACGGGCTCGAACAGCTCGAGGTTCATCCCGATGCCGGTGAGGAGCAGCAGCGGGGCGCGGTCCGCCGGAGCGTCGGCGTGCCACTCGGCCGCCCGCAAGCGCCGTCCGCCGACGCCGATCATGCTGTATTGCGCGGTCGGTTCCGCCATCTGCGCCATGCCCCCGGAGTGCCAGAGCGACGCCTCTAGCACCTTCGCAGGTGCAGCAAAAGGCTAACCATCGATAACCATCCGGCCCTGCCCGGAGCGCCGAAATCACGGCAGGGCGATGATGTTATGGCCGGACGCCTTAACCGTTTCTCAAATCTGCAGGGCGTAGCGTCCGGCCATGTCCGCGCACATGCCGCCGTTGTCCGAGGGGCAGGATCCGCCCACCCCGGTTCCGGGACGCGACTTCGCGCGTACGCATCGCCGCGTCGAGCGGATCTCCGGCGCCGCCCCCGAGGACCAGTTCTTCAAGTTCACCGGCCGCGACGAAGAGCGGCTCGTGGCCCGCGAATGGCCGCAGGTCGCGCTCATCATCGCGGTCATGGCGATCGCGCTGTGCCTTGTTTCGGGAAGCGTCCCGCCGGTGGTTCCGGCGATCCTGCTGATCCCGTCGTTCCTGCTCGCCGGCTCGACTCACCTCGTCAGCGACATCGAGCGGCGCTTCGCCAGCGGCACCGGGCAGCGGATGCTGGTGATGGGTCTTGTCGTGGCCCTGCCGCTGTTCCTGTTCGGGACGGCAATCGGCCTGTGGTGCGTCGAAGGCAGCCTGCCGTGGAGCTATGGGCTGTCGGCGCTGGTCGTACTCGTCCTCGTTGCGACGGTGATCGAATCCGGTCGGCTGGCAGGCATGATCGCGGTGCAGGTGGCGTTGTGGACCGGGGTCACGTGTGTGACCAGCACGATGGGCGGATTTATCTCGATCGGGATCGGCTCGGTTATCGGGCTCGTCGCCTACATCCGCCAGTCCGACGTCGACGCGAAGCTGCGCCAAAAGGTCGATTACGAGGAACGCATCCGCAACCGCGCGCAAGAAATCCTCGCCGACTACGAGGAGACCGGACAGGGCTGGTTCTGGGAGACCGACCGGCGCGGGGCGCTGACCTATCTCTCGTCGCCGGTCGCGGCCATCGTCGGCAAGCGGGTCGAGGAGCTGATCGGCCGCCCGTTCACCGAACTGTTCGACCTGCGCGAGCAGTCGGGCGAGGGCGAGCGGACCCTGGCGTTCCACCTCTCCGCGCGCTCCTCGTTCACCGACCTCGCGGTCCGGGCCGCCTGCCCGGACGAGGAGGAGCGCTTCTGGTCGATCACCGGTCGCCCTGCCTTCGATGCCTTCAACAACTTTCAGGGCTTCCGCGGTTCGGGCGCAGACCTGACCGAGAAGCGCCGGTCGCAGGAGCACGCCAGCCGGCTCGCCCACTTCGACTCGCTGACCGGACTGTCCAACCGCTTCCGCATGTCGCAGACGCTGGAAAAGATCCTCACCGCGCCGCAGCTTCACCACCGGGCCTGCACGGTCTTCCTGCTCGACCTCGACCGCTTCAAGCAGGTCAACGACACGCTCGGGCATCCGGCCGGCGACAGCCTGCTCAAGCAGGTCGCCCAGCGGCTGGAGCGGGTGATCGGCAAACAGGGCCGGGTCGGTCGTTTGGGCGGTGACGAGTTCAAGGTCATCCTCCCCGGCAAGATCGACCGCGCCCAGCTCGGCCATCTCGCCGGGCAGGTGATCGAAAGCCTGTCGCAGCCCTACTCGATCGAGGGCAGCCGGGTGATGATCGGTGCCTCTGTCGGGATCGCGCTCGCCCCGGACGACGGGGTGACCAGCGAGGCCCTGATCCGCAATGCCGACCTGGCGCTCTATGCCGCCAAGGACGGCGGCCGCGGGCGGTTTCATTTCTATGCTCCCGATCTCCATTCCGACGCCGAGGAACGGCGCAAGATGGAAGAGGACTTGCGCGATGCGGTCGCGAACGGCGGGCTCGAGCTCTATTACCAGCCGGTGGTCCACACCTCGACCGAGAAGATCACCGGATTCGAGGCCCTGCTGCGGTGGAAGCATCCGCAGCTCGGCTGGATCAGCCCGGACAAGTTCATCCCGATCGCCGAGGACGCCGGACTGATCGCGGTGATCGGAGAGTGGGCGCTGCGCAACGCCTGCCAGCACCTCGCCGAATGGCCGGAGAACGTCCGAGTTGCGGTCAACGTCTCGCCGCTGCAGTTCGCCAATCCGTCGTTGCCGGCCATTGTCACCAACGCCCTGGCCCAGGCCCAGGTCGCGCCCGAACGGCTTGAGCTGGAGATTACCGAAAGCGTCTTCCTCAACGACGACGACGGCACCGAGGCGATGTTCAAGGCGCTCAAGGCGATCGGCGTCCGCCTTGCGCTCGACGATTTCGGCACCGGCTATTCCTCGCTCGGCTACCTGAAGACCGCGCCGTTCGACAAGATCAAGATCGACCAGGGCTTCGTGCGCGGCGCGACCCAGCCGGGCAGCCGCAATGGCGCGATCATCGCCTCGATCGTCAGCCTTGCCGAGGCTCTGGGGATGGAGACGACCGCGGAAGGGGTCGAAACGCTCGACGAGCTCGACCTGATCCGGATGCTCGGGGTCAGCCATGTCCAGGGCTATATTTACGAGCGACCGCTGTCCGCTGCGAACGCCACGACACGGCTCGCGACGGGACTCATCGCCATCGCCCAAGGACCGCGTTCGTCGCGGGCGCACCGCCAGTCGATGCTGCGCAAGGTCGAGATGGAGCACGGTGGCCACCGCTACCACGGGATGATCCGCAACATCTCGCAGACCGGGGCGCTGATCGAAGGGCTGTGGAACGTGCCGGCGGGGACCATCTTCCGCGTCGCCCTGTCCGACGGCCACATTGTCACCGCGACGACCCGGTGGAGCACCGAGGACCGGATGGGCGTCGAATTCTCGATGCCGCTGCGGCTGGACGAGGACGGCCGCATCGCCGCCGTCGCCGGGCGCGCGCAGCAGGTCGTGTCCGAAGCACCGGTCGTCCAGCGCAAAGTCGGTTAACCCATTCTTCTAACGCGAACTTAACCAGTTGGGCGCGACTCCATGGGCCAAGGAGACGCGCATGGCGATTGACGGGCATTTCGAGACACGTGCCGACGCGGCTGCGGCAGACAATCCGCGCCAGCCGCGCCGCACGGTGCGGCTCGAAGCGCGCGGCAAGACGGCGGCCGGCGAGGCGCAGGTGACCATCCATAACCTCTCGGCAAGCGGGGCACTGCTCGAGTCCGCCACGCCGCTGGAGCCGGGCGAGACCATCGCCATCGACCTTCCCGAAGCAGGAGAAGTCCCGGCCGAAGTGGTCTGGGCGAGCGGGCGGCTGTTCGGCTGCGCGTTCCTCACCCCCGTCTCGCAAGCGGTACTGAGCGCGGCGCAGCTGCGCAGTGCCGTCGGCGCGTCGCCCGAACTCACTTCTGCTACGCGGATCGCAGGGCGCAGTGCGGCGGCGGTTCTGGGCAGTCGCATCCAGGCATTGCGCCGCGAGCGAGGGCTGACGCTGTCCGAACTCGCCCGGCGGCTGGGCGTCAGCAAGCCAACCGTGTGGGCGTGGGAGCAGGGCAAGGCGCGTCCGGTCGATGCCCGGATCGCACCCCTCGCCGAGGTTCTGGGCGTCGATGCGCAGACGCTGGTGCTCGGCTCCGGGGAGGGCGGGGGAAGTGAGCTCGTTGCCCGCGCACGTAACCAGATTGCGGCCGCGTTCGGGGTCCAGGGCGACCGCGTGCGCATCATGATCGACCTGTGAGAAGGCTAACATAAAGCAATCTTGCGATGGTCCGTGCAAAAACTGCTTCCAACTACGGGAACTCACCGGTATCCATTAAAGGCAATGAGAATCAGATAGTTAGACGGATTAGCTAACGCCGCTTACGATCTGCCTCCCATTGCGTGAAGGGGCAAAAGGAGGCGTCTTGCCGGATTTGCGGCGGGGCGGACTCCGGGGTCGTAACCGGGGAATCGTTGCGAATGGATCTGTCTTTCACGCCCCAGGAAGGGGCGGCGCTGTATGGACTGCTGGCTGACGACACGAGCGATGTGATCCTGCGTACCGACGCGGGCGGTTTCATCCGCCACGCCTCGGCCGCCATCGCCAGCCTCGGGCTCCCCCCGTCGGACGAGCTTTTCGGTCGCCACCTCGTCGATCTCGTCCAGCCCGGCCACGCCCGCGCGCTGCGGGCCAAGCACCGGCTCGTCTCGGCCGGGGCCGAGGATCCGAGCTGGACCGAGTTTCCCGCCCGCTGCGCCGATGGCGGCGAGCACTGGTTCGAGATCCGCATGCGCGCGGTGAAGGGCGAGGACGAGGCCTGCGGCGTGCTTTCGGTGATGCGCAGCATCGAGGAGAGGAAGGCGTTCGAGCGCCGCCTGTTCGTCGCGACGATGACCGACCCGCTGACCGGCCTGTCCAACCGCGCCGCCTGCACCGCGATGCTCCGCCACCTGATCGACGATGCCGAACCCGGGTGCCTGGCGATCTTCGACATCGATCACTTCAAGGCCATCAACCTGACTTACGGCCACTCGGTCGGCGATGATGTCCTGATCGCTTTCGCCAGCTTCCTCAAGGCCTCCTTGCGCGAGAAGGACATCATCAGCCGGATCGGCGGGGAAAGCCTCGGCGTGATCCTCTCCGGCGCAGACCCGGCGCAGGCCGCGGCACTGTGCCGGCGCATCGTCGCCAGCATCGCCGAGCTCGGCGGGCAGGGCGGACCGGCCATCCCCATCACCGCCAGCGCCGGCGTGGCGCGGATCGGCACGTCGGTCGACGACACCATCCGCCGCGCCGAGATGGCGCTCGCGCTGGCCAAGGCCAAGGGCCGCAACCGGCTGGAACTCGAAGCCGCGTGAGCCTATTCTGCCCCGACGCGGGGAGGGGGCGGATGACAAAGGAGCAAGTCAAGGCGCTGCGGCTGCAACGGTTGATCGGTGCGGTGTTCCTGAGTCTGGGTGGATGGAGCCTCATCGCCCCGGGTAGCGTGATCGCCCTGACGGTGCGGCACGAGCACCAGTCCGACAGCCTTCTGGCCCTCGTTGCGATGGGCGCTTTCGGAGCGCAGGCGTGCATCGCCGGGCTGTTCGCGATGACGGCGCGTTTCACCGCTGCGACGTTCCTTGCCTACGCCGTGGCGCTGATGCCGTTCTTCGTGTTCGACTGGTGGTTCTATTTTGTCGAGCCGTTGTTCAACGCGCTCATCCTGCTCGACGTTGCCGGCAATGCCGTGATGCTGGCTCTGTGCATTCGGGGCTGGGGACTGCTGCGGCACCCGTAATCGACGCTATTCGCTGTCCTACATGACTGCAGGGAGCTAGGTCCTCGATCCGGTCTTTGAAATCGTCGGCGCAGTGATTTCCCTGCATCCGTGCAACCCTGTCCGGGCTCAGCCAAGTGTCAGAATTTCAAGGGAAAGCATCGGTTACGCCAGGGTGACACGTGTCACCCTGTGTAACCCTCCGGACCGCCCCGGATGACATTGCCGCGCGCCCCTGCTAACGGCGCGGCATGATGGACATGGCCCGCATTCGCAACTTCTCGATCATTGCCCACATCGACCATGGCAAGTCGACCCTGGCCGACCGGCTGATCCAGTTCACCGGCGGCCTCTCGGAGCGCGAGATGTCGGCGCAAGTCCTTGATAACATGGACATCGAGAAGGAGCGCGGGATCACCATCAAGGCGCAGACGGTGCGCCTTGCCTACACCGCGCAGGACGGGCTCGAGTACGAGCTCAACCTCATGGACACCCCCGGCCACGTCGACTTCGCGTATGAGGTCAGCCGCTCCCTCGCCGCCTGCGAGGGCGCGCTGCTGGTGGTCGACGCCGCGCAGGGGGTCGAGGCGCAGACGCTCGCCAACGTCTACCAGTCGATCGAGCACGACCACGAGATCGTCCCCGTCATCAACAAGATCGACCTCCCCGCCGCCGAGCCCGAGAAGGTCAAGGCCGAGATCGAGGACATCATCGGCCTCGACGCCAGCAACGCGGTGCTGACCAGCGCCAAGTCCGGCATCGGCATCGCCGAGGTGCTCGAGGCCGTCGTTACCCGCATCCCCCCGCCCACGGGCGACCGCGCCGCGCCGCTGAAGGCGATGCTGGTGGACTCGTGGTACGACCCCTACCTCGGCGTGGTCATCCTCGTCCGGGTGATCGACGGGTCGATCCGCAAGGGCCTCCAGGTCAAGTTCATGGCCGGCGGCACCGAACACCTGATCGACCGCGTCGGCTGCTTCACCCCCAAGCGCGTCGACCTGCCCGAGCTCGGCCCCGGCGAGATCGGCTTCATCACCGCGCAGATCAAGGAAGTCGCCCAGGCCCGCGTCGGCGACACCATCACCACGGTCAAGCAGGGCGCGAGCGAGCCGCTGCCCGGCTTCAAGGAAGTCCAGCCGGTGGTGTTCTGCGGCATCTTCCCCACCGACGCCGCCGATTTCGAGAAGCTGCGCGAAAGCATCGCCAGGCTCCGCCTCAACGACGCGTCGTTCAGCTTCGAGATGGAATCGAGCGCGGCACTCGGCTTCGGCTTCCGCTGCGGGTTCCTCGGCCTCTTGCACCTCGAGATCATCCAGGAGCGCCTCTCCCGCGAATACGACCTCGACCTCATCACCACCGCCCCCTCGGTCGTCTACCGCATCCAGCTGCGCAAGAGCAAAACCGAGGATGCCCGCGAGATCCTCCTCCACAACCCGGCCGACTACCCCGATCCCAGCCGGATCGAGCAGATCGACGAGCCGTGGATCAAGGGCACGATCTACACGCCCGACGAATACCTCGGCTCGATCCTCAAGCTCTGCCAGGACCGCCGCGGGGTGCAGACCGGCCTCACCTACGTCGGCGGCCGCGCCCAGGTGACCTACGAGCTGCCGCTCAACGAAGTGGTGTTCGATTTCTACGACCGCCTCAAGAGCATCAGCCGCGGCTACGCCAGCTTCGACTACGAGCAGATCGGCCTGCGCGAGGGCGACCTCGTCAAGATGAGCATCCTCGTCAACAACGAGCCGGTCGACGCGCTCTCGATGATCGTCCACCGCAGCGCCGCCGAGGCGCGCGGCCGCCACATGTGCGAGCGACTGAAAGACCTCATCCCCCGCCACCTCTTCAAGATCCCGATCCAGGCCGCGATCGGCGGCAAGGTCGTCGCCCGCGAGACAATCAGCGCGATGCGCAAGGACGTGACCGCGAAGTGCTATGGCGGCGACATCACCCGGAAGAAGAAGCTGCTGGAAAAGCAGAAGAAGGGGAAGGCGCGGATGCGGGAGTATGGGAACGTGTCGATCCCGCAGGAGGCGTTCATTGCAGCGCTGAGGATGGGGGAAGAATAAGATCCTCCCCCACCGGGGGAGGGGGACCACCCGAAGGGTGGTGGAGGGGGCCCGCGGTTTACGCGGCATTTGATTGGTTCACGCGGAGACGCGGAGACGCGGAGGGGGATCACCTCCAGACGGCAGATTTGGCCGCAAGCCCGGGACAAAAGTCTCGCGCAAAGCTCGCAACTCCCGCAAAGAGGCAGCATGGCAGATCCCGCCACCAAACAGATCATTATTATCGCCGGCCCCAACGGCGCGGGCAAAACCACCTTCGCGCGCTCGTTCCTGCCCGAAGAGGCCGGCCTGCCCCGGTTCATCAATGCCGACCTGATCGCCGCCGGTCTCGCGCCATTCGCGCCGGAGACTGCGGCGGTCCGGGCCGCCCGCCTGATGCTGGAAGAAATCGCCGCATGCGTGGCCCGGCGCGAGAGCTTCGCGTTGGAGACCACGCTGTCAGGCCACGGGTACCTGCGCCAGATCAGGCATTGGCGATCGCTCGGCTACCAAGTCAGCATCTATTTTCTTAGCCTGCCGGATGCCGAGACGGCGATCGAGCGCGTCGCCTTGCGCGTGCGGCAGGGCGGTCACCATATCCCTGAAGCCGTGATCCGCCGGCGGTTTGCGAGTGGGCTGGACAACTTCCACCGCCACTACAAGCTGGCGGCCGACGACTGGGTGCTGTACGACAACAGCGGCGTGGCCCCAGTGATGCTGGAATGGGGACAAAGGTGATGGACCGAACGGAACTTTCTCAAGCCCGGAACCCGAAACTGCAGGCATCGCTGGCGGCAATCACCCGCGCCGCCGACCTTGCGCGACGGACGGCGATTCAGACGGAGACAGGGATAGTCGTGGTGATGGGCGGGAAGCGGATGCACATTTCCGCCGATCAACTGCGCAGGCAGAGCGCGTAGCCTGTTCTGACGGCGCGTTTCGGGATTTAGTAACCTGTCACCGTAATCACACTGTCACCGTAATCCCAGATCTTCATCAAAAATTGTATTCGGATACCTCTATAGGCTATGTCAATCAAAAAAACTGATCCGTTCAATCAGAAAATTCTCGTTAACGCGAGAATGAACGGACAACTATTGCCAGTGAAAATTGTGGCGCCAGCCGTTAATCTTCTTGCAGAAATAAAGGACAAGGTGGCAAAAGTTCTTGGGGGTAGAATCGGTCAAGATTTGAACATTCCTTCGTTACCACCTCAAGGATATTGCCAAAAGTACTCCTTGGATTTTTCGCGTTCATACTTTTTCAAAAATACTTTTAAATGCTTGATTGCACTAGAGGTGTTTCGTGAAAGATTAAAAAACTTAATGCCATTTTACGACCTTGGCTGTGGATCTGGGGCTTTTAGTTTCGCCCTTGCTATGCGTTTCCCTGAAGTAAAGATTATTGGTATTGATAAATCTCTAGATCAATTAGATATTGCGGAGAGTTTAAGGCTGGGATTATCAATCGGCAATGTGCATTTTCAAGTTGGGAATGTATCAGATTTTGATAGCGATGATAAAGTTTGCTTTTCTTCCTATGGCTTATCTGAAGCTGCTATTGAGCATGTGGATATTTATTCTCTTATAGCTAGATCTAAGTCCTTTATTTTGATAGATCATCCAAGGTTTATTAAGGGGCTGGAGTTCTATTTCAACAGTATATCTATAAATGTGCGGACCGGGATGGTAAATTTCAGTATCGATGGAGATGCAGAAGGTCTGATAGAAGGTTCTGGTGGAACATTTGCATATCTGATAAAAAATTAGTTAGCTCTAAAACGCGGCGATCGGTCGCAGATATTGAATTACAGGTAGTTGCTTAGGGGGGTACAGATGGTATTGGGATGGCTTGCTAGGTGCTGGGCGGCAGGCCAGAGCGCATGGCGAAATTTGCGCCAAGTTTTGGCAACCATTGTCCTCGTGGTCCTTTTTCTAATTGTGGCATTCTCGGCTTGGGTGGGGTCGGTGGATCCTACTGGCTTCGGGTTGCTCGACCAAAGTGGTGCAGCTCTATGGAATCGCTTGGGCCCTATAGTTTCTTTAATTTTTGTCCTTTTTAAGCCGATTTGGGATGCTGCGAAGGGTGACGGGCATCTCAGACATTATGTCGTATCTGGTTACGACAAAACAGATATGAAGAAGATGGCGGAGTTTATGAGTGGAGCCGACCGAGTAATGATATACTCTGGCGACTTCAGCTATATTTATGATCATGAGCCTCTATATAATATTTTAAAAGATCTATCGAGTCGTGGTAATTTAACCTTTATATCGTACAAATCGAAGACTGTCGTCAAAGATAGCTCTGATGGCGCAAGAGGTCAGCGCGATTGCATAATCGATATACTCGAAAGTTCGGCAAAGATCAAATATGATGTGACCGGTGAAGCAAAGTACTCAATAATTTACAGGCAAGGAGAGGAAGTTTTGCTTTATAGACACCGGAACGAGAGTGGTGATTTTATAACAGTTCTTCGCGCTAACAATGGTATGGCGAAGCGCCTTATTGACATAATCAGAACATTGACTGAGACAATTTTTTCGAAATTTCCATGATCTTTGGATTTTGGAAGTTTCAAAAATTGCGTCTGTGTCTCAAAGTCATTTCTGGGCGGAATTCTTCGCTCAATAACGTGTTTAAGGTCGATGGATGACCGTTCTATCTCGCTCGCCGCAATCCCAACCTTCACGGAGATTTTGAGGTTTCTTCTTAACCGCCGTTACTTTGACGTTCGAAAGATGCGGCGGGTAGTCGGGGAATTGCTGCGCGGAACAACCTCACCCCATCCGCCCCGCCTCCACATGTGCCAGCCAGTCCGCCGCGTGTTCCAGCGCGCGGGCCTCTCCGTCGTAGGCGGGGCCGCGGGCGCGGGTGGGGTGTCGGGGGCGGGCGGGTCTCGGCTCGGGCGCGTGGCGGGTGAAGGCGGGGTCGCCGGTCTTCAGCGCGTCGTCGGGGAGCAGGCGGAGGGTCATGGGGTTGGGCCTTTCTGTTTGGGGGGGATTTCCGGTGTTTTCCAAATTCCGCTTGTCCTGAGCTTGCCTGTCCTCGCGGAGGCGGGGGTCGAAGGATCGTCCTTGTTCTTAGCTGGCGCGTGGCCGCAAGAAGGACTGTCCTTCGACAGGCTCAGGACGGGCGGTTTTATGGCGGGGTGCGTTCACGGGGTGCCCCTCCACCACCCTTCGGGTGGTCCCCCTCCCCCAAGGGGGAGGATACCCCTCCACCACGCTTCGCGTGGTCCCGCTGTGGCCCAAGGGCCACGCCTGCGGCTCCCCCCGGTGGGGGAGGATCTGGGTCAGTCCTCTTCGGGGGCGCCCAGGGCGAGGGGTGGGGTTTGCTCGTGGGCGGCGCGGTCGCGGGCGAGGGATTCCTCGTAGCGGCGCTGGAGTTCGCGGGTCTCGTCGCTCATCGCGGCTTCTTCCTCGGCGCGGCGGGCGAGGACGCGCTGCTTGATCTCCTCGACCTTGCGGTCGATGCTGGCGCGCACCGTCCTGACGTCGGTAAAGGTCTCCGCCTCCCACTCCTTGCGCCACTGCTTCTTGAGCTTGGCCAGCTCCTGCCGGGTGGGGGCGTCGTGGTTCAACGCGTCGGCGCGGAAGCGTTTGCTCGCGCGGTTGCGGAGGAGGAACATCAGCAGGCGGTCGTTGTACACGCGCCGCGCGCCGACCACCGCGCCGAAGTGGTAGACCGGCACCTCGACCCCGTGGAGCGCGCGTTCCATCGCGACGTCCTCCAGGCGCTGGATGCCGAGCTTGAGCGCGGCCTCCCAGGCCTTGCGGAAGCTTTCGGCCTCGGGCTGGCGGCGCAGGTAGTACGCGCCGACGCTGCTCATGTTGACCGCCTTGGCGGCGGAGGCGACGCTGCCGGTATCGGCCAGCGCCTCGATGAAGGCGCGCTGGCGCTCTTCGGTCCAGCCATCATGCCGGCTGGTCTGGCGGGGGACGGGGAGGAATTCAGGCAGCGTGCCGCGGGCGGGCTTGCGGCGGGACTTGTCGATCATCGGCGGCTCCCGGGCTGGAGGGAGCCGGTCAAGTGGACCGGATCGGGGGCTGTAGGACAGCGTTTTTTGCACCACACCCCGCGCGTCCCCGCGCAGGCGGGGACCTCTCCCTCCCTGCGCCCCCGCGAAGGCGGGGGCCTCCCGCGGTTTACGGTCCGCATGGAGGATGGAGGTCCCCGCCTTCCGGCCATTGGCCGGAAGTTTATCCTGAGCGGCCGGCCTGCCGGCCAGCCGAAGGGCGGGGACGCGGCGGGTGGTGTTTATGGCTCCGCGATGTTGAACGCCCCCGGAAGCGGATCGAGCGCGTCGGCGAGGGCCTGGACGGCGGCGGCGTCGCCCTCGACCTTGAGCCCGGCGGCCTGGAGTGCGCTGAGCGGCATCTTGAGGAACAGGAGCGCGAGGACCAGCCGGCGCGGGCCGGTGAGAGTGGCGTCGGGGGTGCCGGAAAGCGTGCCGGGGCGGCCGATCATGACGCTCGTCCCCGCCTCGATCCCGGCGCTCTCGTCGCGGTCGGTGAGGACGAGCTGGATGCGCACCGGCCGCGCCAGCTTCGCCGGATCGAACCGCGTCGCCGCGCTGTCGAGCAGCAGGGGGGTGGGGACGGCGGCGATCAGCTCGTTCTGCGCGACGCTGCTGCCGGCCGCCGGCTTGCCCGCGCGCAGCTCGGCCGCGGCGGAGAGGAACTGGTTGCGCCAGATCGCGCTCTCCGCCTGGTAACCCTGCTGCTCGAAGCTGTCCGCCAGCAGCGCGCGGGCCTGGGCGTTGGCGGGCTCAGCGAACACGAGCTGGCTGAGCAGGTCGCTCGACCAGCGGTAATCCCCCGCCGCCATCGCCTTGCGGGCAAGGCCGAGCACCTTCTTCGCGCCGCCCATCGCCGCGATCATGCGCTTCGCCCGCTCCGCCGGCGGCCACGGCTGGAGGTTCGCCGGGTTGGCGTCGTACCAGCCGAGGTAGAACTGGTAGACCGCCTTGGCGTTGTGGCTGTAGGTGCCGTAGTAGCCGTGGTTGAACCACTGCGCGCCGATGGCGTCCGGCTGGCTGACCTCTTCCGCGATCTCGTCCATCGTCTCGCCCCGGTTCATGGCGCGGACCGTCTGGTCGTGGAGGTAGCGGTAATTGTCGCGCTGCGCCTCGAGCATCCGCACCCCCGCCGCCGTGCCGAAGCGCGGCCAGCAGTGCGAGGAGATCACCGCGTCGCTCCTCGGCGCATAGACCCGCGCCGCCTCGTCGAGATAGGCCGCCCACGCCCGCGCATCGCGGACCTTGGCCCCGCGCGGGGTGAGGATGTTGTGGAGCGTGCAGGCCGCGATCTCGGCGGCGAGGAAGGTGCGCGCCGGGGCGACGTAGACGTTCATCTCCGAAGGCGCCTCGCTGCCCGAGACCATCTGGAATTCGAGCGCCACCCCGTCGACGGTGCGGGTCTCGCCGGTTTTCGCGATCGTGTCGGTCGGCGCGATGAGGGTGATCTCGCCCACCGGGATCGCCGCGCCGATGCCGCTGCCGATCCGCCCCTGCGGCCCCGGCGGCACCGGCCCGCCGAACTGGTACGCCGCGCGCCGGCCCATCGCCGCGCCGGCCATGACGTTCTCGCTCGCCGCTTCCTCGGTGAAATGCGCCGGCGCGATCACTGCGACCTTGCCGGCGGCAACGTCCTTCTCGTCGACCACCCCGCGCACCCCGCCAAAGTGGTCGGAGTGGCTGTGGCTGTAGATCACCGCGACCACCGGGCGCGTACCCAGCTTCTCGTTGACCAGCGCAAGCGCCGCCGCCGCGGTCTCCTTCGTGGTCAGCGGATCGATCAGGATCCAGCCGGTCGCCCCGGCGACCACGGTCATGTTCGAGACGTCGAACCCGCGCACCTGCCACACCCCGTCGGCGACCTGGAACAGCCCGTTGGCCTTCAGCAGCCCCATGTGCCGCCACAGGCTGGGGTTGACCGTGGGCGGGGCATCGCCCGTCACGAAGTCGTAGGCGGAAAGGTCCCACACGACGTGGCCGTCGGCCCCCCGGATCACCGGGTCGGCGCGGGTGGCGACGAAGCCGCGCCGCGCAAACTCCTGGTCCTCGCCGGTTTCCGCAGGCAGGCCCGCCGCGCCCCGGCCCTGTGCTTCGACCGTGGCGGGCGAGGCGGGCTTCGGCCCCTCGGCCAGCGCGCCGGCGGTCCACGAAAGCGATGCGGCCACGGCAAGCACGGCCACGCCGCGCAGCAGCGAATTGATCCCGGTCATTGTCCTCTCCCTGTTATTGACATCAGTGTAACCGGGCTGCGGCGCACGGCAAGCACCTGTTGACCGTGCCGCCGCATCACCAGGGAACCGGGAGCGCCGCATGGATTGGCGAGGGGACAGCGATCCGCCGTGATGATCGTCGCAAGCGATCAATAAGAGTGGATCAATGCATTTTGCAGATCAACAGGTAGCACCCATATGAGCCTGCGAGGGCGCTGCCCGCCAGTTCATCCCTATCGGAGAAAAAGCATGATCGACCGTCCAATCCCCGACGTCACCCTCAAGACCCGCGTCCGCGACGAGACCGTCGACGGGCCCAACCCGTTCCGCTGGCAGGATTTCAAGGTCCGCGACGAGTGGGCCGGCAAGCGCATCGTCGTGTTCTCGCTGCCCGGCGCGTTCACCCCGACCTGCTCGAACTCGCAGTGCCCGGGCTATGAGCAGGCCTATGACCGGTTCAGGGAGCTCGGCGTCGACGAGGTCTACTGCATCAGCGTCAACGACGCGTTCGTGATGTACCAGTGGGGCAAGAACCTCGGCCTCGAGAAGGTCAAGCTGCTCCCCGACGGTTCGGGCGACTTCACCCGCCGCATGGGCATGCTGATCGACAAGTCGCATCTCGGCTTCGGCATGCGCTCGTGGCGCTATGCGATGATCATCGAGGACAACAAGGTCGTCGAATGGTTCGAGGAGCCGGGGATCAACGACGTCGGCAGCGACGCCGACCCTTACGGCGAGACCGCGCCCGAGAAGATCCTCGAATCGCTCGAGGCCCGCGCCGCCAAGAAGGCTGCGTGACCCCTGACAAGGCAGGCGGCGGCGCATCCCCTCCGTCGCCGCCTGCTGTCCCGCCGCTCCATTCTCCCTCTTCCTCCCGGAGCGGCGGGAACCCCTTCATCGTGACTGCCGAGCTTCCGCCCGACCTGCTGGCCTGGGCGGATGCGCTGCGGCGCGCGCATTTCCCGCCCGAACGCAATCACCTGACGGCGCACGTGACGCTGTTTCACGCCTTCGCCCCGTCGCTGCGCGAGGAACTGCGCGGCGTGCTCGCCCGCATCGCCACCGAAAATCCGCCGCCGCCGGCCAGGCTCGACGGCCTGATGAATCTCGGCCGCGGCACCGCTCTCGCGATCTTCTCACCTGCCATGCTGGCACTGCGCAAGGAAATCGCCGACCACTTCCACGGTGCCCTGACCGCGCAGGACCAGCACAAGCCCCGGCTCCACATCACCATCCAGAACAAGGTGACCGCCGAGGCGGCGAGGGCGCTCCAGAGCAGCCTCGCCCCGACCCTGCGCCAGCGTGATTTCGCCTTCACCGGACTCGGTTTGCACATCTACCACGGCCCCCACTGGGAAGCCGCCGGAACATGGAAATTTCGCGGCTGAAAGGCGTTGACCACCCGAGGCGCGGCGACTAATGGACCGGCCTTGCCTCGCGGGCCCCGCCCGCAGCCACGGGGCGGAGTAGCTCAGTTGGTTAGAGCAGCGGAATCATAATCCGCGTGTCGGGGGTTCAAGTCCCTCCTCCGCTACCAACCCGGATTGTCCACCAGTGACCCACTGAGGCCACTGGCAGACATTTTTCGAGGAAAATCAAATATTTTTCGCGTCCCGTTGCGTACGCCGGCGTCCCGGTGCGACCGGCTGCGGCCACCCACGGCGATTTGGATTGGGGGTATTTTGGGGGTATTTTTCGGCTGTCCCCAAAACAGGCGATACCCCCAGATGGCTTTGAAAGAACTTGAGGTCAAATACGCCACCAAGCGGCAGCGCCCCTACAAGCTGTCCGATGGAGAAGGCCTGCACCTGCTCGTCCAGCCGAACGGATCGAAGCTCTGGCGCCTGAAATACCGCTTCGACGGCAAGGAAAAACTGCTGAGCTTCGGCAAATATCCGACCGTCACGCTGGCGATCGCCCGCGAGAAGCGGACCGAAGCCAAGCGGCTGCTCGATCAGGGTGAGGACCCCGCCGAGGCCAGGAAGCGGGCGAAGAAGCAGAGGGCCGCGCTCAAGCTGTTCGAAGAGATTGCGCGGGCCTGGCACGCCAATCGTATTGAAGGGCTGGACTCGGCCCATGCCCTGCGCGTCATCAACCGGATGGAGCGCGACGTCTTTCCGGTCATCGGGAAGCGTCCGATCACGGAAATCGACCCGCCCGAGATTCTCGAGATGATCCGCGCGGTCGAAGCGCGCGGCGCCCTCGATATCGCCCGTCGCCTCAAGCAGAACGTCAGCCAGATCTATCGCTTCGCGATCGCGAGCGGCTGGGCGACCATCGATCCGACGCTCGGCCTCAACGATGCGCTCAAGCCCAAGCCGCCCGTCAGGCACATGGCGCGCGTGCCGCTCGCGGAGTTTCCGAAGCTGGTGCGAGCGATCTTCGCCTATGACGGCGAGGACACGCCGCGCCGCCGCGAGATCACCCGTGACGCGCTGCTGTTCACCTTGCTCACATGGGTCCGAACCAGCGAAACCCGCTTCGCGGCCAGGGACGAGTTCGAGGATCTCTATGGACCGAACCCGCTATGGCGTCTGTCGCCGGAGCGCATGAAGATGGAACGTGAGCATCTTGTTCCGCTGTCCCGCCAGGCCGCAATGATCGTTCAGCGCCGCTTGCAGGCGACGAACGATGCGTTCCTCTTTCCCGGAGCCAAGCCTGGAAAGTCTATTTCCGAGAACACCATGATCTATGCCTGTTATCGGATGGGGTATCTCCATCGGCAGACGGTACATGGGTTTAGGGGGCTCGGCTCGACCTGGGCGAACGAAGCCGAACGCTACAAGCCGGATTGGATCGAGATGGCGCTCGCTCACGAGGACGAGGATGAGGTGCGCGGCGCTTACAACAGTGCGCTCTATCTCACACCGCGAAGGCGGATGCTCCAAGACTGGGCCGACGTGATCGACGCGGCAACCGCAGTGTCGAATGTCGAGAAGAATCCTATCGAGTTCTCACAATTCATGCGCTGTTCCGCTCCCATCCAGCACCTGCCACCAAGCGACCAGAGACAGCCGTATTGGCAACGCCCCCTTCGGGCGGCTTCGCGATGAGCCTCAAAAGTCAGAACCGCCGATTTAGAGGCGCGGTTTTCTGCCATAGTTGTTAGAAATATCAGCTACTTAGATGCATCCGCGAATAGTAGAATGAACTCCAAGAAACCGTATCTCACTACATCTCATCATAGCTGATTCCCCTTGCAACTCGACAAGGGAAACCGCCGGGACCGCCAATTACGCCGATACATCGTCTGGAAGGGCTCGATTGGGGCGAGCAGAACGCGCGCATCCGTCCCGATGGACGCGCTCAGCGTGACTAATTCAATGAAATATATGGGGTTATTTGCGTCGCCACGAAGCGTCAGCGGTGCAGGCTCATCAGTCCTTAATCAATGAGTGGGAGGAATAGTTCGCCAACAAATTGAATTGGACGATGAGCCCCAAGGCGCGGCAAATGG
>NZ_JBYSYP010000014.1:0-110943 GCF_058783565.1 Novosphingobium sp. FW305-C-111
ATCAACCTTGCGCCATCGTGAAAGGGGGTCCCTTTTGCGCGCCGATAGGGGGTCCCGTTTGCACGCCGATTGACAGCGATGACATAGACGTCGCACGGCTCGATCGTGGTCGCGGCGCGCAGCAGCCCGCGCTGGACGACGCCGTGGACGAGCCCGTCGAGATCGACCTCCTCGATGTGGATCTCGCCGCGGTTGATGGTGTCGACCACGCGCTGCGAGACGTCGAGGCCGAGCACCTTGCAGCCGGCGCGGGCGATCACCGCGGCGGTGGGAAGTCCGATATAACCGAGGCCAACGACACAGACGTCAGGCTTTACGTCACCCAGCATTCGCAAGCAGCTCCACGATGCGGCGCGCCGATTGCCCATCCCCGAACGGGTTGTGGGCGCGCGCCATGGCCGAATAGGCGGCCTTATCGTCGAGCAGGGTGAAGATTTCGGTAACGATGGTGTCGACGTCGGTGCCGACGAGCTTCGCGGTGCCGGCGGCGACGCCCTCGGGCCGCTCGGTCGTCTCGCGCATCACCAGCACCGGCTTGCCGAGCGCGGGCGCTTCTTCCTGCACGCCCCCCGAATCGGTCAGCATGATCTCGCTGATCGCCAGCAGCCGGGCGAAATGCGGGTAGTCGAGCGGTTCGACCAGCGCGACGTTGGGCAGCCCGGCGAGCGCCGAGTTCATCACCGCGCGAACGTTGGGGTTGAGGTGGACCGGGAAGATGACCGCGACGTCCGGGCGCTCGGCGATCCGGCGGATGGCCTCGGCGATGGCTTCCATGCCGCCGCCGAAGTTCTCGCGGCGGTGGCTGGTGACGCCGATGATCCGCTTGCCGGCGAAGCGCGCTTCGAGTTCGGCGAGACCGGCGGCGAGGCCGGGCTCGGCTTCGATCCGCGCGGTGACCCATTGCAGCGCGTCGATCACGGTGTTGCCGGTGACGTGGACGCTGGTGGCGGGGGTGCTCTCCGCGAGCAGTGCCGCTTCGCTCACCCCGGTGGGCGCGAAGTGCAACGCGGCGATGGTGCCGATGATCTTGCGGTTAATTTCCTCGGGCCACGGGTGGTAGATGTTGTGGCTCCTCAGCCCCGCCTCGACATGGGCGACGCGGACCTTGCGGTAATAGGCGGCGAGCGCGCCGGCCATCGCGGTGGCGGTGTCGCCCTGGACGACGACCCAGTCCGGTCGGACCTCGTCCATGACCTTGCCGAGTTCTACCAGCAGCGCCGCGGTCAGTGCGTCGAGCGTCTGGTCGGGCTTCATCAGGTCGAGGTCGTGGTCGGGCACGACGCGGGCGATCTCGAGCACCTGGTCGAGCATCTGGCGGTGCTGGGCGGAGACACAGACGACGCAGTCGAAGCGCGGGTCCGCCTTCAACGCGTGGATCACCGGGAACATCTTGATCGCCTCCGGGCGGGTGCCGAAGACGGTGAGAACTTTGATCGCGTCGCTCATTTGGCGGCGCCTAGCAGGTCCGGGTTAACCAACGGCTTATCCCTGCGGCCCGATTGCCGCACCGGGCCGATCAGTCCCGGTCGCGGGCCTCTACGTCAAGCGCCTGGAGCTTGTCGCGCCAGCGCGCGTCGTCGCGCGCACGGTCGCGGCGGTCGCTGCGGGCGAGACCGTTCCACCAGATCCGCCATGTCGCGACGGCGAGGCCGGCGACCATCAGGACGATCATTACGACCGCTATGTCGAACCTTGCCATGCGTTTTGTCCGATGCTCAGGCGCGCAGGGAGCGGCCGAGCGGATCGTAGAACCGGAACCGCGGCACCCTGTCGCCCAGGACATTGTTTTTGGCATGGAGACGCGCGGCCGCCGTGCCTTCGGGCAGGACGCAGATCAGGCGTGTACCGCCCGAGGGAAGCGGCTCTATCGCGCTGATCGCGATCCCGCGCTTGTCGCACAGGCGGCGGACTTCGTCCTCGCCCAGCGAAAGATTGACCGCGCGGCTCATGCGTTCACCGCGTCGGCGGGCTGCCACGGCATCACGCCAAGCTCGTGACGCAGGGTATCGATCCGGCCGGCATAATGGCTGGCCAGCGACTGCGCGTCGTCGGCCGAACCTGACTCCGAATCGCGGATCAGCGCGACCTGGTGGTGGAAAAGCAACTGGTTAAGGTCCACACGCTGGCTCCCTGCGTCATGCGGGAGCGCGGCGGTCTCTCAGTCGCGGCATGCGGAAAACTCGCAGCGATGCTCGGCAGATGGCCCTTCCGACGCCCGATTGCAAGGCGCGAGGCCCGTTTCGCTGCCCGCCCGGGCGTTAACCACGACATAAGACCACCGCCCTATACGCATGGGTGAGCGCCTTGGCGCACCCGTTCGAAAGGCCTTTCGTGACCGCGCAGTTTCCGCCCCTGTCCGCCTCCACCGCGCCCGGCCTGCCCGCCGGCATGGCCCAGACGACCCGGGTCACGGTCGTCGGTCTCGGCTACGTCGGCCTGCCGCTGGCCGTCGCGCTGGCGCGCAAGTTCTGGGTTACCGGCCTCGATATCGACAAGGGCCGGATTGCCGAACTGTCCGAAGGCCATGACCGCACCGGCGAAATCGAGCCGGGGCTGCTGTCGATGTCGAGCCTGGGTGTGACCTTCGACCCCGCGGTGTGCCCTCCGAGCGACTTCTACATCGTCACCGTGCCGACCCCGATCACACCCGACAACAAGCCCGATCTGCGGCTGGTCGAGGCCGCCAGCCGCACCGTCGGCGCGATGCTGCCTGCCGCCGTGGCCGAAGGGCGCGAGCCGGTCGTTGTGTTCGAAAGCACCGTCTATCCGGGCGTCACGGAGGAGGTCTGCGCGCCGATCCTCGAGGCCGTGTCCGGTCTCGTCTCGGGCAAGGACTTCTTCCTCGGCTACAGCCCCGAACGGATCAACCCGGGCGACCGCGAGCATACCATCGACCGGATCACCAAGGTCGTCTCCGGCCAGACCCCCGAAGTGCTCGAACGGGTCGCGCACCTTTACGGCGCGATCACCTCGGGCGGGGTGTTCAAGGCCGCCTCGATCCGCGCCGCCGAGGCCGCCAAGGTCATCGAGAACGCCCAGCGCGACATCAACATCGCCTTCATGAACGAGATCGCGCAGATCTTCGGGCGGATGGACCTCTCGGTATGGGACGTGCTCGCGGCGGCGCAGACCAAGTGGAACTTCCTGCCGTTCACCCCCGGCCTCGTCGGCGGGCACTGCATCGGGGTCGATCCGTACTACCTCTCGCACCGCGCCGAGGAACTGGGCCACGATCCGCAGGTGATCCTGGCGGGGCGAGGGGTCAACGACGGCATGGCCGATTGGGTGGCGAGCCGGCTCCACGAGCAGCGCGGCGGCAAGGCCGGGTCGGTGCTGGTCCTGGGCCTGACCTTCAAGGAAAACGTGCCCGACCTGCGCAACTCGAAGGTTGCCGATGTCGTCCGCGCGCTGGAGGCCAGGGGCCACTCGGTTACGGTCCACGACCCGCTCGCCGACGCCGCAGAGGCGCGGCATGAATACGGGATCGAGCTCACGATGGGCGGTGTCGACGGAACCTATGACCTCGTCCTGCTGGCGGTGCCGCACCGGGCGTATCTTTCGGGTGGAGCCGAACCGCTGCGCGCGCTGGTTGCGCCGGGCGGGACGCTGGCCGATCTCAAGGGGGTGCTGGGGGCAGGGGCCGACTGGCGGCTTTGAGGCTTACCGCTCAATTGACAATCTTTTGCGCCCCCGCGAAGGCGGCGGCCCAGAGCCAGCAGGCGCAGCGTGTGGACCACTGGGCCCCCGCCTGCGCGGGGGCGCAGGGTTAGAGTTAGGATAAAGCACATGCGCATCCTCGTCACCGGCGTCGCCGGGTTCATCGGCTTCTCCCTCGCTCGCCGCCTTCTCGCGCGCGGCGACACCGTGATCGGGGTCGACGTGGTCAACGACTACTACGACGTGCGCCTCAAGGAAGCGCGCCTCGATGTCCTGCGCACCGAAGGCCACGAGCGCTTCCGCTTCCACCGCGTCGACTTCGCCGACTACGCCGCGCTGACCGAGGCGCTCGCGGGCGAGGAATTCGACCGCGTCGTCCACCTCGGCGCGCAGGCCGGTGTGCGCTATTCGATCGAGAACCCGCACGCCTACGTCCAGTCAAACCTCGTCGGCCACGTCAACCTGCTCGAAGTCGCCCGCCATCGCGCGGTCGAGCACATGGTCTATGCGAGTTCCTCATCGGTCTATGGCGGGAACACCAAGCTGCCGTTCTCGGTCGACGACCGGGTCGACCACCCGCTCTCGCTCTACGCCGCGACCAAGAAGGCCGACGAGCTGATGAGCGAGACGTACGCGCATCTCTATCGCCTGCCGCTGACCGGCCTGCGGTTCTTCACGGTTTATGGCCCGTGGGGGCGGCCCGACATGATGATGTGGATCTTCACGAAGAAGATCCTCGAAGGCACGCCGATCCCGGTGTTCAATCACGGCGACATGTACCGCGACTTCACCTTCATCGACGACATCATGGCCGGGGTCATCGCCAGCCTCGACAATCCACCGGCCGACGACGGTTCGGTGAAGGCCGGCGGCAGCACCAAGCCGCACCGGCTCTACAACATCGGCAACCACCGCTCCGAGCACCTGATGAAGGTCGTCGGGATCCTGGAAGACGAGCTTGGCCGGAAGGCCGAGGTGGAGATGCTGCCGATGCAGCCCGGCGACGCGCGCCAGTCGTTCGCCGACATCGACGCGATCCAGCAGGACCTCGGCTACCAGCCGAGCACCCCGATCGAGGCGGGCGTGCCGCGCTTCGTGAGGTGGTACCGCGACTACCACGCCGGTTGAACCGGGCGGGGTCCCTCCCCGGGGGAGGGAGGGTCCGGGGAGGGAGCGGCGGGAGGCGCGAGGCCCCCCGCCGGGTTCGATCAGAAACTGATCGTGCCGGTCACGAATACCTGGCGCGGGTTGCCATAAAACGCGGTGAGCACGCCTTCCTTGCCGAGTGCCGGAATCAGCGTCCCGTCGGCGCGGGTCGAGAGCACCCCCGTGGTCGCGTTGGCTGCCATGAAGGTATAGCCCGACGTCTTGTACTTGGTGTTGGCGAGGTTCTTGCCGAACACGCCGAGCGTCCAGCGGTTGCCCGGGGCGTGATAGACCAGGCTGGCGTCGTAGAGCTGGTAGGCCTTCTGGTCGAGATACGGGTTGGCGATCTCGAACTGGAAGGTCTTGCTCTTGAAGCTCATCCCCGCGGTCAGGTTGACCGTGCCGTCACCCACCGGCAACGCGTAGTCGAGGCTGGCGCTTCCCGACCATTCCGGCGTGTTCTGGACATGGCGGAACTTGGCCACGTCGGTCGGCACGCTGGCGATGTTGGTGATGTATTTGGTAAACTTGGCGTCGATGTAGCCAAGCGACCCGGCGAAGGTCAGCGTGCCGGAATCGGTGTCCAGCAGCTTGGCGCGGGTCTCGAACTCGAAGCCCTTCATGCGCGCCTTGCCCGCGTTCGAGACCACGCCGCAGAAGCTCGGCAGGCCCGAAACGGTGCAGGCGACCGACCCAGGGATCTGGACGTCGGTGTAGTCCATGTAGAACCCGGCGAGCGCGACGTAGACGCGGCGATCGAACAAGTCGGCCTTGTAGCCCACTTCGTAGCTGTTCACCTTTTCGGGGCGGAAGCTGAGGAACTGGGCGATCTCGTTATCCGAACGGACACCGTCGTTGTTGAGATCGGGGGCGTTCACACCGGCGCCGCGCGGGTCGAAGCCGCCGCCCTTGAAGCCCTGCGAATACGACGCGTAGAGTGTCTGGCCCGGAGCCGGCTTGAAGGTGATCGAGGCCTTCGGGGTGAACTTGGTGAAGGTCGACGAGCCGCGGAAGTTGGTGCCAGGTGCGCCGAACGCCACGCCCGCACCGCCGAACACCGGCGAACCGCCACCGAGGTAATTCTGGCGCAGGATATAGGCCTTGCGCTTGTCCCAGGTATAGCGTCCGCCGACCGACAGGCTGAGCTGGTCGGAGACGTCATAGGTGAAGTCGGCGAAGCCGGCCACCGTGTCGGTGTCGATATCGGCGTTGGTGTAGGCAGTCAGGCCGTTGAGCGTGGTGAACAGCCGCACGTCGAACTGGGTCAGCGCCGAGGCGTCGAGGTAGTACATGCCTACCAGCCCCTTGAGCTTGCCGAAGTCGACCAGCGCCTGGACTTCCTGGCTGAACTGGCGGTTGAAGTAGTAGCCGGGCACGTCGACGTCGACGGCCGGGAGCGCGTCGAAGTCGATCGGCGAAGCCGAGTCGTCCTTGCGGTAGGCGGTGATCGAACGGAAGGTCAGCCAGTCGGCCGGGTTGGCCTCCATGAACAGCGAGCCGCCCCACGCCTCGACTTCCTGCTTTGGAGAGTTCAGCCCGCCTTGGGTGTCATAGACGTCGCCCAGCACGGGGGTATTGCTGAACTGGCTGCGGATCAGGCGATGTCCGCCGCGCGGGGCCGACTTGTCCTTGGTGTAGTCGCCCGAGAGCCGCGCGAAGAAGTCGGTCGCATGGATTTCGACCGTGCCGCGGCCGGCCCAGATGTCCTTGTTGTAGTTCTCGAGCCCGGTGGTCAAATTCTTGCCAAAGCCACCGCGCGAGAGGCGGGCAACGGAGCCGCCGACGCGGACGGTCCCGTCGCCGATCGGGGCGCTCGCGGTCAGGACGCCGTCGGCCTGGTCATAGCTGCCATAGGTCGCGCGGGCAGAGATGTGCGGCGTGTCGTCGATCCGCTTGGTCACGTACTTGACCGCGCCGCCCACGGTGTTGCGGCCATAGAGCGTGCCCTGCGGCCCGCGCAGGACCTCGATGCGCTGGACGTCGTAGATGTCGAGTACGGCGGCCTGCGGGCGGTTGAGGTAGACGTCGTCGAGATAGATGCCGACGCCCTGCTCGAAGCCCGAGACCGGATCCTGCTGACCGATGCCGCGAATGAACGCGGTGAGGGTGGAGTTGGTGGCGCGGCTGGCTTCCAGCGTCACGTTGGGCACGGTTTCGGCCAGCGCGGTGATGTCCTGCGCGCCCTGGTTGGCGAGCTGGTCGCCCGACAGCGCGGTGATCGCGATCGGTACGTCGACGAGGCTTTCCTCGCGGCGGCGGGCAGTGACGACGATTGCCCCGGTGTCGTCATTGGCCTCTTCGGCCTGGGGGGCAGCGTCCTGCGCCAAGGCAGGGGCGGCGAACGGCAGTGCAGCAAGCGCAGTGGTAGCGGCGAGCGCGGCGCGCACGGTGAAACGGATCATGGATCAGGCTCCCTCTTCCGGACGCGATGGTCCGATGAGTCGCCAATATTGAAAGTTGAACCACCTTTCAACTTCTGTTTGTGAAATTGCGTTCGGGGCGCTAGGAACGTGACCAATCCGCAACAGCAAGTGCCGCTGCGGAGACGAGGGGAAGTGACCATGCAGCAGGCTGCGGCCGCCAGTCCGGGCAAGGCGCCCCGCACCGCGCGCGGCCGCGAAACGCTGCGCAAGTTGCTCGACGCGGCCGCCGCGGAGTTCGGCGAGCGGGGCTTCCACGAGGCATCGGTGAGCGGGATCACCCGGCGCGCCGGGACCGCGCTGGGCAGCTTCTACACCTACTTCGATTCGAAGGACGCGATCTTCACCGCGCTGGTCCGAGACATGTCGGCGCGGGTGGCGACGACCGCGGCGGCGGCGATGGACCCGGCTGCGTCGGGGATCGAGCGCGAGCGGCAGGCTTTCGCCGCGTTTCTCGGCTTCGCCCGCGATCACAAGGAAATCTACCGGATCATCGACGAGGCCGAGTTCGCCGACCCGGCCAGCTACCGCGCACATTACGAAGGCACCGCGATGCGCATTGCGGCGCGCCTCGGCGAATCGGTCGAGGCGGGGGTGGTCCGCGACGGGGACAACGAGGTCCGTGCCTGGGCGATCATGGGCATGAACGTGTTCCTCGGCCTGCGCTACGGCGTGTGGGATGCCTCGCGCCCGGTCGGGGAAATCGCGGGGGAGGTCGCGCGGTTGCTGGGGCAGGGCCTGTCCGCACAGGATTGACGGCGCATCCCGTCCGGCCAATGCTGCGCGGCGATGACCGTGCTCCGGCTGCTCGCCCTCGTATTTCTCGCGCTGCTTGCCGCGCCCGCCGCCGCGCAGCCCAGCTTCGATTGCACCAGGGCTGCGGGCGCGGTCGAGAAGGCGATCTGCGCCGATCCCGCCCTTTCAGCCGACGATGCGTTGATGGCGCGGCTTTATGCGGCGGCCAGGGTCAGTCCCCTTGGCGGGGCCAACTCGGTTCCGGCAGAGCAGCGCCAATGGTTGAAGGAGCGGGCATCCTGCGCTGCGCCTGATACACGGGTCTGGGCGACCGTCGGCGAATGTCTCGCCGGCCGCAACCGTGAGCGTCTGCGCGACCTCTCCGTCGCTGCGCTGTTCACCGCTCCGGACGACGCCATGGCAACGCTCCGCAAGGTCGAGCCCGGCGCCGCACCGATCTACGAGGCGATCTGGCTATGGGCCTCGGCCGACCAGGGTTCCGAGCCGCGCGAGCGCATTGCCCTGCTGATAGCCCCGTTCCTCGAAGACCCGAAGGACCCCGACGCCTACCGCTGGGGCTTCGAGATGCTGCGCGATGAAGGGCTTGGGGCAACCGACAAGGTGCTCCAGAGCGACGCCAGTTTCGCCAGCTTTCTCCAGCACCTTGCTCCCTACATGGACAGCGGCACCTACGGCTTGCCGCTGCCGTGCGCGGCACTGCTGAAGCGGCCAGGCCTGCTCGCCGCCAGCGAGCCGCTGTTCGGCAGTTCGCTCGACAACGGGATCATGCGGCCGGACTGCGGCGTCGTGCTCGCGCCCATGCCCCGGTTCGAGGCGCTCACGCAGTCTCTTTCCCGCAACTGGCCTGATTGCGACGGGACCATCCGCTTCACTTTCTACCGCAGCTACGCCAATGCCGTGGATGGCGCATGGATGGCGCAAGATCCCGGCGATGTCGGCAGGCGTACCGAGCCCGCGCGCGGCGCTTCGCCCGATCTGGTCGCCGGTGCAATCTACGACCTGAGCTTCGCTTACCGCCGCGATCATGGTCTCGCCCCGCCGGGGGCGCGGCGGCTGGCCGAGCGCAACGTGGCCGCCGTCCTCGCCGCCGCGGGTATCTGCGACATGGACGAAGGCGAAATCGAAGGCGCGGATGGAGTTGACCAGCCCAACTAGCCTCGCGCAAACCAAATCTACCATTGCCATCCGCGTCCATCCGTTCCAGCGCCGCACGGCAAAGGAGGCGCGTCTTGCCTGACACCGCGGCACCTGCCCGCAATCCGATGGTCGAGGCCCTGTCCCACACGGTGTTCCGCCGGATGTGGAGCGCGAGCCTGTTTTCGAACTTCGGGCAGCTGGTGCAATCGGTCGGCGCCGCGTGGGCGATGACCGAGCTGACCGGGCGGGCCGACATGGTCGCACTGGTCCAGACCGCAACTTTCCTGCCGATGATGTTGTTCGCGCTGGGCGCAGGCGCGATTGCCGACACCTATGATCGCCGCAAGGTCGGCATGGCGGGGATCGGCCTGTCGCTTGCCAGTGCGGCGGTGATGACCGCGGCGGCGTTCGCGAACCTGCTGACGCCGGGGCTGCTGCTCGCCTTCACCTTCCTGATCGGCAGCGGCATCGCGCTGTTCGGGCCGTCGTGGCAGGCCTCGGTCAGCGAGCAGGTCCCGCCGCATTCGGTGCCGGCGGCGATCTCGCTCAACTCGATCAGCTACAATATCGCGCGCAGCTTCGGTCCGGCAATCGGCGGCCTGATCGTCGCGGCGGCAGGGGCGGCCGCAGCGTTCCTTTTCAACACGCTGTTCTTCGTGCCGATGCTGGTCGTGCTGTTCTTGTGGAAGAGGCTGCAGGAACCCTCGCGCCTCCCGCCCGAGCGGATCAGCCGGGCCGTAGTGTCCGGCGCGCGCTATGTCATCCATTCGCCGAAAATCCGGGTGGTCATTCTCCGCACGATCCTCACCGGCACCATCGGCTGCGCGTTCCAGGCGCTGATGCCGCTGGTGGCGCGTGAACTGCTGCAGGGCGATGCGCGGACCTATGGCGTCCTGCTCGGCGCGTTCGGCATCGGCGCGGTGATCGGGGCACTCTCGATCGACAGGCTCCGCCGGCGATACAGCTTCGAGCGGATCGTGCAGGGCTGCTCGGTGCTGCTCGGATTGTCGATGCTGGCGGTGGCGGCCAGCCCGTCGATGCTGCTGAGCCTGCCTGCCCTGGTGGTGGGAGGCTGGGCCTGGCTGGTGATCGTCACGATCTACAACATCGGTATCCAGACCGTGCTGCCCCGCTGGGTCTCGGGCCGGGCGCTCGCCGCCTACCAGACCGCGATCGCCGGGGGCATCGCCATCGGTGCGTGGATCTGGGGCCATGTCGCGGGCGGCTTCGGCGTGGCGACCGCGCTGGTCGTCGCCGGGCTGTGCTGCATCGCCTCGGCCGCCGCTGCGATCTGGCTGCGGATACCGGACCCTTCCGACCCGGCCGAGGATGCCGCGACACTTCTGGCACAGCCTGAAGTCGACCTCGACCTCACCGGGCGGAGCGGACCGATCGTGGTGGAGATCGTCTACAACGTCCCGCGCTTCCGGGCGCGGGCGTTCTACGCAGTCATGCAGGAGGTCCAGCTCGTCCGCCAACGGAACGGCGCCTATGGTTGGTCAATCGCGCGCGACATCGCCAGACCGGCGATCTGGACCGAGCGTTACCACTGCCCGACCTGGCTGGATTACCTGCGCCAGCGCAATCGCGCAACGCAGGCCGAGCGCGAACTGACCGACCGTGCCTTCGCGTTCCATGAAGGTGAAAACGGCCCGTTGATCCGGCGCATGCTCGAGCGCCCGTTCGGCTCGGTCCGCTGGCGCGAGGACGTCCGCGAAAACCCGGTCGCTCCCGTCGCGCCCGGGCCGACGGTGCCTTAAAGCGTCCCTTCGATGGCCCGCGCCGCTGCGACCGGATCCTCGGCGCGGCTGATCGGGCGTCCGATGACGAGCACGCTCGCCCCGGCATCGCGTGCGGCGCGCGGGGTGACTGCGCGCTTCTGGTCGCCCAGCGCCACGCCGGCGGGGCGCAGGCCGGGAACGACGAGGAACCCGTTCTTCCACTGCTTGTGGACCGCGCCGACTTCCTCGCCCGAACACACGATACCGTCGAGCCCGGCCTCCTGGGCAAGGCCGGCGAGCCGAACGACCTGGTCGTGGGCGGTGCCGGTCACGCCGGTGCGCGCAAGGTCGTTCTCGTCAAGGCTGGTCAGCATGGTCACCGCGACGACCTTGCAATGCTCGCCCGCCGCCGCCTTGGCGTCTTCCATCATCGCACGGCCACCGCTGGCGTGGACCGTGACGATCGCCGGCTCGAGGACGTGGATCGCCTGCATCGCCGCGGCGACGGTGTTCGGAATATCGTGCAGCTTCAGGTCGAGAAAGATCGGCAGGCCAAGCTTGGCAACCTCGTGGACGCCGTGGTGGCCGTGGGCGCAGAAGAATTCGAGACCGAGCTTCAGTCCCCCTACGTGTCCCTTGACCTTCTGCGCCAGCGCGAGCGCGGCATCGAGGCGGGGAAGATCGAGCGCAAGATAGATCGGGTTGGTCACAGGTTTCCGGATTCAAGCTGGGTGGACGTGGCAATCGGCGGCTGCGGGCGCTGCGCCGCGAGAGTGCTTTCCAGCGTGGCAATGCGCCGGTTCAGGCGCCAGCGTGTGGTGCGGTACAGCAGCCAGGCGGGCACGAGGCCGAGCAGGAACGCGGCGACGACCAGCGCAGCCAGCTTGGATTCAAGGATAAGGTTGTCCCAGATCCGCACCTCGACCGGCACCCAGTTGTTGAGCGCGAACAGCACCAGCGCGACCGCCAGCAGCACCCAGAAGATCGTGCGTATGATCTGCATCGGACCTGTCCTTGTCCCCGACCCCGTCACGGCGATGCTAGGGCGAATTTTGCCTCAGCGCGAGTCCCCTGCGAAGACGCGGGTGTTCCTATTCCCCGAACACCCGCGCGAAGATCGTGTCGATCGCCTTGAAGTGGTAGTCGAGGTTGAACTTGTCCTCGATCTGCTCGGTGGTCAGCGCCGCGGCGACCTCGGGATCGGCCTTGAGCAGCTCCATGAGGTTGAGCTGCCCGTCGCTTTCCCACACCTTCATCGCGTTGCGCTGGACGAGGCGGTAGGCGGCGTCGCGCTCCAGCCCGGCCTGGGTCAGCGCCAACAGCACGCGCTGCGAGTGGACAAGGCCGCCCATCTTGTCGAGGTTCTTCTGCATCCGCTCGGGGTACACCAGCAGCTTGTCGACGACGCTGGTCAGCCGGGCGAGCGCGAAGTCGAGGGTGATCGTCGCGTCCGGCCCGATGAAGCGCTCGACCGAGGAGTGCGAAATGTCGCGCTCGTGCCACAGCGCCACGTTTTCGAGCGCGGGAGTGACCGCCGAGCGGACCACCCGGGCAAGGCCGGTCAGGTTCTCGGTCAGCACCGGGTTGCGCTTGTGCGGCATCGCCGACGAGCCTTTCTGGCCGGGCGAAAAGTATTCCTCCGCTTCCAGCACCTCGGTGCGCTGGAGGTGGCGGATTTCGGTGGCGAGGCGCTCGATGCTGCTGGCGATGACGCCGAGCGTGGCAAAGAACATCGCGTGGCGATCGCGCGGGATGACCTGGGTGGAAACCGGTTCCGGGGTCAGGCCGAGCTTTTCCGCGACATATTCCTCCACCGACGGATCGATGTTGGCGAAGGTGCCGACCGCGCCCGAGATCGCGCAAGTGGCGACTTCGGCGCGGGCGTTTTCGAGGCGCACCTTGCAGCGGCTGAACTCGGCATAGGCTTCGGCGAGTTTCTTGCCGAAGGTGGTCGGTTCGGCATGGATGCCGTGGCTGCGGCCGATGGTCGGGGTGTACTTGTGCTCCAGAGCGCGGCGCTTGATCGCGGCGAGCAGGGCATCGAGGTCTTCGAGCAGGATGTCGGCGGCGCGGGCCAGCTGCACCGCGAGCGTGGTATCCAGCACGTCGGAGCTGGTCATGCCCTGGTGCATGAAGCGCGCTTCCGGGCCGACCTGCTGCGCCACCCAGTCGAGGAACGCGATCACGTCGTGCTTGGTCACGGCCTCGATCGCGTCGATCGCGGCGACGTCGATGGCGGGGTTTGTCGCCCACCAGTCCCACAGCGCCTTGGCGCCCGAAGGCGGGACGACGCCGAGCTCGCCCAGCTTCTCGGTCGCGTGGGCCTCGATCTCGAACCAGATGCGATAGCGCGCTTCCGGCTCCCAGATCGCGGTCATCGCGGGACGGGCGTAGCGGGGGACCATGTTCGACTCCTGAAATCGTGCGCGCAAACTCGCGCGTGCCGCTACGGGGCAGGGCGCGCAAAGGCAAGGGCCGAGCGGGGTGTGTCCCGACCTATGGCCTCGCCATACCGGGCGTTCGGGAGGAAGTGCGCCTAGACCCGGCGCAGGCGGGCGGGATCGGCGCGGGGGGTGACGACGCGGTGGCGGCTTTCGATCTCCCACGCGTCGCCGCGATTGTCGAGCGGGCGCTCGCCCTCGGCCCGCGCCTTGAGCGCGGCACCGAGCGTCTCGACGTCGATGGGATGATCGAGCGCGAGGCCGAAGCCGTTGCCCTTCGCCCAGCGCACCTCTCCGGCAACAAGCCCGAGCGGGGCGAGGTCGATGCTGACCTGCTCGCCGAGCCGCGGCGGCGTGTCCTTGGTGGTTGCTCCCAGCCCGTGGGTCGAAACGTTGCGGACGAGGACCTCGATCGTGCGCCCCCGCGAATCGCGCAGCAACGCCCGCAGCAGCTTGCGCAAACGCAGCGGCCGCTGGTCTGCGCGGGGTGTATCTGGCTGATCGGAAAGCATCTTTCACGGGATGCTAGCCACACCGGACCGATCCGGCAATCCCGCATGAATGCGGTGAGGGGGTGAAGCCGCGCGTGCTTTGCGGCCATAGGTGCCCATGCGCCACAACCTCTCCATCGGCCCTTGCGCGTGCCGGGCCAGCCACCAGCGCGAGAAGGCAAGCTGGCAGGCGTAGATCGCCAGCGCCACGCCGTAGATGCCGAGCGGCGGCAGCGTGCCGATCAGGCCCACGCCGACGCCGTAGAAGATCAGGATTCCGAGCACCGTCTGCGAGAGGTAGTTGGTCAGCGCCATCCGCCCGGCCGGCGCGAACACGCCGAGGAAGCGGCTCGCCATCGGCCACGCCAGCAGGAAGCCGGCGCCATAGGCCAGCGCCAGCGGCACCGTGCCATAGAGCGACGGCAGGCTGGTCTGGCCCTGGTCCGGGCCGAGCGCGTAGGCGAGGTTGAGCGGCACGCCCACCAGCAAACCGGCCCAGAACACGCGCCAGAGCAATCGCCGATCCGCCAGCAAGGTGCCCGCGCTCAGCCGCCGACCGGCGACGATTCCCAGCAGCATGATTCCCAGCAGCTTCGGGATGCGCCAGGATTCGAGCCGGGTCGCGATCGCATAAGGCCAGCCGCCCATCGTCCAGACCCAATAGGGGTAGAAACCGTCCTGCCGCAGCCAGCCGACCGGGTCGGCGAGATCGCCGCCCAGCGCGACGAAAATCCGGTCGCCGAACGCACCGACGGCCTTGTGCGGTTCCCAGCCGAGGCGGTCGAACAGGGTCACGCCGGCCAGCGGCACGACGAAGATCAGAACGGCGGACAGGACCAGCAGCGTGCGATCCGACAGGCCGACGAAGAGTGGCAGGATCAGCCCGATGAGCGCGTAGAAGAACAGGATGTCGCCGTCCCACACGAACACCATGTGGACCGTGCCGATCGCCAGCAGCACCAGCAGGCGGCGGCGGAAGATCGCGATGCCGTTTGCCCCGCGCTGGCGCAACCGGTCCAGCTGGAGCGCGAAGCCCGCCCCGAACAGCAGCGAGAACAGGGTGTAGAACTTGCCGTCGATCAGCAGGTGGTGGAAGCGGTACTGCCACTCGGTGCCGGCCCCGCCCGCCAGCGCCTCATGCTGCGGCGGGGTCATGAAAGTCCAGCCGGACCAGTAGAGGATGTTCGCGAACAGGATGCCGAGCAGCGCGAATCCGCGCAGCGCATCGAGCGCGTCGATCCGCTCACCGTGGGGAATAGCCGTCGCCATGGAAACCAAGCTCCCATCCAAGCGACGCCGGCTCCAAGGCTACACCGGGTCGGCCAGGATCAGAAGCGGATTGTGACGTCGCCGGTTGGTCGCCCCGCCGCGTCGAAACTGCGCTCGGCCATCAGCCCCGTGCCGTCCTTGCGCACCAGCACCACGGTGGATGCGCGGGTGCCATAAACCGGGCTGCGGATGAACACCGGGCTGAACGGTTGTTCCGGCCCCTCGCTATCGGGCTCGGCCGGCAGTTCGCCTTCGTCAGCAAGCGCTGCGAACAAAGGGGCGAGGTCCTTGCCGTCCGCATGGAGCCAGTCGGCCAGCGCCCCGGTCAGACGCCGGGTCTTGGGCCACGGCTGGTCGAACGCGCCGTTGGAGACGCCGTGGATCCCGCCCGCAAGTTCGCTTGTCACCGCCGATGGATGGTTGGTGAGGTGCAGCGCGCGTGTCTCGTCAGCGGCAATCAGGTGGAACGGGTTCATCGCCGCGACGTCGCCCGGATCCGCGCCTTCAAGCCACCCGGTCACCAGCCCGCCGCGGCTGGCCATCCCGGGGCGGGGGAAGCCCGGCGCGCGGAAGTTGGTGACCAGGGCAAAGCGACCCGCCTCCGTAACCCCCAGCCACGTCCCGCCCGCCTGCAAGTCGCGCCCGGCGATGATCCCGCCCTCCCACCGGGCCAGCGGGGCGGCTGGGCGATCGTGGTATTCGTCGCGGTTGGCGATGGCCGCGATCCGCCAGCGCGGATGCGCCAACCATGCGACGGCGGCGACACACATCAGATCAGGCCTCGCGCCTTGAGACTGACGTGACCCTGCCGCCCGACGACGACGTGGTCGTGGACCACCACTCCCAGCAGCCGCCCGGCCTCGGCGATCTTGCGGGTGATCTGGATGTCCGCGCGGCTCGGCTCGGGCACCCCGGACGGGTGGTTGTGAACGAGGATCAGCGCGGTCGAACCGATCTCGATCGCCTTGCCGATCACGTCGCGCGGGTGGATCGCCGCCTCATCCACCGTGCCGTCGCCAACGAGGTCGTCGAGAATCAGCATGTTCTTGGCGTTGAGATACAGCACCCGCACTCTTTCGCGCGGCAGGTGCGCCATGTCGATCCGCAGGTAGTCGATCAGCGCCTGCCAGCTCGACAGGATCGGCTGCGCCGCGGCCTCGGCGCGGGCGAGGCGGCGGGCGGCGGTGGGCACGATCTTGAGCGCGGCGGCGCTGACCTCGCCCATGCCCGGAAAGTTCGCGAGCGCCTTCTGGTCGGCGTTGAGGACGCCCGAGAGCGAGCCGAACCGGCCGATCAGCGCGCGGGCGACCGGCTTCACATCGCGGCGCGGGATCGCCACCATCAGCAGGAACTCGATCAGTTCGTGATCGGCCAGCGCTTCCGGGCCGCCTTCGAGCATGCGCTTGCGTAGCCGGGCGCGGTGGCCGCTGGGATCGTGACCTTCGCGCACCCGGTCGGACTTGCCGGCAATCTTGGGCCGTTCAGGAAAGAGTCCGGTTTGATCGGGCATCAGGCTCGGGCACCTCGGACCGTTTCGTGCGTTTCGTGGGGCAGCATTGCCTTTGCGCAAGCACGGGCGCAAGGAACACCGTCTCCGGTTTCGAAGGGTTGATGAGGGGCAGCGACGAAGACACGGCCCCCGAGGCCGCCGAAGTGCTGCCGGTCCGCGCCCGCCGCTGGCCGCGCCGGCTCGGCGTGATCGCGCTGGTCCTCGGCGTGATCCTGATCGGCCTGTGGCTTTCGCGAGAGCGGATCGCCAGCAACGTCATCGGCTCGCAGCTCAGCGGCATGGGCCTGCCCGCGACTTACCGGATCGAGCGGATCGGCGGGACCCGGCAGGTGATCACCGACGTCGTAATCGGCGACCCCCGGCGTCCCGACATGACCATCGAGCGCGCCGAGGTAACGATCGGCTATGGCCTGCGGCTGCCTTACATCGCCGGGGTCAAGCTGGTTCGTCCGCGCATTTACGGCACATACAACGGCGGCAAGCTGAGCTTCGGCTCGCTCGACAAGGTGCTGTTCGCGCCGAAGCCGCCGGGTGCCCCGCCCTCGCAATGGCCTGACCTCGACCTCGAGCTGGTTGACGGGCGCATGCAGCTCCTGACCGAATATGGAGCGGTCGGTGCGAAGGCTGACGGTAAGGGCAACCTGCGCAGCGGGTTCGCCGGAAAGCTCGCGGCGGTCGCGCCGAAGCTCACGATCCAGAACTGCGCGCTGCAGGATGCGAGCCTGTACGGCGACATCAAGATCGTTTCCGAAGCGCCGCGCTTTACCGGGCCGGTGCGAATGTCGGCCTTGCGCTGCGCTGCGCGAGGGCTGGCGGTGGACGGCGCAGCGCTCCAGCTCGACGCGCGCGCCGACAAGGATTTCAAGGCATTCAGCGGCGACGGCCAGCTCCGCACCCGCAAGGTCGTGGCGGGGGGCATGAGCGCGAATTCGCTGGCGCTCGACAGCAACGCCACCTGGCGCGACGGGACGCTCGCAGCCAAACTCGCGGGCGACCTCGGCGGCGTCCAGGCCGGCGGGGTGGCGTTCGCGCTGCTCGGCCTCGACGGCGACCTGCGCGCTCGCGACGGGTTCGCCACTTCCGAGTTTCGCGGCAGCATCGAGGGCAGCGGGGTGATGCCCGGCCCGGCGCTCGACAACGCGCTGGCTTCGGCCGAACGGTCGACGTCGACCAGCCTGCTCGGCCCGATGCTGGCGCAGATGCGCGCGGCGCTCCAGCGCGAGAAGCGCGGCAGCCGCCTGTCGGCCGACGTCACCGCACGTCGCGGCCAGGACGGGCTTTGGTCGCTCGTCATGCCGAGCGCGATGCTGCGCGGCGGTAGCGGTGCGGCGCTGGTATCGCTGTCCCGCTTCCAGCTGGCCGGCGGCCGGCCGGGCGCGGTCCCGCTGCTTTCCGGCAACTTCACCACCGGCGGGCCCGGCTTGCCGCAGCTCGCCGGTCGGATGGAGCGAGGGCCCCGCGGAGAAGCGGTGCTGCGCGCGCGGATGGCCCCGTACCGCGCCGGGGGCGGTTCGTTCGAACTGCCGGAACTGGCGCTGGTCCAGGCGAGCGACGGCGCGCTCGGCTTCGCGGGCGAGGCGCGCCTTTCGGGCGCGCTGCCGGGCGGGTTCGCCCGCAACCTCATCGTCCCGCTCGACGGCAGCTATTCTGCGCGCGGCGAGCTGGCCATGTTCCGCCGCTGCGTGACCCCGCGCTTCGATGAGCTGGCGATCTCCAACCTCGTGATCGAAAAGCGTAGCGTGACCCTGTGCCCGGTCAAGGGCGGCAGCATCGTCCGCGCCGGGGCGGGGGGGCTGCGGATAGCGGCAGGGGCAACGTCACTCGATGTCGCGGGTCGGCTCGCCGACACGCCCATCCGTATCCGCAGCGGACCGATCGGCTTTGCCTGGCCCGGCGCGGTTGCGGCAAGCGCGCTCGACGTCGAGCTAGGCCCGGTCGGCACCGCCACGCGATTCCGCCTGAGCAACCTCGCCGCGACATTGGGCGAGGAAGTGTCCGGGACATTTGCCGGGGCCGAGGCACAGCTGTTCTCGGTGCCGCTCGACATCGTCGAGGCGTCGGGCAACTGGCGCTATGCCGGCGGCAAGCTCGGCATCGAGGGCGGCCAGTTCCGCCTGCTCGACCGCCGCGATCCCGACCGCTTCAACCCGCTCGTCGCCCGTGACGGCGCGCTGACGCTGTTCGCCAACCGTATCGACGCCAGCGCCACCATGCGCGAACCGACCAGCGACCGCGAGATCGTGCGCGCGGTGATCCGCCATGATCTGGGCAGCGGCACGGGCCACGCCGACCTTGCGGTCAATTCGCTGGTGTTCGACAAGGGGCTCCAGCCGGCAACGGTCACTCCGCTCGCTTTGGGCGTCGTCGCCAACGTCTATGGCACCGTGCGAGGGACCGGGACGATCGACTGGAACGCCGCCGGGGTGACCAGCCAGGGCGATTTCTCCAGCGACAACCTCGACCTTGCCGCCGCGTTCGGGCCGGTCAAGGGCCTCTCCGGTACCGTCCATTTCAGCGACCTGCTGAACCTCGTCACGGCCCCGGACCAGACCCTGAAGGTCGCCTCGATCAATCCGGGGATCGAGGTTACCGACGGCACCGTGACTTTCGCGCTCGAACCGGGCTTCCTGCTGAGGGTGAAGGGCGGCGAGTGGCCGTTCCTCGGCGGCAAGCTCACCCTGAAGCCGGTCGACCTCAACCTCGGCCAGGCAGAGACACGCCGCTACGTGCTGGTCATCGACGGGCTCGACGCGGCCAAGTTCGTCGAGAAGATGGACCTCGAGAACATCAGCGCCACGGGCACGTTCGACGGCGAACTACCGCTGGTGTTCGATTCCTACGGCGGGCGGATCGAGGGCGGGATGCTGGTCAGCCGGCCGCCCGGCGGCAACCTCTCCTATGTCGGCGCGCTGACCTACAAGGACCTCTCGGCGATGGCGAATTTCGCCTTCGATGCGCTGAAGAGCCTCGACTATACGCACATGACCGTGGGGATGGACGGCCCGCTCCAGGGCGAGATCGTCACCCGCGTGCGCTTCGACGGGGTTAGGCAGGGGGCTGGGGCCAAGCGCAACATCGTCACCCGCGCGGTCGCCGACCTGCCGATCCAGTTCAACATCAACATCCGTGCGCCGTTCTACCGTCTGATCACCTCGATCAAGGCGATGTACGATCCGGCCTTCGTCAAGGACCCCCGCGAGGTCGGCCTTGTCGATGCGAACGGACGGCCCATCGTCGGCAGCGCCAATGGCACGCGCGAGGACGGGCAGCCGGTGCTCGTGATCCCCACTCCTGCCCCCAGCGGCAGCGTTCAGCCTCCAGCAAGCGGGAATATGCGATGAACAGCCTCGAATTGACCAAGGGCCCGATCCCTGCGAGCATTCCGGCCATGCGGGGAAAAGGAATCCGGGGACGCCGCGTCCTGTATGCGGCGCCATTGTTGGGAGCGATGCTGCTCGGCGGGTGCATCAGCGTGAAAGCGCCGGACAAACCGATCGTGATCGAGCTCAACATCAATATCAGGCAGGACGTGGTCTACCGGCTCGCCGAGGATGCCGAAAAGACCATCGACAGCAATCCGGGGATTTTCTGACAATGACCGCCACAACCGCCTTCCGCACCGCCCTCCTCGCCATTGGCGGCGGGGCCGTGCTTGCGCTTGCCGTGCCCGCGCTGGCCCAGGCCGGGCGGGATCCCGCCTATGCCGCGGCGCGCGCCTCCGGCCAGGTCGGCGAGAAGCGCGACGGCTACCTCGGCTATGTCACGCCGCCGAGCCCGTCGCTGCGCGCCGTGATCGAGGATATCAACATCAAGCGCCGCGCCGAATACGCCGCGCGCGCCCAGGCCAACAAGTCGACGGTCGAGGAGTTCGCGTTCACCACCGGCTGCGCCCAGATCGCCAAGACCGTGCCGGGCGAGAAGTACGAAGCGCCCGATGGGTCTTGGCAGACCCGCACCAGCGAGCCGCCGGTGCGCGATTCGCGCTGCCCGGCGCGGTGATACGCTCGTCGTCCCGGGCTTGACCCGGGACCGCTGCCAACCAGGCGCACCGCCGCCTCCGGTCCCGGATCAAGTCCGGGACGACGCTCGTTTCCATCCCCATTCCCCCGGCATTTCCGCACCGCAGCACGCCCGGTTGACTTGGGGGTAAGCCCTTCCTAAAGGGACCGCGCCCCGGACGGGCAGGAACGCGGCCCATGCCGGGTCATTCCTCTGCCATTAACGCAAGGGAATCAGGCATGGAAAGCGAACCGACCGAACGGGATCCCGTGGGCGAGGACGCCCGCATCGAATCGCTCGAACGGCGCCTCCAGGCGGCGAAAGAGCGCGAGGCGGAGCGGACCGGGTCGAGCCAGCAGGGTGCCGATGCGAACTATCGCCTTGGCAACCGGGTGCTCGCCGAACTGCTTGGCGGGATCATCGGCGGACTGGCGATCGGCTGGGTCATCGACCTGTTTGCCGGAACCAGGCCCTGGGGTCTGTTGGTGATGCTGTTCCTCGGAATCATCGTCGCCTTCAGGAACATAATCCGGATTTCGAGCCGGCGTCCCGATTGATCCCCGACGGGGACTTGGGGGGCGCTGTTTTCGTATAGCAGCTGAATGGGGTTCGAACGTGGCGGCCGAAGGCAAAGTCAACCCGATGCACCAGTTCCAGATCGAGCCGATGTTCGGCACCGATCACTGGTCCATCGCCGGCTACAACGTGATGTTCACGAACTCGTCGCTGTGGATGATCATCGCGGCGGTGGCGCTGTGGGTGTTCATGCTGGGCGGGATGAAGCGCGAGCTCGTCCCCGGCCGCTGGCAGATGGCGGTCGAGAGCATGACCGGCTTCATCGACAACCTGCTCGAAGCGAACATCGGCAAGGCGGGCCGCAAGTACCTGCCCTACGTGTTCTCGCTGTTCATGTTCATCCTCTTCGCGAACCTGCTCGGCCTGCTGCCGCTGGGCCTGGTCGGCCTCCACCCGTTCACCTTCACCAGCCACTTCACCGCGACCGGCGTGCTTGCCATCCTGTCGTTTTCGATCGTGCTGGTCGTCGGCTTCTGGAAGCACGGCTTCCACTTCTTCTCGCTGTTCGTGCCTCACGGCACGCCGCTGCCGATGATCCCGATCATCTTCCCGATCGAGCTGATCTCGTTCCTGGTGCGCCCGTTCAGCCTCGGCCTGCGACTGTTCGTTGCGATGATGGCCGGCCACGTCCTGCTGGAAGTGCTGTCGAGCTTCGTGATCGGCGGGGCCAACGCCGGCCTGCCGTTCATCGGGCTGGTCTCGATCCCCAGCTTCATCCTGATGGTTGCGATCTGCGCGCTCGAGATCCTCGTCGCCGGCATCCAGGCCTACGTCTTTGCGCTGCTCACGTCGCTCTACATCAACGACGCCGAGCACCTGCACTGAGTTAGAATACCTTACAGTCACAACACAGATTCAAGGAAAAGGAGTTTTCTCATGGACGCAACTGCCGCCAAGCTCATCGGTGCGGGTCTCGCTGCCATCGGCGCCGGCATGGCCGCCATCGGCGTCGGCAACGTCTTCGGTTCGTTCCTCGAGAGCGCGCTGCGCAACCCGGGTGCCGCCGACGGCCAGCAGGGCCGCCTGTTCATCGGCTTCGCCGCCGCGGAACTTCTCGGCCTGCTCTCGTTCGTCGTCGCGATGATCCTGATCTTCGTCGCCTGACACGAACCTGTCGGTCCTGATCGTGCGCCGGGCCACGGGGTCCGGCGGCGGCAGGGCCGTCCATTGCTGACCAAGCGGGACCTGCCATGCCTCAGATAGCGCAGCTAGCGACGACCTATTCCAGCCAGATCTTCTGGATGCTGCTGGTGTTCGGTTTCGTCTTCTTCGTGGTCGGACGGGGCATGGCGCCCAAGGTCCTTGCCACGGTCGAGGACCGCGACGCGCGGATTGCCGCCGACCTCGCCGCCGCCGAAGCCGCGCGTGCGCAGGCCGACGCGCAGGAAGAGGCGTGGCGCGCCAAGGCCAACGCCCAGCGGGCCGAGGCCCAGGCCCTGATCGCCGCGGCCAAGGCCCAGGCGGCCAAGGCCGCCGAAGGCAAGCTCGGCGAGGCCGCCGGCCGCATCGACGCGACCGTCGGCGAGGCCGAGGCCCGTATCGCTGCCGCCCGCAACGCGGCGCTGGGCGAGATCGAGGGTGTTGCCGCCGACGCCGCCCAGGACATCGTCAACCGCCTCGCCGGCCTGTCGGTCTCGCCCGACCAGGCGCTCGGCGCGGTGAAGGGAGCCTTGGCCAATGGCTGAGCAGGCTGAACTGCACGCTACCACTGAGGTCGCGGAAAACCACGGCGCCGAACACGCCGAGCCCGTCGCCTTCGGGTTCATCGGGCCGGGCGCGTGGGTCGCCCTCTCGATGGCGGTGTTCATCGCCATCCTGCTGTGGAAGAAGGTCCCCGGCGTCATCGCGGGCGGGCTCGACAGCCAGATCGCCTCGATCCGCAAGCAGCTCGACGAAGCCAAGGCCCTGCGCGCCGAGGCCGAGGCGCTGCGCGGTGAATACGCGGCGAAGATCGCCGGCGCCGAAAAGGACGCTGCCGCGATGCTCGACCACGCCCGCCACGAGGCGGAAGCCATCGTCGCCAAGGCCGAGGCCGACACCGCCCAGATGATCGCCCGCCGCGAGAAGATGGCGCAGGACAAGATCGCCGCTGCAGAACGCGCCGCGGTCGACGACCTCCGCGCCAAGGCCGCCGACGCCGCCACTAGGGCCGCCGGTGCGCTGATCGCGCAGAACCACGGGGCCGGCGCGGACAAGCCGCTGGTCGACGCGGCGATCGCCGGGATCAAGCACTAAGGTTTTCGCCCTTCGGGCACGAACGAAGAGGCCGCTCCGGTTGGGGCGGCCTTTTTCGTTTCTGGAACCTAGGCGTGTGCCCACCCCCCGACCCCCTCCCGAAGGCGGGAGGGGGAGATTGAAGGCCGACTAGCGGATCCGCGCGACTGGTTCCCCTCCCGCAAGCGGGAGGGGTCAGGGGTGGGCCTGTGTCCAGCGTGCACTCACGGCGCGAACACCACCTTCCCCACGACCTCGCGCCGCGCCAGCGTCTCGTATCCCTCGCGCCATTGCTCAAGCGGCAGGACCCGGTCGATCCGCGGCGTGAGCTTCCCCGCCTCGAGCAGCCCGAAAATCGCATCGCGGATCCGCGTGTGCCGGTCCGGGAATTGCCGCCCGTATTCCCCCGCGCGCACGCCGACGACCGAGAACCCCTTGATCAGCGGAATGTTGACCGAGATTTCGGGAATCCGCCCACCCGCAAAACCCACCACCAGCAGCTTGCCGCCAAAGGCAACGCAGCGGGTGCTCTCGTCGAAAACGTCGCCGCCCACGGGGTCGTAGACGAGGTCGCAGAGCATGCCCCCGGTGAGTTCCGCCACCGGCTCGCGGAAGCGTCCCTCGACAGGGATCGCCGCCATCGGCGCGTACTCAGCCACGACCTTCGCCAGCTTGGCGGGTGTGCCCGAGGTCGCGATCACCTTCGCGCCCAGGGCCTGTGCGAGATCGACCGCCGCAAGCCCCACGCCGCCGGTGGCGCCATGGACGAGCACGGTCTGTCCCGGCTGGATCTGCCCCAATTCGACCAGAGCGACATAGGCCGTCTGGTAGGCCGCCCCGAACGCCGCGGCGTGGAGCACGTCGACATGGGGCGCGACCTTTCGCAACGCGCTGGCGGGAAGTGCGGCGTACTGCGCCATCATCCCGGTCTTGCCTCCGCCAACCACGATGTCGCCGCGCGCAAACCCGCTGTCCGCATCGGCTTCGACGACCTCGCCGGCCAGTTCCAGCCCCGGAACGAACGGCAGCGGCGGCTTCAGCTGGTACTCGCCTTTGGTCATCAGCAGGTCGGGAAAGTTCAGCGCCGCGCCGCGAACCCGCACCAGCACCTCGCCCGCCTGCCGCTGCGGCATGGGCAGGTCCGTCAGACGGACGCCGGAGAGGTCGTCCGACAGGTGTTCGACGACAAGCGCCTTCATTCCTTGAACGTGTCCTTGGCGCTCCGCAGCGCGGCAAAGGTCGCGACCGCATCGCTGCCGCCCCAGCGCGACTGCATGTCGGCCTCGTCGGCCCGCAGGAACGGATTGGCGGCGAGCTCCTTGTCGAGCCGGGTCGGAACAGTCGGCTGCCCCGCCTCGCGGCGGCGGCGGACTTCGGCGACGTAATCCGCCAGCGCAGCGTTGTCGGGATCGGCGTGCAGCGCGAAGCGGGCGTTGCTCTCGGTATATTCGTGCGCGGAATAGAGCACCGTCTCGCGCGGCAGCGCCTTGAGCCGCGACAGCGAGGCCCAGAACTGCGGGGGGGTGCCTTCGAACATCCGCCCGCAGCCGAGCGGAAACAGCGCGTCGCCGACGAAGCCGATGCGGTCGTCCGGCAGGTAATAGGCGATGTGCCCCATGGTGTGGCCCGAAACGTCGAGCACGCAGGCCTCGTGCGCGCCCAGGCAGACCACGTCGCCGTGCTTCACCGCCCGGTCCACCCCGGAGATCCGCCCCGCGTCCACCTCAGGTGCGATCACCGTGCACCCGGTCGCGGCCTTGATCGCCTCGTTCCCGCCGGCATGGTCGGGGTGCCAGTGGGTGTTCCAGATCTGCGTGATCTGCCACCCCCGCTCCGCCGCGTGACGCAAATAGGCGTCGGCATCGGGCGTATCGATGCAGGCCGTCTCGCACGTCTCCGGGTCGTGGAGGAGGAAGCCGTAATTGTCGGACAGGCAGGGGAACTGGTGGACTTCGAGCGGCATGGTCTTCTCCCAATGCTCGGGAGGGTAGAACAGATTGGCCCCAAAGCAAAAGCCCGCCCGGATCGCTCCGGACGGGCCTTTGGCATTGCGTCCCCGCGAAGGCGGGGACCTCGTGCAGTCAGGCGGTCCGTGAGCCGCCTGAGGCCCCCGCCTACGCGGGGGCGCGTCCGAAGGCTCAGTCCTTCTTCGCCTTGAGCGCCGCGCCGAGGATGTCGCCCAGCGACGCGCCGGCATCCGACGAGCCGTACTGTTCCACGGCTTCCTTCTCTTCGGCGAGCTGGCGCGCCTTGACCGAGAAGTTCGGCTTCTTGGAACGGTCGAACCCGGTGACCATCGCGTCGAACTTCTGGCCGACCTGGAAGCGATCGGGACGCTGTTCGTCGCGGTCGCGGCCGAGGTCGCTGCGCTTGATGAAGCCGGTCGCGCCGTCTTCGCCGGCCTGGACTTCCAGACCGCCGTCGCGGACTTCGAGGACAGTGACGGTGACGACTTCACCGCGGCGGAGCGAACCGCTCGAAGCGGTGCCGCCGGCCGCCGGGGCGCCCTTCTCGAGCTGCTTCATGCCGAGGCTGATGCGCTCCTTCTCGACGTCGACGTCGAGAACCACGGCCGAGACCTGCTCGCCCTTGCGGTGCAGCGCCAGCGCGTCCTCGCCCGAGATGCCCCAGGCGATGTCCGACATGTGGACCATGCCGTCGACGTCGCCGTCGAGGCCGATGAACAGGCCGAACTCGGTCGCGTTCTTGACTTCGCCTTCCACGGTCGAACCGACCGGGTGCTTGTCGGCGAAAGCTTCCCACGGGTTCTGCTGGGCCTGCTTGAGGCCGAGGCTGATGCGGCGCTTGTCGCTGTCGACTTCCAGCACCATGACGTCGACTTCCTGGCTGGTCGAGACGATCTTGCCGGGGTGGACGTTCTTCTTGGTCCAGGACATTTCCGAAACGTGGACGAGGCCCTCGATCCCGGCTTCCAGCTCCACGAAGGCGCCGTATTCGGTGATGTTGGTGACCACGCCGCGCAGCTTCGCGCCGACCGGGTACTTGGCGGCGACGCCGTCCCACGGATCGCTCTCCAGCTGCTTCATGCCGAGGCTGATGCGCTGGGTGTCCTGGTTGATGCGGACGATCTGGACCTTGACGGTGTCACCGATGTTGATGACCTCGCTCGGGTGGTTGACGCGCTTGTAGCTCATGTCGGTGACATGGAGCAGGCCGTCGATGCCGCCGAGGTCGACGAACGCACCGTAGTCGGTGATGTTCTTGACGACGCCGTCGATGATCTGGCCTTCCTTGAGGTTCTGGATCAGGCCCGAGCGCTGCTCGGCGCGGGTCTCTTCCAGCACCGCGCGGCGCGAGACGACGATGTTGCCGCGGCGGCGGTCCATCTTGAGGATCTGGAACGGCTGCGGCATGTCCATCAGCGGGGTCACGTCGCGGACCGGGCGGATGTCCACCTGCGAGCCGGGGAGGAACGCCACGGCGCCGTCGAGGTCGACGGTGAAGCCGCCCTTGACGCGGCCAAAGATCACGCCCTCTACGCGCTTGCCTTCGCCGAATTCGTTTTCAAGCTTGTCCCACGCGGCTTCGCGGCGGGCGCGGTCGCGCGACAGCATCGCTTCGCCGTCGGCATTCTCGACGCGGTCGACATAGACTTCGACTTCGTCACCGACCGACAGGCCGTGCGGCTGGCCGGCCATCGCGAACTCGCGCAGCGGCACGCGGCCTTCGCTCTTGAGACCGACGTCGATGACGGCCTTGTCGTTTTCGATCGCGGTGACGGTTCCCTTGACGACGCGGCCTTCGAAGCCACCGTTGGCGGCCGAGCCGAGCGTTTCGTCAAGCAGCGCGGCGAAATCGTCGCGCGTGGGGTTGGCAGATGCCATAGGTTTGAGTTTCCTCGTATCGCTGTTACCGGCCAGGCGGTTGTTTCCGCCGGTCTTTCCTCCGGTGCCGCACCATGCGGACACGCGGGCCAAAAGGGCCGAACCACCCGCCGGGCCGCATGCCGGGGCGGGTATCCTGCAGGCACGGGGCCCGCCGGACCGCCGGCCCTTAGCGCGAATCCTTCGAAAAGCAAGGGAAATGCCGGGAATGCCGGGGCAGGCGCGTCAACCTGATCGCAAGGTCTTGGCGCTATGGCGATGTCACGAAAATCCGGATCGTCATTGCGAGGCCGCAGGCAGTGGCAATCCAGAGCGTTGGATCTCGGGGCTCTGGATTGCTTCGTCGCTTTGCTCCTCGCAATGACGGGCCCGGGTTTCGGGGTGCGCCCTGCCGGCGTGCCAGACCGGGGGACCTGCCCATGACGCCGACACACCGCGGGCGGTTTGCCGACCCGGACACCGAGAGCCGCTTCCAGACGACCGCACGCACGTTGCGGCTGCCGTTCGTGCGGGTCTATGGCGTACTGTTCATGGCGGTGGCGCTCGCCTACTCGATTGTTGATCCGCTGTTTCTCGATCCCGCCGAGAATGCGCGGCTGGCGGTGTACCTCGGCGTCGCGCTGCTGGTCGCTGGGGCCTATGTCGCGGTTACCTTCTGGGAGCGCTATGTCGAGCAGCCGCTGGTCGACTGCCTCGCGCTGCTGGCGCTGTCGCTGCTGGTCGGCAAGATCAACTTCATCCTGTTCGATCACCTGATCCACCTTCACGCCGCGATGCACGCGGTAGGCGTGATCAATCGCCTCGCGGTCACCGCCTTCGCCGCGGTGACGCTGGCCGGGCGGCCACGGCTGTTCGCGCTGTGGCTGGGGCTCGATTTCGCCGGGTGGCTGGCGACCGTGATTCCGGCACAGGCGCACGATGCGGCGCTGGCCTTTGCCCTGCTCAGCTATGTCAGCGGAGCGACGATCATGGCCGCGATCAATATGGCCATCGACCGTTCCAGCCGCGGCGCCTTCGCGCTGGCCGAGGCCCTGGAAACCGAGCGCGCCCGCAACGAAGCGCTGGTCCACAACATGCTCCCCCCGGTCGCCGCCGAGAAGATCCGCGAGGGCCGGCTGGTGGCCGACGCCTATGCCGACGCCAGCGTGGTGTTCATCGACATGGTGGGCTTCTCCAGCCTCGCGAAGCGCGTTTCGCCGGGGCACCTCGTCGAACTGCTCAATGCCTTCTTCAACCACGCCGACCGCTGCGCGGCCGAGCACGGGGTGGAGAAGGTCAAGACCGTGGGCGACGCCTATCTCGCGATCGCGGGCGGCTCGACGCCGTGCGGCAACAGCGCGGATGCGGCGATCGCCTTCTCGCGCGCGGTGCTGGAGGGCGTCGACGAACTGCGCCGTGTCGCCGGGGTCGACGAAGTCGGCCTGCGCTGCGGGATCCATTCCGGTCCGGTCGTGGGCGGGGTCATCGGTGCGACGCGCATGGCTTATGACTATTGGGGCGACACGGTGAACATTGCCGCGCGGCTCGAAGGCACGGCGCCCCCGGGCGGGATCGCGATTTCGGAGAGCACCTGGCTGCGCGCGCGCGAACGCGGGGCGTTCGGTCCGCCCAAGCTGATGACGCTCAAGGGCGTGGGCGAGACCTGCGTGTACCACGCCGGGCCTGCGCCAGAGCCTGCGGCGGGTGAGGTGAAGGCGGCTTAGACTCCCCCAAAGGGAGGATCAGCGCACCACCCGCTCCACCAGCGCAATCGCCGCGGCGATCGCCTCCTGCGGTCCCAGCTCCGACGTATCGAGCAGTGCTGCACCCTCCGCCTGCCGTAGCGGGGCTTCCTTGCGGTTGCGGTCGCGTTCGTCGCGACTTGCGAGATCGGCTTCGATTTCGGCGAGCGTCACCGCTTCGCCGCGCGCTTGCATCTCCTTCCACCGCCGTAGCGCGCGCGCCGGGACGCTGGCGGTGACGAACAGCTTGGCCTCGGCGTGAGGGGCGATGACCGTGGCGATATCGCGCCCGTCGAGCACCGCGCCGCCCGGCTGGTTCGCGAACGCCTGCTGCCGCTCAAGCAGCGCTGCCCGCACCGAGGGATGGACCGAAACCCGGCTGGCGAGCCCGCCGGTTTCCTCGCTGCGCAAGTGCGGATCGCCGAGCAGGCTTTCCGGGAAAGCGGTCGCCGCCAGCGCGTCGCCGCCATCGTCAGGATCGCCGCCGTCGAGGAACACCTGCCGCCCGACGGCGCGATAGAGCAGCCCGGTGTCGAGATGCGGCAACCCGTAATGCGCGGCCAGCGCCTTGGCGATGGTGCCCTTGCCCGAAGCGGTCGGCCCGTCGACAGCGATGATCACTTCTCCCCTCCCGCTTGCGGGAGGGGGCGGGGGTGGGCCTGTGATTCAGAAGGCAGTGGCTCCCGGCCCACCCCTATCCCCTCCCGCTTGCGGGAGGGGGACTTCACCGCCTTCCACAGCCCCCATACCGCGATCGCCGCCCAGAAGAATTCGAGCACGAAGCTCGCCGGGTTCATGAAGACCAGCAGCGAGCATGTCAGCAGCACCGCTCCGGCGAGGTTGACGCCGTGCTGGACGAACGGGTTGGCGTCCTGCCCGTGCGTCGTCTGGTACCAATAGGCAAAGACGATGCAGCCCATGCCGAGGAAGCCGGCGACGTTGGCGGCAAGTTCGATCACGAGGTGGCCGCTTCGAGCAGCGCCTCGAACACCGGGAAGCTGGTGGCGATGGGGCGGACGTCGTCCACTTCGACGCCGGCCCGGCTGGCGAGGCCCGCCACCGCCATGCTCATGGCGATGCGGTGGTCGAGGTGGGTGGCGACCGCGGCTTCGCTGGTGCCCGGCAGCGGTTCGCCGCCGGTGCCGTCGATGATCAGGCCGTCCTCGGTTTCGGTCACCCGCGCCCCGGCGCGTTCGAGCGCGGCGCGCATCACCGCGATGCGATCGCTTTCCTTGACGCGCAGTTCCTCGAGGCCGGTGGTCACCGTCCGGCCTTGCGCCAGCGCGGCGGCGACGAACAGGACGGGGAATTCGTCGACCATGCTGGGCACCACGGCCGGGTCCACCGCAATGCCGGTGAGCGTGGAGGCCCGCACGCGCAGGTCCGCAACCGGTTCACCTCCGACGTCGCGGCGGTCCAGCTCCTCGATGCTCCCGCCCATCTCCCGCAGCATGTCGAACAGAGCGGCGCGGGTGGGATTGAGGCCGACGTTCTCGATCACGAGGTCCGATCCCGGCACGACCAGCGCGGCCACCGCGAAGAATGCGGCGCTCGAGGGGTCGCCCGGAACCTCGATCACTTGCGGCTTCAGCTCGGCCTCGCCGACCAGGCGGATCACCCGCGCGCCGTCGCTGGCGATCTCGACCGAAAGGTCCGCGCCGAAACCGCGCAGCATTCGCTCCGAATGGTCCCGCGTCGGCACCGGCTCGATCACCGTGGTAATGCCGGGGGTGTTGAGCCCGGCGAGCAGCACCGCGCTCTTGACCTGCGCGCTGGCAACGGGGAGGCGGTATTCGATCGGCACGGATGGCGCGATCCCGCGCAGGGTCAGTGGGAGGCGCCCCCCCGGTGCGGCGGTGAAGTCCGCGCCCATCCGGCTCAGCGGCTCGATCACGCGGCTCATCGGACGCTTTGACAGGCTGGCATCGCCGATGAAGGTCGCGGTCACCGGATGGCTGGCGACCAGGCCCATCAGCAGCCGGGTGGAGGTCCCGGAATTGCCCATGTCGAGCGCGCCTTGCGGCTGCATCAGCCCGCCGACGCCGACACCGTGGACCCGCCAGGTGCCGTCCGCGTCCCGCTCGATCTGCGCGCCCATGCTGCGCATGGCGGCGGCGGTGGCGAGCACATCCTCGCCCTCGAGCAGCCCGGTCACACGCGTTTCGCCCACCGCGAGCGCGCCGAGCATGATCGAGCGGTGGCTGATCGACTTGTCGCCGGGCACGCGGATGCGGCCCTTGAGCGCTCCCATCGGCGCAAACCGGCGGGGGCGCATGGCGGCAGGATCATGGGCAGTCACGGGCGGCGGCTTTCCTTGGGCAGAGGCAGGCGGGCGCGGCGGCTTTTGACAGCGCGCGCCCGCTATGGCAAGGCGCGCGCCTTATTGCCTGCGGGCGCTTGATTCCGGGCCGATCCGGCCTATCTCGCGCCCTCACGGCCTTCACGGTTTTCAGCCCGCTCGCGATGCGGGCACACATGAGGAATAACATGGTCAAGCCAGAGTGGGGCGCCAAGCATGGCTGCCCGAAATGCGGCACCCGGTTCTACGACCTGGGCAAGGACGATCCGGTCACCTGCGTCGAATGCGGTCACGCCTGGCATCCTGAGCCGGTGCTCAAGTCGAAGCAGCCGATTCCCTATGAAGAGATCCAGAAGGAGAAGCCGGAGGCCGATACCGATCTGGCCGAAGAGGATCTCGACATCGACGAGGACGGCGATTCGCCCGACAACGACGTCGACCTCGGCGGTGACGACGACCTCGGCGTGGCCGGCGTCGACGACGACGCCGACGAAAACTAAGGTTTTTGCGGTTCCGGCGGCAGGCTGATTTTCCCGCTTGCCGCCATCCGGCCCTTGGACTAAAGGGCCGCTTCCCCGGCGGGAGACCGCCGGCCGGCAGGGCCTCCCAGGGCTCTCGCGCAGATGGTTCAAGGGGCCTTAGCTCAGCTGGGAGAGCGCCTGCATGGCATGCAGGAGGTCAGCGGTTCGATCCCGCTAGGCTCCACCATCGCTTCTCTTCAAAGTTCGAACAGTCTTCGTCACCCTGAACTTGTTTCAGGGTCTACTCTCGTCCTGGATCCAGCGAATGCAGGCGAGCGCAAATGGTTGGGCTGCTCTTCAAGCGCGCTCCGGAAGAGGTGGCACCGGGATGCTGAAACGAGTTCAGCATGACGGAGTATGAGACGAGGCAATGAATTGCGAAACGCATCCACCGCCCCCCGTCGAAGCCCAACCTGTGTTGGTCGCCCGCTCGATTGACGAAAATCACACCGCGCCATAGTCTTGGGCGGTAGATCAGCGGCGCGGTCGGCATCTCGCCGGCCCATGGTGGATATCTCGCAATGACCTTCGACCCTCGCGCCCGTTCGCTCCGGCTGGGCACAACCGCGGCCGCCCTCGCGCTTGCGACGCTGGTGTCGAACAGCGCGCTGGCCCAGTTCGGAGGGTTCTCGATCCCCTCGATCCCGCGCTCGTCCTCGTCGGAGACCAAGAGCTCCGACGGCTGCCCCAAGGGCAAGAAGAAGAGCGAAGGCGCCTCGGTGTTCGGCGGGTTCCTCAACCAGGGGATCGGCCGCGCGGCGAGTTCGGCCGGCGTATCGAGCTTCTTTCCCAGCGCCGAGGTCGCCGACACCCTGACCAACGCCATCGCCTGCAAGCTCGACCCCGAGGAGCAGAAGCAGGCTGCAGCCGCCACGCTGGAAGCGACCCGCGGCGCGGACGAAAGCTCCGCACCCGAAGTCGGTTCGTCCTCGTCATGGACCTCGCAGACCCGCGAGGGCGTATCGGGCACCAGCACCGTCACGGCGCGCAACGACGATGACAAGGCCGGGATGCAGTGCATCACCGTCACCGACGTGATCATCGTCAATGGCGAGGAGACCACCGCCAACAAGCGCATGTGCAAGCCGCCCGGCTCCGCGCGCTATTCGCTGATGGCCTGAACCGATGCGGGCGAAGCGTCTTGCCGCCGGCCTCGCCGCGCTGGCCCTGCTGACCGGGGCCAAGGGCCCGGCGATGGACAAGGACAACCCCTCGTGCCCCGCGGCGCCCGACTGGGGCGCGGGCGCGGCGATGACCCTGACCGTCGCGGACAAAGGCGGCAAGCACGTCCTGATCGGCGACGGGCTGATCGACGCCGGCCTGCCCGAACGGCTGAAGGCGGCAATCGACGGGGACGAGCGGATCGAGGAGATCTGGCTCAAGTCGCGCGGCGGCGATGCCCGCGCCGGAAACAGGGCGGGCCGCGTGATCCGCTCCTACCCCGGCATGGCGACCCGCATCCCGGCGGGCTGGACCTGCTTTTCGAGCTGCAACTTCGTGTTCATGGGCGGCGACCGCCGCTTCGTCGATCCGGGCGGAATCTTCATGGTCCACATGTTCACCCACACCGGCGACCGCGACACGATCGACCTTTCGGTGGAGGAGGGCAGCGACCAGACCGTCCAGCTGATCGGCTCGATCGAACAGTCGAGCGCGCTGCTCGCCAGCGAGGACAACGATTTCCTGATCCGCATGGGGATCAGCCGCAAGCTGCTGACCGACATCATGTACCAGCAGCAGGCCGTGGCCAGCGCCGACAACAAGTCGACCCGCTATTGCCTGAGCCAGGACGAGGTGCGGAAGTACAACGTGATGCCGCTGGAGCGGCCGGCGGGTTAAGCATCGTCCCGCGTCCCCGCGAAGGCGGGGACCTCCCTCGACGAGGCGGACCGTTTGCGGCACGAGGTCCCCGCCTGCGCGGGGACGCGCCATTGCTTGATCAGAAAGCCCGCGTGATCAGGTAGAACAGCGCGCCCACCGCTGCGCTCGCCGGGATGGTGATGAACCATGCGACGATCACCCGGCTCGCCACCGACCAGCGCACCGCGCTCGCCCGGCGGGCCGCGCCGGTGCCGACGACCGAGCCGGTGATGGCGTGAGTGGTCGAGATCGGGATGCCCATCGCGCTCGCCCCGAACACCACGATCGACCCTGCGGTCGAGGCGCAGAAGCCGGAGTGGTGATTGAGCTTGGTCAGCTTGTCACCCATCGTCTTGATAATCTTCCACCCGCCCGACATCGTGCCGGCGGCAATGGCCAGGTAGCACGAGATCACCACCCACTCCGGCACGTGGAACTCGCCGGTCATGTGCCCGGTCGAGTAAAGCAGCACGGTGATCACGCCCATCGTCTTCTGCGCGTCGTTGCCGCCGTGGCTGATCGAGTAGGCTGCCGAGCTGATCAGGTGCAGGCCCTTGAAGGTCGAGTTGGCCTTGCGCGGCGAAACTCGGTTGAAACCCCAGCTGGTCAGCAGCATCATCGCCATGGCGAGCGCAAAGCCGATCACCGGTGAGGCGAAGATCGCGATCACCGTCTTGAGCGTGCCTTCCGACTGGACGACCGCGAACCCCTGGTGCGCGATCCCGGCGCCGAGCAGCCCGCCGATGAGGGCATGGCTCGAGGACGAAGGGATACCCTTGATCCACGTGAGCACGTTCCAGAACATCGCCCCGATCAAGGCGCCGAACACCACCGCCGGGGTCACTGCGTCCTTGTCGATGATCCCCTTGCCGACCGTCTCCGCCACGTGGAGCCCGACGATCCAGTAGGCGGCGAAATTGCCGAACGCCGCAAACAGCACTGCCGCCATCGGTGACAGCAGCCGCGTCGCGACCACCGTGGCAATGGCGTTGGCGGCATCGTGCAGGCCGTTGAGGAAGTCGAACGCCAATGCCAGCGCGATCAGCGCGACGAGCAGCGGGAAGGCGAGGGTATGGTCCATGAAAGGGCCCGGCCTCAGGCGTGGTCGACGACCAGGCCGTCGATCTCGTTGGCGACGTCCTCGAAGCGGTCGACCACGCGCTCGAGGTGCTTGAACATCTCCTGGCGGATGATGAACTGCAGCGGGTCCTTCTTGGCCGAATCGCGGAACAGGCGCTTGAGGCCCGCGGCGTGGATCTCGTCGGCATGGCCTTCCATGCGGACGAGGCGCTCGGTCAGCTCGTGGAGGCGCTGGCCGTTGCCGGAAATCTTGCGGAGCAGCGGCATCGCCTCTGCGGTCAGGCGCGCGGCGTCGACGATGATCGCGGCCATGTCCTTCATTTCCGGCTCGAACTCGGTGACGTCGTAAAGCGAGACAGCGCCGGCGGTCTTCTGCATTTCGTCGATAGCGTCGTCCATGGTGGCGATCAGGCTGGTAATCGCGCCGCGGTCGAAGGGGGTAAGGAACGTGCGGCGGACCGACTGGAGCACTTCGCGGGTGACATTGTCGGCGTCGTGCTCGCGCTCCTCGATCTCGCGAATGTGCTCGGCCGCGTTGCCGCCGCCCTGGGTAAGCCGGGCCAGCGCGTCGGCTCCGGCGACGAGGCAGGCGGCCTGCCGCTCGAACAGTTCGAAGAAGTTACCCTGCTGCGGCATGAGCCGCTGGAACCAGGCAAACATCGTGGGTACCCCTGACTTCTTGACGACAGTGTCGATGATGGCGGGAATCTGGACCTGGGCGCGAAACTCGCGCGCGCCAAAGCTGCGGATGAGAGCGGAGAGGTCTTCCTCGTCGACTGCGGCGGCCGCGCCGGCAAGGCTGAACCAGCGGCGTTCGCGCTGGTGCTGCTCGTCCCAGCTGTCGAGCTCGTCGGTGACCGCGAACGGGAACACCTCGACGTCGGCCCAGACCGACGCGCCCGAGGAGCGTTGCTTGCGGTAGCGGTAGGAGCCGAGCGGGGTGGGGCACACCGCGCCGACCACGCCTGCCTCTTCCAGCGCCTCGCGCGCGGCGGCGGCGTGGGGGGTGAGGTCCTTGCCCTGGTTGCCCTTGGGAATCACCCAGCGACCGGTCCCGCGCGAGGTCACGAGCAGGATGCGGATCGGCGAATCGACCGCGGGCGTATCGGTGCGCCAGGGCAGGACGGCGATCTGCTGCATTGCTTCGATTCGCCTCCAAGCCCCCGCCTGCGCGTGGGCAGGGCGCTATGCAATCGGGCGCACGCTGGCAATGCGCGGCCCCGAGTTTCTGACAGTTTTGTGACAGTGCGGCGCTGCGTCAGGCGGGAGGCGTTCAGCATCCCGGGTCGCCGCCGCACACGCGGCCTTAGGTTGCCCCACCGGGACGTGGTATGTGCCGCTTCATCGGCAGAGGACTCGTGGCCGGGATCACCCGAAGGGAGACGGCAATGTCGCAGCCAATCGATGAAGCGAAGTTCCATGCTTTCGTAGGCAAGATGCTGGGCGATCTGGGCGGCGCGATGAGCGTGCCGACCGTTCGGATCGGTCTGCGCCTGGGCCTGTTCGACGCGCTGGCCAAGGGCCCGGCTGGTGCTGGCGAACTGGCCGCCCGCGCAGGCGGCCTTCACGAACGCTATGTCCGCGAATGGGCGCTGGCACAGTGTGCCAACGGCTATCTCACCTACGATCCGGCAGACAGCACCTTCACGCTTTCGCCAGAGGCTGAGATGGTTTTCGTCAAGCGTGACAGCCCCGTCTATCTTGCCGGGGCGTTCGAGCTGGTCGCGGCGATGATCGAGGCCGAGGCGAAAGTCGAGGAATGTTTCCGCAACGGCCGGGGCGTGCGCTGGGGCGATCATGCCGGCTGCCTGTTCTGCGCCACTGGTGCGTTCTTCCGCCCTGGCTATGTCAACAACATCGTCCAGTCGTGGATCCCCGCGCTGGACGGGGTCGAGGCGCGACTGGTGGCGGGGGCCAAGGTCGCGGACGTTGGCTGCGGGTTGGGCTTCTCGACCCTGCTGATGGCGCAGGCCTGGCCCGAGAGCCGGTTCGTGGGATACGACTTCCACGAGCCATCCATCGACGAAGCCCGCCGCCATGCCGCCGCGCATGGACTGGACGACCGGGTGCGGTTCGAGGTGGCGAGCGCCAAGGACATCGACGACGACGGATTCGACCTCGTCACGATGTACGATTGCCTGCACGACATGGGCGACCCGCGCGGTTGCGCCGAACACATGCGCCGGATCGTCTCGCCGGGCGGAACCTGGATGATCGTCGAACCAGTCGCCGGCGATTCCCCCCAGGACAATTTCAACCCGGTCGGCCGGCTGTTCTACAACGCATCGACGATGATCTGCGTGCCGACTTCGCTCGACCAGGAGATCGGCGAGGGGCTGGGCGCACAGGCCGGAGAGGCGCGGCTGGCCGACGTGGTCCGAGGCGGCGGGTTCGAGACGGTCCGCCGCGCTACCGAGGGCCCATTCAACATGGTCCTCGAGGCGCGATGATGGATTAAATCAGGGCCGACCGACGCTCGAATACGTGAACCCGGCCTCGCGCACCTCCGCCGGATCGTAGACGTTGCGCAGGTCGACGATCACGGGCGACTTCATCAGGCTCTTCACCTTCCTGAGGTCGAGCGCACGGAAGGCGTCCCATTCGGTGACCAGCGCCAGCGCGTCGGCGCCCTCGACCGCTTCGAACGCGCTCCGGGCCATCGTCACTTCGGGCATCATCGGCGCAGCGAGTTCCATGCCTTCGGGATCGTAGGCGACGACCTCTACCCCGGCATCGGCCAGGGCAAGCGCGATGGCCAGCGACGGCGCATCGCGCATGTCGTCGGTGTTGGGCTTGAAGGTCAGGCCGAGCAGCGCGACCTTCTTGCCGCGGGCCTCGTCCATCCCGCCCAGCGCTTCGATCACCTTGCGGCCCATCGCGCGCTTGCGCGTGTCGTTGACCTTGACCACCGCCTCGACGATCCGGGTCGGCGCGTCATAGTCCTCGGCGGTCTTGAGCAGCGCAAGCGTGTCCTTGGGGAAGCACGATCCGCCATAGCCCGGCCCGGCATGGAGGAACTTGGAGCCGATGCGGTTGTCCATGCCGATCCCGCGGCTGACGTCCTGGACGTTCGCGCCGACCTTTTCGCAAAGGTCCGCCATCTCGTTGATGAAGGTGATCTTCACCGCAAGGAAGGCGTTGGCGGCGTATTTGATCAGCTCGGCCGAGCGGCGGCTGGTGAACAGGATCGGCGCCTTGTTGAGGAACAGCGGACGATAGACCTCGTTCATCACGCCCTTGGCCCATTCGTCCTCGGTGCCGATGACGATGCGGTCGGGGCGCTTGAAGTCGCCGATGGCGGCGCCTTCACGGAGGAATTCAGGGTTCGATGCGACTGCGAACTGCACGCTCGTGCCCGAATCGCGCAGGATCCGCTCGACCTCATCGCCGGTGCCGACGGGCACGGTCGACTTGGTGACGATCACCGCAGGGGTGGTGAGGTTGGCGGCGATCTGGGCCGCGACGGCGTGGACGAACGACAGGTCGGCATGGCCGTCGCCGCGGCGGCTGGGCGTGCCGACCGCGATGAAGATCGCAGCGGCCCCGGCGATCGAAGCGGCGAGATCGGTCGAGAAGGTCAGCCGCCCGGCCTTGACGTTGGAGGCGACGAGTTCGGCCAGTCCCGGTTCGTAGATCGGCATGACCCCGGCGTGAAGCCGGTCGATCTTGCTCTGGTCGCTGTCGATGCAGACCACGTCATGCCCGAAATCGGCAAAGCAGGCGCCAGAGACGAGGCCAACATAGCCCGCGCCCACCATCGCAATCTTCATGTGTATCAGCCCCCCTGGGATGCGCTGTTTTCGTCCGGCGCGGTCTCTGCCGTCAAGTACCACCGCTCGGCCCCTTCCAGCCCGATCGCGGTGAGCACGCCCGACATGTAGGCCCCGGTGTCGATCCCGATGCGGTTGCCCCGTTCGACGACGTCGTCGCCGATGGTGTGTCCGTGGATCACGACATGACCGTGATCGCGGCGGTCTTCGAGGAATTCCCCGCGAATCCAGCGCAGGTCGCTGCGCTGCTGCTCCTCGAGCGGGACGCCGGGACGGATGCCGGCGTGGACGAACAGGTAGTCCCCGATCACGATCCGGTCCTCCATCGCCTCCATGTAGGCGATGTCCTCTGCCGGGACGATGTGCGGCAGCATCGCCTTCAGTTCGTCGAGCGTGGCCGAATTGTAGACCTCGGGATCGATCGGATAGGACAGCAGCGTCTCCCGGCCGCCGTGGCGGATGAAGTTGCGCAAGGCTTCCTTGCGCTCGAAACTGTCGAGGAACATCTGTTCGTGATTGCCCGCGAGGCAGCGTACCCGGCGGCGCCGGCCCCACTGGCGCGCGGTCTTGAGCACCAGCGCGCTGTCGGGCCCGCGATCGACCAGGTCACCCAGCAGGACGACCGTGGTGTCCGCCGGTCCCCGGCGCGCGTCATCTTGTTCGATCTGGAGGATCAGGTCGTCGAACAGGTCAATGCGCCCGTGGATGTCGCCGACCGCATAGACCCGCTGGCCCGCCGGAATCATCGCCGGAAGGGCGGGGGCGGCCTTGGGCGCGAAGAGGGTTCTGATGCTCTTGATCATAGGGTGCAGCGTGGCGGGCGGCGAACTTTGGTGCAGTGCGGCATATAGGCCGGGGCGGGTTTCTCCACAAGCGAGCGCACGACGATACGGTTACGGGATGCGTCGGTTCCCGACGTTTTCCGAGCCATGTCCGATCCCTATGATGCAGGAATGCAACAGCGCTGTGCCTCGGCGCACTTTGCTGCAAATTTTCTCTTGTGCGGCGCAACATTCGTGTGCAGGCAGGGGTCGCAACGCCCGAAGGCTGCCCGACGATACGAGGCTGCCAGGGCAAGCGCAGGTGGGACGAACGCGTCAACTAGCAAGGGAATTTGCACCATGCGTACGTCCATCAAGGCCATTCTGGCCTCGTCCGTTCTCGCCGGCTCGGCGCTCGTTTCGGCTCCGGCCTTCGCCGACGAAACCGATGCCCCCAGCGAATTTACCGTCTCCGGGTATGTCCAGGGCGTCAGCGATTACCGTTTCCGCGGCATCTCGCTCTCGGCGGGCGATCCGGCCATCCAGGGCTCGATCAACGTCAACCACTCGAGCGGCTTCTACGTCGGCGCGTGGGCGTCGAGCCTCGAGGACACGGCAGTGTACGGCAGCACCGAGCTCGACCTCTACGGCGGCTGGACCGGTGAAATCGCTTCGGGCGTCACCGCCGATGTCGGCCTCCTCTACTATGTCTACCCGAACGGCGACGTGGGCGATGCCAACGTGTTCGAACCCTATGCGTCGATCTCGACCACGATGGGTCCGGTCAGCGCCAAGCTCGGCGTGGCCTATGCGTGGGAGCAGGACTCGCTCGCCGGTGAAGACAACCTCTACGTCTACACCGACTTTGGCGCCGCGATCCCCAACACCCCGATTTCGCTGTCGGCGCACCTCGGCTACACCGACGGCATCCTCTCGCCGGGCAACCTGACCCTGACCGGCGACGAGACCGGCTTCGATTACTCGGTCGGCGCGACTTACGCGATCAACAAGAACCTGTCGCTTGGCGTCAGCTACGTCGGTGTCGACGGTGCCTCGTTCGACAGCTTCTCGAACGACGCGGTCGTCGCGACGATCAAGTTCGCGATGTAATCACGGCTTTTCCGGTTTCGGCCGGATGACGCGGGGCCCGCGCCGGGAAACCGGTGCGGGCCTTCGTCGTCTTGCAGACCGCTCCAGGTCGCCTAGATTGGGATCCTGCAACAAGGAGCGCGCCTGTGACGAAGTACCTGCACACCATGATCCGCGTCACCGATCCCGATGCGACGCTGCGCTTCTTCCAGATGTTCGGGGTGTACGAGGTCCGCCGGTTCGACAGCGAGCAGGGCCGCTTCACCCTGATCTTTCTCGCCGCCCCCGGTCAGGAAGGCATCGCCGAGGTCGAGCTGACCTATAACTGGCCGCCCGAGAACGGCGAGCCGGAAGCCTATGACGGCGGGCGCAACTTCGGCCACCTCGCCTACCGCGTCGACAATATCTACGAGACCTGCCAGCGCCTGATGGACGCCGGCGTGACGATCAACCGTCCGCCGCGCGACGGGCACATGGCGTTCGTCCGCTCGCCCGACGGGATCTCTGTCGAGCTGCTCCAGGACGGCCATCTCCCGCCGCAGGAGCCGTGGGCGTCGATGCCCAACACCGGGACCTGGTAGGAATCAGGTCTCTTCGAGCGCGGTCTGGGCCAGGACGGACTTGAGCTCGAACAGGTCGGCGACGCTCTGGCTGCCGAGCTTGGCGGTCATGTCCTGGCGATAGGCCTCGACCGTGCGGTGGCTGAGGCCGAGGCGGATCGCGATCTCCTTGCTGGTCAGCCCTTCGACCACGCCTTCGAACACTTCGCGCTGTCGCTTGCTCAGCGACAGGATCAGCCGGCGCCCGCGTCGCCGCCGCCGCGAACGGTCCGCAGCGTCAGGGAGGAGCGCCAGGCCGCGCTCGACCACTGCCTTCAAGGTGGTCCCGGTGAACGGCTTCTCGAGAAATTCGAAGGCCCCGGCACGCACCGCCTGGACCGCGAGGGGCACGTCGCCATGCGCGGTGATGATCGCCACCGGCCACAGGCAGTCACGCTTTGCCAGCTCCGGCAACAGATCGAGACCGTTGATGGAGCCGAGCCGGACATCGATCAGGAGTACGCCGGGATCGAGGTGATCGAGTTCCGCCAGCAGGTCCTCTGCCTCGGCGAACGGGCGAGCCTCGACCCCGCGCGAACGGAGCAGTTCGACGAGGGAAACACGCACGCCACTGTCGTCGTCCAGCACATAGACGACCTGTCGTGACGGCAATGGTACGTCCTGGATCATCGAACACCCTTTGCGACCGTTAATAGGGATGATGGCACTTCATGCAATTGGAGCGCTTACCGCATCGCTACCCTAGCGATGCGTGCGTGGTGGCGTAGTCCTACGGGATTGCGCACGGCTGAATGCGCCGCGATTTTGGGCGAATGCACATGACCCGCATCCCGCCCGACAAGGGGCACCGCGCCCGCGCCAGCGAGAGCCCGCGGGTCTGGACGACTCCTCGGTTGGTCCCCCTCGATCCTGCATCGGACAAGGCGCAGCTTGCGCTGCGGAAGATGGTCGGGGAGAACTGAACCACCGCGTCTGCCGCCGCCCCGCTCATCCCGTCCCACCTCCCGACGGGGCGGCCGGCAGCCGGAACCTGCAGATCAGGCCTTCCTCGCCGCGCCGCACGTTGAAATCGCGCATGTGTTCGAGCGAAGCGAGCAGGTCGAGACCCAGCCCCGAACCGCCCATGTCGCCTGGCGGACGCTGTGCGGGGTGTTCGGTCCATGTCACGCGAACTTCGCCGGCCTCGTGCTCCCATTGGATCACAACCTGCCCTCCCGGCGAGGATAGCGCGCCGTACTTGGTCGAATTGGTCGCCAGTTCATGCAGGGCCATGGCCGCTGCTCGCGCCGCCGGTCCGTCAAGGCGAGCCCGGTCGCCGAGCAACGCGATCCGCGCGAGCGGGAAGGGGGCCAACGCAAGCTGTGCCAGGTCCGCGACGGCAAGCGGCCCACTGTCGGTCTGGCGCAGCACGCTGTTCGAACGGACCCAGGCGATGAGGTGCTCGGATAGCTGCGCATAGTACGCGCGGCAATCGGGTTCATCGAGCCCGCGCTCGATCCAGTTGACCAGCATCTGTCCGATGTTGGCGGTGCGGTGGTGAAGCTCGTCGTTGAGTGCGCTCGTCTCGCGCGCGTGCCGCCACTGCGCCAGCAGGAGGGTCCGCATCGACTCGGTGGTCGCCAGGATCAGGGCGAGGGTCACACCGAGCATGGCGATGATCACCAGCCGCCCTGCGCGGGGGCGCTCGAACCATGTGGGGTCGAGAAACACCATCACCAGCACGGTCAGCGAGGTCAGCGCCGCAAACATGCCATAGCGCCAGCCAAGCACGGCAGCGCTGGCGACAATCACCGGGAAGTAGGGCGAAAAGGTGAAGCCGTTGACCCCCTCGTCACCGACCCAGCGCAGCCAGGTCACCGCGATCGTGGTGAGCAGGATGGCAGGAACCCAGACGAGCGGATTCTTCGGCGCGATGATGAAGCGCTGCAGGCGCAGGATCTGGCGAGTCATGGTTCCGGAGTTGATGTGGCCGGCAAATACATATCACTTCGGACAAAAATCGCGAACAGGCGAATCCGCACGCCGTACCGCTGACCTACGTGGATTCCACCATCGTATTCCTACGGCATTGCCAGGTGCCCTGCGCATGTCGAAATCGGAGCTGGCGAGCTTTCCGGTGCCGGGCTGGCCGATCCGTGGAAACTTGAGAGGCCAATCGATGGGTGCGACTCAGATCAGTCCGGTGCTTTACATCCTTGGCGGTCTCGTATTCGCCGCGGTCGCCGTTGTGGCGATCGGGTTGCTTCTCCTCGAGCTCAATCGCCGCCGTCGCTGAGGCCCTCGGGCTTCTGGCCGGGATGAACCAACCCCAGCATCCCCATCCGCGCATTCTCAGGAATTTCGAGCCGGCGAGGGCCGGGGCAGGCGAAGCGATGCCGAAGATGGGTGGCGGACGCCCTGTTCAAACCGCCCACACGTGACCGGCCAGGCGGATGCTCTACCCGTCCGTGGGCTGATCGCGGGGGACTTCGGCTCTGCGATCGCAATGGCGGCAAAACCTTGCGAATATTCGATGCTAGGATCCGCTTCGTCGCTTGCAGGCAATGCGCAGCCTGATCGAGCGACCTGGATTCAATACTTGAGCTGACGCGAAAATGGAGCGGTGAAGGGAATCTAAATATGGTCGAAAAACGCCGTGATCCTGGCATTCTTCTGCATGGTCATGTGCAGAGTACCCCCAAATATACCCCCAACTTTGATTGATGCAGCGCCTTCGAAGAATTGTCTCTAGAAGAAAAGTATCCAATTCCTCACTGCGGTCAGTTGGCGACCCTGAAGGCTTCGATTCGCTTTTGATGTTTGCTCCGGGCCTCTGTGCGCTTCGAAATGATGTTGGATTAAGCCTGCAATAAATGCGTCGTTTGGCCAATGGACCTGACTCTTACACACCTTTGAAGGGCTCGCTTTAGGAGCGAAACCAAAGAGTCACCAAATTGCAAATCGCTTGCAACAAGGCACGCCTAGCTGCGCCCCGGGACCAGAAAAACTCTCAGGGGCATCTCCATGATCAGCCAACCAATCCGCCGCGGCGCGCTCCGCATTCTTTTGCTCGCAAGCGCTAGCGTTGGCGCTTCTGCTGCCGATGTCGCGCAGGCCCAAGAAGCGTCGGCAGATGATGCGGCGCCCGGGATCGTAGTCACCGGCACCCGTCCGATCGCCGAATCCGAAGCGGCAGCGCTCGAGGTGCAGAAGAACTCGGATTCGCTGGTTACAGTTGCTTCGTCGGATTCGGTCGGCCGCCTCCCGGACCAGAACATCGCCCAGGCGACCGGTCGCCTGCCCGGTGTGGCGGTCGAGCGCGACCAGGGCCAGGCTCGCTACATCTCGCTGCGCGGCGCGCCCAAGACCTGGACGACGTTGTCGTTCGACGGGATCAACGTGGTAAGCCCGGAAGGACGCGACGCGCGCTTTGACTCCATCCCCTCGGCGATCGCCAAGCAGATCATCGTCAGCAAGGCCGTCACCCCGGACATGCCTGGTGAAACCGTGGCAGGGAACGTCAACGTGGTGACCCGCTCGGCGTTCGACTACGCTGGCCTCCATGCCGCCGGCAAGGCGGGCTACGGCGTCGCGGAATACGGCTCGCGCCCGGAATACGAAGGCTCCCTCGTGCTATCCGAGCGTGTGCCGCTCGGGGATGGCGAGATCGGGTTGCTGCTGTCGGGCAGCTACTACGAGCGCAACATGATCACCGACAACTTCGAAAACGACTGGGAGAAGGTCAGCCAGGACCAGCGCCCGGGTAACGAGACCCGGTACTGGGTGCAGGAAACCGAGAACAAGCTGTATCGCCTCACGCGCCGCAACTGGTCAGCTTCCGGCCGGATCGACTGGAAGCCCGACGCGGACAACACGATCACCGCTAGTTCGGTCTATACCATTTTCAAGGACGACGAAGCGCGCAACAACTACCGCTTCGACCTCGACGATCGTCAGGGCGATCTCGTTGCCAACACTGCCGCCTGCGCGACCGACGCCAATTCGGCACCGACGACCACGGGCTATGCCGACGTTTGCATCGGAAACACGCCCTACAAGGGCACGGTCTATGGCATCGACATCCGCCAGCGCTCGACCCTGCGCGCTTTCCGGCAGTCGATCTTCACGAACACGCTCCGCGGCGAACATCTTTTCGGCGAGGGCTGGAAGATCGACTGGCTGGGCAACTACACCGAGTCCAAGGACGACCGCAGCGTCGTCGGCGAGGCAAGCTGGGACAGTCCGAGCACGCGCTCGCTGCGCCCCACTGTCGCTTATGATTTCACCGATCCGCAGCTGTCGCTGCTCAACCTGTTCACCACCGTGCAGCTGAGCAGCCCGACGCGATTCCAGGCCGGGTCCGCTGTTACCAATATCGACAGCTTTACCAAGCCGCTGTCGCAGCTCACCGTGCTCGACGCGGTCGATACCACCAAGGCCTACACCGGACGGCTGGTGGTCTCGAAGGACCTGCCGTTTCTCGGCGGTGAGGCGACTCTCCGCGCGGGCTTCCAGTTCGACCAGCGCACCAAGGTAGTCGATGAAAGCGGCCTTGTGCTGAACACCGCGGCCCAATTCGCGCAAGTCGGCATCCCGACCGACTTCAACCAGTTCTCCACCGACCTGCCGTTCCAGGGCAAGATCCGGATGGGCTACACCTTCCACTACTTTGACGTCGACAAGATGCGCGCAGCCGGCGAAGCGGCGCGCGCCGGGTTCACGCTCACTCCGGCCACTGGCAACATCTATGACGTGCGCGAGCAGGTTTATGCCGGGTTCCTGATGGGGACCGTTCGCTATGACTGGGGCTCGCTGGTGGGCGGCATCCGGGTTGAGCACGTGAAGAACCGCGGTATCGCCACCGGGATCACCGCGGAGGCCGAGCAGACGCTTGCGTTCCCGAGCCTGCACTTCAACTACAACCTAGACGACAGCAAGAAATTCCGCCTGTCGTTCAACAGCGGGGCGGCGCGCGCAGACTATGACCAGCTGCGCCCGAACGTGGTGATCAACGACTCCAACCAGACCATCTCGGGCGGGAATCCCGCGGTGAAGCCGGAACGCGCATATGGCGTCGACGGCTACTTCGAATGGTACGTCCGCCCGCAGGGCTACATCTCGGTCGGCGCGTTCTACAAGAAGGTCGAGGACGTGCTCTATCGCCAGACCGCCACGTTCGGCTCCAACGCGCTCGACAGCAACGGCATCGACCGTTCGGGCTATACCTTCACCGGCATCACCAACGGCGGAACCGGCCACCTGTTCGGCGTGGAAGTGGCTGCGCAGCTCCAGCTCGAGCCGTGGACGCAAGCGCTCGGCCTGCCCGACTGGATGGGCGGCTTCGGGATCAGTGCGAACCTGACGCTCAACGACAGCGAGGTCACCAAGCCCGCGGTTTCGGGCGTGGCAGAACGCAAGGTGCGGCTGCCGAACACCTCGGACTCGGTCTACAACGTCGGCGTCTATTACGAGAAGTACGGCCTTTCGCTGCGCCTCCAGTACCAGCGCCGCAGCCTGTGGCTCGACGAGATCGCCGACACCGATGTCGATGGCGGTGACACTTATTGGGATGTCGATGACGAGATGGACTTCTCGGCGCGCTATGCCTTCAACCGCAACTTCGAAGTCTATTTCGACGCCTCGAACCTGCTCAATCAGCCGGGTCGGCGCTTCTCCAACCCGGCGGGCATCCTGACCGCGAAGGGTATCCCGACGCCGATGATCAAGACCCAGACCATCGAGTGGGAGCGCTTCGGACGGCGCTTCAGCGGCGGCGTGCGGGTGAACTTCTGATGCTGGGCCTGGCCCTGGCGCTTGCCCTCGCGGGCGGGGACGCGGCGGCGTCCCCTCCTGTCACAGCGACCGTCACGGCGCGGGGCGAGACCAGCCCTGTCGGCACCGGCAACGCCGACGCCGCGGACGACCCCGCGATCTGGCGCAACCCGCGCAAGCCCGAGGCCAGTCTGATCGTCGCGACCGACAAGAAAGCCGGACTTTACGTGTACGGTCTCGACGGCAAGCCGCGGGACTTCGTGGCGGCGGGACGCGTCAACAACGTCGATCTTGTCGATCTGGGCAAGCGCGGGGTAATGGTGGTCGCCAGCGACCGCAATGACGAGGCCAATGCGCGGTTGCTGGTGTACAGGCTCGACACCCGCACCGCGAAGCTTGTGCCGCTGGGTAGCGTCTCCGGCGGCGTCGGCGAGGCCTATGGCGTGTGCCTGCTCGCGGACGAGGCCGGCATCGATGCATTTTCGGTGCTCAAGCACGGTGAAATCCAGCAGGTCCGGATCGCGATCGATGGCGCTGCGGTGCGGGGCGAGACCGAGCGCTCGTACCGCCTCGAAACCCAGACCGAGGGTTGTGTGGCCGATCCTCGCACCGGCAAGCTTTATGTGGGCGAGGAGGACCGCGGAATCTGGGCGTTCGACACGCGCGGAGCCTCTGCAGAGGGTACACTTGTGGCTACTGTCGATGACACCCAGCTTGTCGCCGATGTCGAGGGGCTCGCTCTCTATCCCGAAGGACGGCGCGGTGGGTGGTTGATCGCCTCGAGCCAGGGCGACAATACCTATGCGCTGTACCGGCTTCCCGGGATGGTGCCGGCGGGGCGATTCCGCATCACCGCTGGCGAGTACGGCGCGACCGAAGAAACCGATGGCATCGCGGTGGCTCGCGGCAGCTTCGGCAAGCGCTATCCCGGGGGCCTGTTCGTCGCCCAGGATGGCGAAAACGCTCCGGCAGCGCAGAACTTCAAGTTTATCGCTTGGCGCGATGTCGTGCGGGCGATCCACGCAAGCAAGCGCTGATGGACGCTGGTCGGGCAGCGCAGGGCGCAGCGGGACCTTCGCTGCGTCTTCGGCCGCAGATCCTTCTGGCGGTTTTTCGGTTGCCGGTGCGCCTCGCCTACGTGGCAATGTTCCTGCTGGCCGCGCTGATCTGGCTCGTTCTGCCACTCCCGACTGTTCGCCAGCTTGGGCTGGAGGCGCTGCTTCACGCGACCGGGACAAAGGTGGTCGTCCACGGGGTGCCCGTCCTGCGGCCGGGCGTCCTCTATGTCGCCAACCATGTCTCGTGGCTCGACATCGTGATCCTCGCGCGGCTGCTGGACGCGGGCTTCGTGGCGAAATCGGAAGTCGCCGCCTGGCCCTTGCTGGGAGCGCTCGCGCGCCGGGCCGGGTGCCAGTTCGTGGCCCGCGCCCAGGCCGGGCTCGCGGGGCTACAGGCAATGACCCTGGCTTCCGGCTTGGCCTCGGGGAGCAGCTATGTCCTGTTTCCCGAAGGAACCACCGGACTTGGGCCAGCACTGCTCCCGTTCCGGACCAGCCTGTTTCCGGCGGATGGCCTGCGCCTCGTTCAGCCAATTACCATCGACTACCGCGCTGCAGCAGGCGCGCTGTCAGCGAGCGCACGCCGCCGTATCGCGTGGATCGATGACGACGCGCTTCTCCCGCACCTTGGCGGCCTGCTGCTGCGAGGCGGTTGTCGCGCGCATGTCTGGTTCGAGGAAACGGCGGTCGCCCATGACCGCAAGCAGGCGGCGGCCCACTGCGAGAGCGCCATCGCAGCCAGGCTCGGGACGCTCTAGACCGCCAGCTCGAACCGCGCAGCGTAGCGATTGGAGATCGCCTCGACAGGCATGACCACGCAGACATCGATCGTATTGAAATCGCGGTCGATGAACGCGCCCTCTCCGAACCGTGCGCCGACCCTCAGGTATCCCTTGACCAGCGGGGGCAGCGCCAGCAGCGCCCGGCGTTCGTCATACGTGCCGCGCGCGAGTTGCTCCATAGGCACTCCAATCCCCGACAGGACCCGTGGTCGAAGCCACGGCTCGGCCAGGTGGTTGTGGGCCAGATACGACAGCCCGGCGGCGTGCGCAGCGATATTCGTGCCTGGAAGCGAGGCGCAGCCGAACATCAGCGTAATGTCGTGTTCCCGGATGTAGTCGGCGATGCCGCGCCACAGCAGCGAGATTGTCGCGCTGGTGCGGTATGGTGGAAGAACGCACGAGCGACCCAGTTCAAGGAGCTCGCCTGCTTTCGAGGCGAGCATGGAGATGTCGAACTCGCCGGCCGTATAGAACCCGCCCGCGAGCGCCGCGACGCTTCCGCGGAGCAGGCGGTAGGTGCCGACGACGTGCTCGCCGCCTGATCCGTCTTTATCGATAACGAGCAGGTGGTCGCAGAGCGCGTCGTACCGGTCGCGGTCGAGATAGCCGGCCCCGTTACCCTGAAGCACCGCACCCATTTCGGCATGGAATACCTCCCAGCGAAGGCGCTGGACGGCCTCGATGTCGGCGCCGCAAGACGCCAGCCGCACAGACAGATTGCGTGACAATTGCGGGACTGCGGACATGCCGGTCGACCCCTCGTTTGACCGGCGTTCACGATAGCGCCCCCGCGTTACGGCGGATTTGCAGTTCGGTTATGCTTCCGTGACGCTAGCCCAGTTCGAGCAGGTCTTTCCGGTACCCCGTCGCGCGCGCATAGAACTGCTCTGCGGTCGGGAGTTCCGACAGCGCGGGGCAGCCCCCCATCGCTTCATAGACGGTTTCGGACACGACCGGGGCAGCATCGCCAGCCGTCCACGATACGCGCACGCTTGCGCCCAGCAGCGCATCGCGGATGCGGTAGAGTCCCCGTATCGGCATGGCGGCTTCTTAACGGGACGACCGGCCGGCATCCAGCGGAGCCCGCCGATTGTCATAATTGTCGCAGGTGTCAGTCGAGGTCGAGGGGGACAGCTTCGGCGCCCGCAAGCCTGGCGTCCATCACGCGGGCGAGTGTCGGGGCGATGGCCCGCATGTCGATCTGGCCAAGGTCGCGGCCCGCTTGCACGCCAGGACCTGCGATCAGGAACGTCGAGCGCATTTCGGGGAGCGCCGGGAAATAGCCATGCGTGCCTTTGTAGGCGCTGGTCTTGCTCAGCGGCGCATCGGGCTTGAACCCGCCAGCAAGCGCTCCGGGCTCGAGATCGACATAGAACGCGGCCTGCGGATTGCCGCCCATCCGGGCAATCTCGGCGCGATCGGCAACGTGGGCGATCCGGGCTGCAGGGTCTGCGGCAAGGGCTGCCAGGAGCTTGCCGACGCCGTCGGCAAGCGCGGCATCGTGGGGGCGCGCCAGCACCACCGCGACAGAGCCGCCGGAAGGCCAGGGCATCGCTTCCCATGAGGCGACCTTGCCTGCGGCGTCGAGCGTGATCAGCCCGGCGTCGATGAACGGGCGGAACAGGTTGATCTCGGTGTCGGTGGCGACGAAGCCGTGGTCGCTGACGACTGCGACGACCGCGTCGGGATGTGCCTTGCGCTCCGACGCGACGAGGTCTCCGACCAGCGCGTCGATCCGTTCGAGCACCTTGTGCGCCTCTGGCGTGCCGGGACCGAACTGGTGCTGCTCGTGGTCGAGCGCGGTAAGATAGACGGTGATGAAGCCCGGCTTGTGCTGCGCAATCAATTCGCCGGCAAATCGGGCGCGATTGGCGTCGCCGTCGATCGATTCGTCGATGCCCTGGGCGTAGGCAGAGGCGCAGTCGTGTTCGAGTTCGTCGACAAGGCCGGGCGTGGCGAGCGCCTTGACCAGCTTGCGGTCGTCGTCGTGGCCGCTGCGCCAGATCTGCGGCAGGTTCCAGGTCACGCTATGCGCGCCGACGCTGACGGGCCAGTGGACGTTGGCCGTGGTCAGCCCGGCGTCCTTGGCCGCGTCCCACAGCGTGCGGGCGGTAATGTCGGCGGAGTACCAGAACCAGCCGCCATAGTTGATCTGCTTCGGATCGAACGTGGTGTTGCCGATGATCCCGTGGCGCGCGGGGGCGACCCCGGTGAGCAGGGTGGTGTGGCTGGGGTAGGTGACGGTCGGCAGGTTGCCGGTGACGCCCGTGGCATGGGCGCCCTCGGCCACCAGCCGCCGCAGGTTCGGCAGGGACAGGCCCCGCTGCTCGGCCTCCAGCACGTCGCCTGGGCGGAGCCCGTCGATCGAGATCAGGAGAACCGGCTCCGCCATCGCCGCCGCCGGAACACCGGCGATGGCAAGGGCGATTGCAGAAAGCAGCGGGGCCCGGCGCATCAGAAGCCGGCCTTCAGGGTGACGAAGAACTGCTGCGGAGCGCCCGCCAGCAGCGTCTGGTTGTCACCGCTGTTGCCGAAGCCGTTCGAACCGATCGTCGAGACGTATTCCTCGTCGAACAGGTTGGTCGCGTTGAGCTGGATCTCCAGCGGCGCGCGCCTGCCGAGGTCGAGCCGGTAGCCGATGGTCGCATCGACCAGCGTCTGGCTCGGTACCGACTTGTCGTTGAGGTAGGTGAAGTACCGCTTCGACATGTGGTTCACCCCGATCCGCCCGAAGAAGGTGTCGCTGTCATAGGCGATTTCCCCGTGGAGGAGGTGCTTCGGCGCATCGACGACCGACTTGCCATCGGTCGGGATGACGGTCGTCGTCCCGTTGGCGGTGATCACCACGTTATCGCGATAGGTCGCATCGTTGTAGGCGTAGGATCCGAACACCGTCCAGCCCTGGCCGAGCCGCACGTCGACCGCCGCCTCGATGCCCTGCGATCGCACCGAACCGACGTTCTGCAGTGCGTTCGCCGCGCCCACGATGCCGACCGAGGTCGGGATGGTCAGCAAGCGGTTGCGGAAGTCGACGAGGTAGCCGGCGAGGACCGCGTTGATCATGCTGTCGTGGTAGCGCAGGCCCGCTTCGTAGGTGTCCGACTGCTCGGGCTTGAGGAACGGCTTGATCGCGTTGAACCCGGCCTGGGTCGAGGAGAACGGCCCGCTGGTGGTCGAGGAAACGAACGCGCGGGTCGCCTGGGTGAAGCCGGCGAAGGCCTCCAGCTTGTCGCCGAACTTCTGGTTCACACCGACATGTGGCTGGAACCAGTCCTCGGTCGAAAGGTCGCCGACGGTGCGGCCGCCCTGGACGATCGCATCAGCGTGGTTGTCGACCTTGAAGCCCTTCCACCCCAGCGCGACGGTGGTGTCGCCGAAGGTCAGTTCGTCCTCGACGTGGTACTGGAAAGTCTTGGTGTTGAAGTCGATCGACCACTGGGTGAAGAATGGGTTGCGCATGAATTTCAGGTGATCGCGGTCCGCGCCCGGCTGGGTGCGATCCTGATAGCTGTAGAACCGGCGCGACTGGATGAAGTCGTTGTTCTCGTACCACGCGCCGACGGTCAGCTTGTTGAAGCCCATGTCGAGCGCGGCGCTGCCGAACAGGCCGTAGCGCTTGAGGTCGTACTCGGTGGTGCGGACCGCCATCGGCACGCCGCTCGGGCTGTTGACGTAAGGCGTGCCCCAGGTCCCCTGGCCGTCGTTCTCGTGGTAATAGCCCTTGAGCTTGAACTCGACGTTGCCGACCGGCGCGGTCAGGCCGACTGCGGCAAGCGTGTCCTTGCGCAGGCCCGAAGCGTCGTAATAGGCATCGTCGACCGAGGTGATCGGGGCTGGGTAGACGGTGCCGGCAGCCGGGTTGAGCGGGGTCGTGCCGCTGTCGCCGCGATTGGCGGCGATGTCGGCGACGCGGATGGCGAGCACGTAGCCCGAGGGGCCGAAGTTGTCCCAGTCGTAGCCCAGCCGGTTGATCATTTCGAGGCTGAGGTCCTGGTAGTCCTGCTCGGCGCGGTCCGAATAGTTGATGAACGCGTCGATCTGCGCCGCGCCGACCGGGACGACGGCCTTGGCGTTGACCATGAAGCGGCGCTGCTTGCCTTCGCCTTTCCACTTGTCGGTCGTGTCATAGCTGGCCGAGAGGAACGCGCGGGCACCGTCTTCCTTGCCGATGCCGACGCGGACAAAACCGCGATAGGTCTGGTCCGAACCATACGTAGCCGAGGCGTCCGCGCCCAGCGCATCGCGCGGATCGATCGAGAAGAACTCGAGCGTGCCGCCGAGGCTGCTGGTCGAGTTCGAGGTGATCGCGCCGGCCCCCTGGCTCAACCGCGAGCTGCCGATGTTCTCGCCAATGATCGCGCGGCTGATGTGCAGGCCGTTGTTGTTGCCATAGGTCATGTCGCCAAGCGGGATGCCGTCGAGCGTGAAGCCGAGCTGGTTCTGGCTGAACCCGCGCACGGTGATGCGGGTCGACCATTCGTACGCGCCGAACGGGTCGGCCGACTGGAAGTTGACGCTCGGCAGCTTCTCCAGCGCCTTGAGCGGGCTGGTCCCCGAGGCGAGGATGGCGAGGTCCTCGCTCTTCAGCTCCTGGACCTGCTTGGTCTCGCCCGCGCCGAACACGACAATGGCGTCGGCTTCGTCGGTTGCGGGCATGGCCTCGTTGTCAGCGGGTGCGGCGGTTTCTTCGGCATGGGCCGGGATAGTAAAAATGCCGGCCGCGGTGGCGAGCAGAATCGTTGCAAGGCGCATTGTAGTCCCCCTCATTGGAGCGTGTTGCGCCAGGCGAACTATGGCTTCGCTGTTGCAGCATCGTGTGATTTTTGTTGCCTCTTGGGGTCACTTTCCCGACCGTTACCTGTCGCCCGGAAAATCGCGGTAGACCGTCACGGAGCGGTCACGCACAAGGTCCAGGCGACGCTCTTCGCGCGGGAGAGATCGATGACTGCAGGACTTGCCATGACGCGCCGCTCGATGCTCGTTGGCGTGGCTGCTGCGGGAGGAATTGCGATGACTGCGAAGGCTGCTGCGACCGTGTCGGCGCCACCCGCCAAGCCGAGAAAGCCCCTGGTCTTCGGTCACCGCGGCGCGCCCGCGCATCGGCCCGAACACACGCTCGCCAGCTACGCCCGGGCCATTGCCGACGGGGCCGACTTCATCGAGCCGGACCTCGTCGCCAGCAAGGACGGGGTCCTGGTCGTGCGGCACGAGAACAACCTCGCCGAGACCACTGACGTGGCCGCAAGGTCCGAGTTCGCGGATCGTCACGCCACCAGGGTCATCGACGGCACTGCCGCCACAGGCTGGTTCACCGAGGACTTTACCCTTGCCGAACTCAAGCAGCTCCGCGCCCGCGAGCGGCTCGGCCCGCTCCGCCCCGAAAGCGCGCGCTTCGACGGCGAGTTCCAGATCCTGACTTTCGACGAGGTTGCCGATTTCGTCGCTGCACAGGCCGCCACTTCGGGCCGGGAGATCGGCCTCATCCCCGAACTCAAGCACTCGACGTTCTTTGCCGGGCTCGGCCTCCCGCTCGAGCAGCGCTTCCTCGATGCGGTGGCCGCGCACCGGTATCTCGGCCGCGCGCCGGTCATCGTCCAGAGCTTCGAGACCTCGAACCTGCGATGGCTGCGCGAGCGCATCGGCACCGGAAGCAACGTCCGCCTGATGCAGCTGTGCGAGAGTGGCGAAGCCCCTTGGGATTGCGCGGCGCAGGGCGACAAACGCCCGTGGGCGCAGCGACTGGCGGGTAATGGCATGGCCGAGGTCGCCCGCTATGCCGATTTCCTAGCGCCCTATTGCCGGGACCTGATCCCGCTCGACCCTTCGGGCAAGCTCGGCGCGGCTGCTTCGCTCATCGCCCGCGCCCATGACGCCGGGCTGCTTGTCGGCACCTGGACCTTCCGGCCCGAGAACCATTTCCTCGCCGCCGACTTCCGGGACCAGGCGGGCGATGCCGCGCGCAACGAGGACGGCAGCGTCGCCGAAATACGCCGATACCTCGACGCCGGGATCGACGGATTTTTCACCGACGATCCCGGGCTCGGTCGGGTGGCGGTCGATGGCTGGACGGCGAGTGGAAACAGCCGGCGACCGTAACGCCCGCGTCATTTCGCCATCTTTGTGCAATGCGGCATGCGCAACCCGGTCTCCGGATGCGGCCAGTCCCGGTCATGGTGATTCGGACAGGGCGGCGAAGGAGAGACAGGATGACGATTGCGATTCCCGCTCGTGCCTGGGGCAAGACCGACCAGCTTGGCGAAGGCCTTCATCCGCATCATCCGCCGCTGGCGCTGCTCGCAGGACTGCCGCGGCCGGTGCTGCTCCACGTCGCGCAACCCGGGGCAGAGGCAGATGTGATCCGTTTCCTCGCTGCGCCTGTCGCGGGTAGCAAGGTCGTCATCGGCGGCCCGGCGACGGGTGCAGACTGCGGCGCGACGTTTCTCCCGCCCTTCACGAACGACCTGCTGGCCGCAGCCTACTGCGCCGCTGACATCGCTGTCGTATTGGGCTCGACCGGTGACGATGCGTCCGCCATCGTCGACGCCTTGTCATGCGGCGTGCCTGTCGCGGCACTCCCCGGCGAAGCTGCCCACGCGACGCTCGGCCAGGATGGACGGGGCGCGGATGGCAACCTGCCGATGACGGTCGGGGCGGTCGATGCCGACCTCGCGCTCGCAATCGAAAAGGCCCGCCACTGCGACCGGCTCGGCGCGGCGGTCCTCGGCTGCCGCCTGGCCGGCAGGGCAGCGCTGCAGCCTGCGCCTACCAACCTCGCCGCCTGAACCACGACGCATAAAGCTTGATGCAAGGGCCGACATGACGCGCGCGCGCGAGTGGCTGATCTGCGACCTGACCCAAAGCTACAGCCCTCACGGCGGGGGCGGGGTCAGCACGTATCTGCGGGAAAAGCGCGAGTATGTACTCAACCGGACCGGACACCGGCTCCTCCAGATTGTTCCCGGTCCCCAAGACCGCGTGATCGAAAACGGCCGGCACATCTGGGTCGAGGTGGGCGCAGAACAGGTCCGGGGAAGCCCCAATTACCGCTTCATACTGCGCACCCGCGTCGTCCGGGATATCCTTGAGCGATATCGCCCGGACATCATTGAATCGCTTTGTCCGTGGATTCTGCCGTGGACCGCGATCAACTATCGCCGCGCCCATCCCGGAACCGCGCTGGTCGCGGGATACCACACGGATTTCCCCAACGCCCACGTCCACCGGGTCGCCGCCGACCTGTTCGGCCGGACCATTGCTGCCGGGCTCCGCAGGTTGAGCGTGGAATACGCTCAGCGTACCTATCGGGCGTTCGACCGGATCTATGTGCTCGGCGACGACATGCGCGAGACCCTGCGCGGGTACGGTGTCGATCACGTCGACGTGCTCGACCTCGGCGTCGATCCCGAGCTGTTCCACCCGTCACGCCGCGATCCCGATTTTCGCCGCCGGATCGGTCTCGGCGGCAAGGGCCCCCTGCTGGTCTATGCGGGGAGAATCGACAACGAGAAGCGCGCGGACCGCCTGCTCGCGTTGATGCGGGCCCTGCCCGAATCGTTCGGCGCGGCGCTGCTGATGATAGGCGATGGCAAACTGCTCGAAACGCTGCGCGAGCAGGCAGAAGGGATGCGGGTATCTTTGCCGGGCTTCGAGCCCGACCGCAGCCGCCTCGCGAGTGCTCTCGCCTCGTGCGATATCTATGTTTCGGCGATGGCCGACGAGACATTCGGTATCTCGGTTCTGGAAGCCCAGGCCTGCGGGCTGCCCGTCGTCGGCTTCAATAGCGGAGCCATGCCAGCGCGTGTCCTTCCCGGCACCGGCTTGCTCGGCCCGGTCGACGATGCCGCGACGATGGCCCGCAATGTCCAGACTGTCTGGGAACAAGGCGCCCGTTCGATGGGCCGCAACGCAAGACAAGTCGTGGAGGCGCATTACAGTTTGTCAATCGGCGTGCAATCGGGACCCCCTATCGGCGCGCAAAAGGGCCCCCCTTGGCGTTGCGTGGATCGGTTGATGCTGGGCACAGGTTTCGCGCTGCTGACGGCGTAGGGAGGGCGTAGCCCGACCGGAGGCGACAGCAGCGCGAAGATCGTTTTTCGGGGTCGGCTCGGCTCAGCTGCGGTGCTTGAAGCGCCAGCTGTCATTGCCGGTCTCGATGATGTCGCAATGGTGGGTGATGCGGTCGAGCAGTGCGGTGGTCATCTTGGGATCGCCAAAGACGGTAGGCCATTCGCCGAAGGCCAGGTTGGTGGTGATGATCACCGAGGTCTTCTCGTAGAGCTTGCTGATGAGGTGGAACAGCAGCTGCCCGCCCGATCTGGCGAACGGCAGGTAGCCCAGCTCGTCGAGGACCACGACGTCGAGCCGGCTGAGCTGGGCGGCCATGGCGCCGGCCTTGCCGATGCGGGCCTCCTCCTCGAGCCGGGTGACGAGGTCGACCGTGTTGAAGTAGCGGCCGCGGGCGCCGGCGCAGACGACGCTGGCGGTGATCGCAGGGGCCAGATGGGTCTTGCCGGTTCCCGTGCCGCCGATGAGCACGATATTGCGCCGTGCGGGCACGAACGAGCCGGCATGGAGGGAGCGCACCAGCCCCTCGTTGATCGGTGTGCCCTCGAACACGAAGGCATCGAGGTCCTTGACCACGGGCAACTTCGCCGCGGTCATGCGGTAGCGGATCGAGGCGGCATGACGATGCGCCGCTTCTGCCCGCAGCAGGTCGGTCAGGATCTCGTGGGTCGTGCGCTTGCGCTGCAGTCCCGTGGTGACGGCCTCATCGAACGCGCCGGCCATGCCCCTGAGGCCGAGCCCGCGCATCGCCTCGATCATCTCATGCCGCTGCATCGAGGCCTCGCACCGTATCGTAGCGGGCGCAGTCCGCCGTCGGCGGGTGGCTGAGTTTGAGGTCGATGACCACGTCGATTGGCCGGTCGGATGGTGGATCGCGGTACCGGGCCAGGATGTTGAGGATCACCTCATCGCTGGCGGCGCCGGCATCGAGCGCTTCCCCGGATTGCGGCCTCAACCGCGTCCAGACCATCGGTCAGCACGGCTGCGAGCACCCGCACGAAGCGCCGGTCGGCCTCATCGCCGCTGCCCAGCTTGCGGCGCAGCCGCGCCAGTGCCGGCGGCAGGTCCCAGCCCTGGAAGGGAGCGCCGTTGCGCAAGGCGCCGGGCTTGTTGGCCAGAACCGGCAGGTAGTGCCAGGGATCGTAGATCGTCCGGTCACGGCCGAAGTGCCGGGCATGTTCGGCAACGACCTCGTCGCCGAGGCGCACGACGATCCGGTCGGCATAGGCGCGGACCTGGACGGCTCGCCGCGCGGCCTTGGCCATGACGGAATAGCGGTTGCGGTCAAAGCTGATCAGACAGGTGCCGGTCACGGCGTGGGTTGTCTCATGGAAGCCATCGAACGGTGCCAGCATCGGCTGCAAAGATGGCCGCTCGAGATCCAGCGCCTCGGCCACGGTCAGTTCCTTCTGCTCGGGATGGGGATGCAACGCGGCCCAGCGCATGCACTCGGCCTCCAGCCATCCGTTGAGCTCTTCGATGCTGGCGAAGCGCAGACGGGGCTGGAAGAAACGGCCGCGGATGGTCTGGACCTGGTTCTCGACCTGACCCTTCGCCCATCCCGCCGCCGGCGAGCAGGCCGTGGGCTCGACCATGTAATGATCGGCCATGACCAGAAACCGGCGGTTGAAAACACGTTCCTTGCCGACGAAGACCGCGGCGACAGCGGTCTTCATGTTATCGTAGATCCCCCGCAACGGAACGCCGCCGAAGAAGGCGAAGCCCCGGGCATGGGCATCGAACACCATCTCCTGCGTCTCGCGGGGATAGGCCCGGACATAGACCGCCCGCGACGCGCACAGCCGCATGTGCGCCACCTTCACCCGCATCGGCTTGCCGGCGATCTCCACGTCCTCGTGGCTCCAGTCGAACTGGTAGGCCTCGCCAGGCTTGAACATGAGCGGGATGAAGGCAGGCGCCCCATCACCCGCATCCTTGCGCCGCGCTTCCGTCCAGCGACGGGCGTAGCGCCGCACCGCGTCGTAGGAACCCTCGAACCCCTCGCGCTGCAGCAGATCATGGATCCGGGTCATGCGTAGACGGTCACGCCGGTGCCGCGCCTCGTTCTCCGTCAGCAGTGTATCGAGCCGCTCCTGGAAGGGCCCAAGCCGGGGCAGCGGTTGGACCGTGCGGTGATAGTCGAACGCCCCTTCCGGCGCCCGGATCGCCTTGCGCACCACCTTGCGAGATAGCCGCAGATCCCGCGCAATCGCCTTGATCGCCTTCCCACCCGCGTGCTCGCGCCGGATCCGAACGACTGTCTCCACCACCAACATCCCGATCTCGCCACCTGAAATACCAGGCGGCCCGCTACACCATCGGAATGAGGGGTCCCTTTTAGACGCCGATCACCCCGCTAACGGGGTCCCTTTTGCACGCCGGTCCACAACGTCCGCGACACCTGGGTCGCGATGCCAGCAAACGCACCATTAGCTATGGCAATCGAACGATTGGCAGAAAAGAAAATCAATATTGTCGTTGGCCTCGACCCCACCGGTGCGCCGGTCGGAGTCATCCCGCGGGCGCAGCGCCGATACTGATCACGGGCTCAAGGCAGGGCTCACGGCTGCAAGTTGGACCTGCACTCGACTGGTGAAGGACAAGCAGCTATCTAAGCTCTTTGGAACAAACGTGAAAATCACCCAATCGAATAAACAATCAGCAGATCCAGGGTCTCGCGTATAATTGCCCGAACGACGGCCCTTCCGGCGGGAATGGACAACCTCATACGCCGTTTGGCTCAAGCTCCAACAGAACTCATCGTCATTTCCGCGAGTACAATTCGGGAAGGCCATCGAAGCCTGTTCAGCAGCTGGTTTGCGAGCACACCGTACGCAGTGCACTGCAGGAATCAAATTATTGATAAAATTAGTAAAAACTAGAATTCTTGGGCTGGTGTCAAACCGATTTGCGTGCAAATCGCGATTTGCAATCGCGCCTCCTCGAAAGATAAATGTAGTGATAACAATGGCCTAACTTGACGATTTGCGCGCAAGTCGCAATTTGGGCGCCAGCTGCCAGCGACCAGCTCGTTGGATCGCCCATCAGACCGATTTCGCTTCGTTCCGCAGCTCGTCTAGGTAGTCACTCCACCACTGCGCCATGGCTACACGCTCCTTCCAATGGGCGCCGCGATGGTACGCAGCGCGTACCTTGTCGGTGTCGCCGTGAGCCAGAGCGCGTTCGATGGCATCGGGGTTCCATTTCCCGCTTTCGTTTAGCAGCGTGGACGCCATTGCGCGGAAACCGTGGGCAGTCATTTCGTCGGTAGCATAGCCGAGGCGGCGCAGGCCCGCGTTGATCGTGTTGTCGCTCATCGGGCGGCGTCGGGTGCGGACCGAGGGGAAGACATAGCCGCTTGGCCCCGTCAGGGGCTGTACGCTCTTCAGGATCGAAATGGCCTGGCGCGAGAGTGGAACGACATGTTCCTTGCGCATCTTGGTCTTCCCTGCCGGAATGGTCCACAGCGCCCCTTCCAGATCGATTTCCGACCATTCTGCGTGCCGTAGTTCGCCGGGGCGGACAAACACGTGAGGGGCCAGTTGCATCGCGAACTTGGTGATCGGTTGCCCCTCGTAGCCATCGATTGACCGGAGCAGTTCACCCACCCCGGCGGGGTCGATGACCGCTCCGTAATGCGTGACGGTGGGGCTTGTCAGTGCCCCCTTTAGGTCGCGCGTAGGATCAGACTTGAGACGTGCAGTGGCGACCGCGTAACGGAACACGGAGCCCGCCAGTTGGAGCGTTCTGCGAGCGCTTTCGAGTTTGCCTTTGCCTTCGATCCGGCGAACCGCGACCAACACATCGGCAGGCTCGATTTCGGCGATCGGCATGTTGCCGATGGACCCGCACAGGATCGACAGAAGGTATTCGCAACGCTTGGCAGTGGCTGGAGCCCATGCGCGCTGCCCATCCCGCTTTCGCTTTTCACAGAACTCGGCAGTGATGGCGACGAAGGTGTTTTCGGCTTCCACCTTCGCGCGGACCTTATCGCGTTGTTTCTCACGCGCCGGATCCTTGCCGGCAGCCATAGCCTCGCGGGCTTCGTCGCGCCGCCTGCGTGCCTCGCCTAGGCCAATCTCCGGATAAGGACCGATCGCCAGCTTCTTCTCGCGGCCATCGACCCGGTACTTGAACCGCCAAAGCTTTCCGCCGGTTGGCTGGACCAGCAGAAACAGGCCGTGGGAATCGCCCATCTTGTAGGGCTTCGGACCCGGCTTGGCATTGCGGACGGCAACATCTGTAAGTGCCACAATTTCAATCCCTTCCATCTCGAGTGGCCCCCAGGCTGGGGGCCACTCCAATTGACCGAAACCCACTTGGCCCCCAAAATGGCCCCCAGATTCGCGAGATGCGGCGAGAACAGGCGGGCGCCTGCGGGACAAATGCGTCGTGAAAACCCTAGGATTTCCGAGGATTTCGTAGCATTTTCGGGATGTTGTGGGAAGGGAGGGCTGGAGCGGGTGAAGGGAATCGAACCCTCGTCGTAAGCTTGGGAAGCTTCTGCTCTACCATTGAGCTACACCCGCATTTCAAGCGCTTGGCTCGAGTGCGACGCCGCGTTTCGTTTGGGGCGAACGGGGGGCGCTTTGGCATAGTCCGCGTACCCGGTCAACGGTCGGGGCGGGGGCGGACGCCCCTTCAGGAGGGGCCTTTTGGCGCTTGGGGCGGTCAGCCGCTCCGCTTCACGAGGGCCGAGCGCAGGCAGCGGCAGACGACCTCGCCGCGCTGGTTGATCAGTTCGTGGCGGAAGGTGACGATCCCGGCGTTCGGGCGGGACTTCGATTCCTTCAGTTCGACCACCTCGCTGGTCGCGCGCATGGTGTCGCCGATGAACACGGGCTTCGGCATGACCAGCTGGTCGTAGCCCAAGTTCGCGACGAGCGTGCCGAGCGTGGTGTCGCCCACCGACAGCCCGACCATCAGCGCGAAGGTGAAGGTGCCGTTGACGAGGATCTGCCCGAACTCGCTCGCCTTGGCCGCCTCGGCATCGATGTGCAGCGGCTGCGGGTTGTGAGTCATCGTGCTGAACAGCAGGTTGTCGGTTTCGGTCACGGTGCGGCGGATCTCGTGCTCGATCTTGTCGCCCACCTGCCATTCGTCGAAGTGCTTGCCGGCCATCTTCACTCACCTCAAAAATTCATCGTCACCCTGAACTCGTTTCAGGGTCCAGCCGTGTTCCCGCACGAAGCTGTCGAGCTACAGCCAACCGCCAAGCTTCGCTCCATTCACCGGGATGAGTAATGCCCGAGCTGGATGCTGAAACAAGTTCAGCATGACGGAGCTTGTTGAGCAGACGTCAGAGCGCTTACTCCGCCTTCTCCACCCGCACCAGCAGTGCCTCGACCTGGACCTGCGAGCCGACCGCCACAGTCAGTTCCGCCACGGTGCCATCGAACGGCGCAGTGAGCGCGTGTTCCATCTTCATGGCTTCGAGGACGAGCAGCTTCTGGCCCTTTGTGACGGTGTCGCCAACGGTGACATCCACCGCGATGACCTTGCCGGGCATGGGGGCGAGAATGGCGCCGTCGGAGGCTGCACCGGCCGCGCCCAGCCCGCGAGGTGCATGCAGCGCGACGCGGTAGCCGTAGCCTTGGTCAAACTTGATGAGATCGCCCTGCTCTTGATGCGCCCGCGCCAGATAGTTGGCGTGTGGGCTCCAATCGGTCGGAATCGGTGCGGTGACAACGTCACCATCGACCGAAAGCAAGACTTCTTGCCGCGGCGTAGCGTTGAGCCGGAAGCCCGATGCAGCAAGTTCGCCATTGGACAACGGCCTGGTATCCATCAGCAAATGAACCGCAGCGTCCAGCGCATCGTCGCTTATGGGCGGAACGGCAACCAGTTCATCCTGATGTGCGGCGATGAAGTTGGTATCGACGGCACCTGCCGCGAATTCCGGCCGCGCCAATAGCTTGGCAAGAAAGCCTGCATTGGTCTTGACCGGCCACAAGTCCGTTGAAGCACATTGGTCAATCAGGTCAGCCAAGGTTTCTTCGCGAGTAGCGGAATGCGTAATGATTTTGGCGATCATGGGATCGTAGAAAGTCGAAATCTCGTCGCCAGCATAGACCGCAGCCTCGATACGCATCCCACGATATCGACAGTGGGTGAGGGTCCCCACACTCGGCAAGAACCCTTTCGCCGGGTCCTCCGCATAGAGCCGCGCTTCCATGGCCCAGCCGTTGATGGAAAGCTCGTCCTGCCGCAGCGGCAGCGGTTCGCCGCTCGCCACCCGCAGCTGCCATTCGACGAGGTCGACGCCGGTGATTTCCTCGGTCACCGGGTGCTCCACCTGCAGCCGGGTGTTCATCTCCATGAACCAGATGCGGTCGGCGCGCAGCCCTTCCGAGCCATCTGCGATAAACTCGATTGTGCCTGCGCCCTCGTAGTCGACGGCCTTGGCCGCGCGCACTGCCGCGCCGCAAACCGCCTCGCGGGTGGCTTCGTCCATCCCCGGTGCGGGGGCTTCCTCGATGACCTTCTGGTGGCGGCGCTGGAGCGAGCAGTCGCGCTCGAACAAGTGGACGACGTTGCCATGGCTGTCGCCGAACACCTGCACCTCGATGTGGCGGGGCGAGAGGATGTACTTCTCGATCAGCACGCGGTTGTCGCCGAACGAGGATGCCGCCTCGCGCCGGCACGAGGCGAGCGCTTCGGCAAAGTCTGCGGCGGCATCGACCCGCCGCATCCCCTTGCCGCCGCCACCCGCGACCGCCTTGATCAGCACCGGATAGCCGATGGCGTCGGCCTCGGCCTGAAGCCGCGCCTCCGACTGGTCCTCGCCGAGATAACCCGGCGTCACCGGCACCCCCGCCGCGATCATCCGCGCCTTGGCCGCGTCCTTGAGACCCATTGCCTCGATCGAAGCGGGCTTCGGTCCGACCCAGACCAGCCCCGCGTCGATTACCGCCTGCGCGAACGCGGCGTTTTCGGACAGAAACCCGTAGCCAGGATGGATCGCCTCCGCACCGGTGGCCCTGGCGGCAGCGATTATCCTTTCGCCCACCAGGTAGCTCTCGCGGGCCGGGGCCGGGCCGATGTGGACAGCCTCGTCGGCGCTGCGGACGTGGAGCGCGTTGGCGTCGGCGTCGGAATAGACCGCGACCGTGCGGATGCCCATGCGCCGCGCTGTGCGGATGACTCGGCAGGCGATTTCGCCGCGGTTGGCGATGAGGAGGGAAGTGATCATCTTGCTGTCCCTCACATCCGGAACACCCCGAAGCGGGGCGCCTCCTCTCCCGGCGCGTTCGCGCAGACCGCGAGCGCCAGCCCCAGCACGTCGCGGGTCTGGACGGGATCGATCACCCCGTCGTCCCACAGCCGCGCGGTGGCGTAGTAAGGGTTGCCCTCGTCCTCGTACTTCTGGCGGATCGGGGCCTTGAACGCCTCGGCCTCTTCCGGGGTCCATTTGGCCGCGTCGCGGTGGACGGTGGCGAGGACGGAGGCCGCCTGCTCCCCGCCCATCACGCTGATCCGGCTGTTGGGCCAGGTGAACAGGAAGCGTGGGTTATAGGCCCGCCCGCACATGCCGTAATTGCCCGCGCCGAAGCTTCCGCCGATCAGCACGGTGATCTTGGGGACGTTGGCCGTGGCGACGGCGGTGACCAGCTTCGCGCCGTGCTTGGCGATGCCTTCGGCCTCGTACTTGCCGCCGACCATGAAGCCGCTGATGTTCTGGAGGAACAGCAGCGGAATGCGCCGCTGGCAGGCGAGTTCGATGAAGTGCGCCCCCTTCTGCGCGCTTTCCGAGAAGAGCACGCCGTTGTTGGCGAGGATCGCCACCGGCTGCCCGTGGATATGCGCGAACCCGCAGACCAGCGTCGCGCCGTAGAGCGCCTTGAACTCGTGGAACTCGCTGCCATCGACGATCCGGGCGATGACCTCGTGGACGTCGTAGGGCGCGCGGACGTCTTCGGGGACGATGGCGTATAGGTCCTCCGCCGGGTAGAGCGGCGGCCGCGCCTCGCGGAATGCGGCCCCGGGCTGTCCGGATGAGCCAAGGTGCGAAACGATGTCCCGGACCATCGTCAGGGCATGCTCGTCGTTGTCGGCGAGGTGGTCCACCACGCCGGACTTGCGGGCATGGAGATCGCCGCCGCCAAGATCCTCGGCGCTGATCTCCTCACCGGTCGCGGCCTTCACCAGCGGCGGGCCGGCGAGGAAGATCGTGCCCTGTTCGCGCACGATCACCGTCTCGTCGCTCATCGCCGGGACATAGGCCCCGCCCGCGGTGCAGCTGCCCATCACGCTGGCGATCTGGGGAATGCCGCGCGCGCTCATGTTGGCCTGGTTGTAGAAGAATCGGCCGAAATGGTCGCGGTCGGGGAAGACCTCGGCCTGGTTGGGCAGGTTCGCGCCGCCGCTGTCGACGAGGTAGACGCAGGGCAGGCGGTTCTCCGCGGCGATCTCCTGCGCGCGGATGTGCTTCTTCACCGTCATCGGGAAGTAGGTGCCGCCCTTTACCGTAGCGTCATTGGCGAAGATCATGCACTCGCGGCCCGAGACCCGCCCGATGCCGGTGATGATCCCCGCGCCGGGGACCTCGTCGCCGTACATCCCGTTTGCGGCGAGCTGGCCGATCTCGAGGAACGGCGAACCGGGATCGAGCAGGCGCTCGACGCGGTCGCGCGGGAGCAGCTTGCCCCGGCTGACATGACGCTCGCGGCTACGCTCGTCACCGCCGAGCGCGGCCTTGGCGACGCGGGCCCGCAGTTCCTGCGCCAGCGCACGATTGTGTGCGGCGCGTGCCTGCGCTTGGGGGTCGTCCGGATTGAGCGATGTGGATAGAGTGGGGGCCGACATCAGACTACATTTCCTCGCACTTTGTGGCGTCGAATATCGTGTCGACCCATCTCCAGCGGCTACCGAAATAGATGTGACGCAAGCGTTTCGGGGCCGGCAGATCGATGATGTTTCCGCCTCGCAGTCGCAACCGATCCGGGAGGTCCTCGCGGCGGGAATAGATGGGGGAACCGCACTGACTGCAGAACGCGCGGTACTTGCCTGGAGAACCCGAGAACTCGCGCAATTTGCTGGTGTCGTCGAATACGACGCTGGCGCGATCGACAATCACGGCAACGTTGAATGCCGCGCCATTCGCACGCCGGCACTGGCTGCAATGGCACAAGTCAACATCGTCAAGTGGGCCCGCGACGGTATACGCGATCTCCCCGCACAGGCACGATCCTCGGCGCACTTCGCCGCTCATCACTGCGCTCCGATCAATTCGCGCCCGATGAGCATCCGCCGGATCTCGTTGGTCCCCGCGCCGATGTCGAGCAGCTTGGCGTCGCGCAGGAAGCGCTCGACCGGCCAGTCCTTGGTATAGCCCGCCCCGCCCAGCGCCTGCACCGCCTCGCCCGCGGCGCGGAAGGCGTTTTCGCTGGCCAGCAGGATTGCGCCGGCCGCGTCGAAGCGGGTGGTCTGCCCGGCGTCGCAGGCCTTGGCCACCGCATAGACATAGGCCCGGGCCGACTGCATCGCGACGTACATGTCGGCGACCTTGGCCTGCATCAGCTGGAACGAGCCGATCGGCTTGCCGAACTGCTTACGCTCGCGAACATAGGGGATGACCACGTCGAGGCAGGCCTGGATGATCCCGATCTGCATGCCGGCGAGCACCACCCGCTCGTAATCCAGCCCGCTCATCAGCACGCCGACGCCGCCGTGCAGCGGGCCCATCACGTTGTCCTCGGGCACGAAGCAGTCGTCGAACACCAGCTCGCAGGTCGGCGAACCGCGCAGGCCCATCTTGTCGATCTTCTGGCCGATCGAGAAACCGGGCATGCCCTTCTCGATCAGGAACGCGGTGATGCCGCGGCTGCCGGCCTCCGGCGCGGTCTTGGCATAGACCACCAGCGTGTCGGCGTAGGTGCCGTTGGTGATCCAGAACTTGGTGCCGTTCAGGCGGAAGCCGCCCGCCACCGCATCGGCCTTGAGCTTCATCGAGACCACGTCGGACCCCGCGCCCGCCTCTGACATCGCGAGGCTGCCGACGTGTTCGCCGCTGACCAGCTTCGGCAGGTATTTCGCCTTCTGCTCGTCATTGCCCCAGCGGCGGATCTGGTTGACGCAGAGGTTGGAGTGCGCCCCGTAGCTGAGGCCCACCGCCCCGCTCGCCCGGCTGACCTCCTCGACCGCGATGACGTGATCGAGATAGCCGAGGCCGAGCCCGCCCCACTCTTCTTCCACCGTGATCCCGTGGAGCCCGAGCGCGCCCATCGGCTCCCACAGCTCGCGCGGGAAGCGGTCGTTGGCGTCGATCTCCGCGGCGAGGGGCAGGATCTGCTCGTCGGCGAACCGACCAGCGGCCTCGCGGATCATGCTCGCGCTTTCGGTCAGGCCGAAATCGAAATCGGGGGTGGCGCGCATCGGGGTAGCCTCTCCAAGCTCTGTTACCGGCAATCGTAGCGCAGGAGGTTCATTGGGAAAAACTGGATTTATTGGATCAGTTGTATAGGTTGAACCTATGTTGAGCCGGACCCAGCTTCGCCAGTTCCTCGCAGTTGTCGATTGCGGAAGCTTCACCCGGGCCGCGGCCACCCTCAGCATCACGCAACCCTCGCTGTCCGGCGGCGTCGCCGAACTGGAACGCCAGCTCGGCACGCGCCTGTTCATCCGCGAAAGGCGGCGTATCCGGCTGACCCCTGGCGGCAACGCCCTGCTCCCGCTGGCCCGCTCGATCGAGCGGGACTTCCACGAGGCCGAGCGCCGGGTGGGCAATTTGCTGGTGCCTGCGCGGCCGCTGCGGGTCGGGGTGCTGGAAACCCTCCCGCTGCGCTGGCTGGAGCGCGCGGTCGAACTCTATGCGGGCCCCGACCCGCTGGAACTTACCGAAGGCGGAGAGCGGGAGCTTCAGGCGGCGCTTTCGACCGGTTCGATCGACCTGGCGGTCTCGCTGGTGCCGGACAACGCCCCCGGCGCGCTCTTTCGCGAGGAATATTGCCTGGCCCTGCCCGCCGGCCACGCCCTTGCCGAAAGGGACAGCGTACCGCCCGAAGCCGTCGCCGGCGAGACCATGATGGCGCGGCGGTCGTGCGAAGTGCTCGCCGAGACCAGCCGCTATTTCACCGAGCATGGGGTGCGCCCGCGTTTTGCCTTGCGATCGGGCCACGACGAGAAGGTCATGGGGCTCGTCCGCGCCGGCCTCGGCGTAACCGTTGCGCCGCGCTCCCTGGCGGGTCCGGGAATCGCGATGGTCGGGCTGGACGGCTTCGACCGCCATCGCACGATTGGCCTGGTGTGCGGCACGCACGATCCCCCGGGCGCAGAACCGCTGGCCCAAGCCTTGCGCGGCGCGCTCGTGAGCTGAGGGCAAATTCGCGCCCGCCGCGTTGGCTCGTCTCCGGATAGCGGGGTCCGTGCATGTGGCGGCGGGCAATACATGAAAGGAAACCCACGCCATTAACGTTGCCGTTCCACGCCTCCGTCCGGGCTTGTGATACGGGCGTGACCCATTACAGTTGATGGATCGTCAAGAATAGTCCGTCATCAGCGCGGGAGTGGGCACTTGCAGGCCAGCAACCTGTTCGATCTGAAGGGGCGCGTGGCGCTCGTCACCGGGGCTGGGCAAGGCCTTGGTCGCGCCATCAGTCATGTGCTTGCCGGCAACGGCGCGGGCGGAATCATCGTCAATGATTTCGATGCCGGGCGGGCCGATGCCGTTGCCCGCGAAATCCGCGCTGGTGGATGCGCGGTCGCTACGATGGTCTGCGACGTCGGCCGGATCGCGGACGTGCGGGCAAGCCTGGAGGCGGCAGTGGCCGAGGTCGGCCCGGTCGCGATTCTCGTCAACAACGCCGGAATGGCCGGGCCTGAGGGGTTCCCCGCCGAGATGCCCCTGTTCTGGGAAACCGAGCCGGACAGCTGGTCGCGGTTTCTCGATGTCAATCTGCTCGGCGTGATGAACTGCGCCCACGCCGTGCTGCCCGGGATGATCGAACGCCGCCACGGCCGGATCGTCACCATCGTCTCCGACGCGGGGCGCAATATCGAGGCGCGGCAGGCGGCCTATGCCGCGGCAAAGGCTGGTGCTGCCGGGTTCATGCGAGCGTTGGCGGCGGATGCGGCGCGGTTCGGGGTGACCGCAAACTCGATAGCGATCTCGTCGCTGCAGCAGTCGCCTGGCCGCCACGAGGCACACATGGCGAGCGAGCGAGGCAAGGCCCAGTTCGCCCGCTACGCGATTCGCCGTCCGGGCCGGCCGGACGACATCGTCGGCACTGTCCTGTTGCTTTGCTCCGACGCTGCTCCGTGGACAACTGGGCAGGTCTATCCGGTCAACGGCGGCTACACCGCGGCGCTTTAGAGCCGGCCGCGCATGGCGGCCACAACCCCTTCGAGAAAGTCGATGGTCGTGCGGATGCGCGGCAGGCGCTGCTGGTCGGCGTGCATGACCAGCCAGTAGCTGCGCCAGGCCTCGGTCTCGCCGGGGAGCAGGCGGACCAGCCGGTCGTCCTGCTCAGCGGCGAAGACATGGAGCATGCCGATGCCCATGCCGGCTGCAACCGCGGCGTGCTGTGCCGCGGCCGAACTCGAACGGAACGCGACCGGCGCGCCGGGGAGGATCTGGTCGAGTGCAATCATCTCGGGGAAGCCCGCGAGTTCCTCGATGTACGAAACGAAGCGGTGACGGGCGAGGTGCTCGCGGGTCGCGGGAACGCCGTGCGTTTCGACGTACCCGCGCGAGGCATAAAGGGCGAGACGGTAGTCGGTCAGCTTGCGCGCGACGAGCCGTCCCTTGGGCGGCATCGCCAGCATCACGGCAATGTCGGCTTCGCGTCGTGCCAGGCTGGTGGCGCGGCTTTCGGTCGCGAGTTCAAGCGTCAGCCCGGGGTGCTGCCGGTGCAGCGCCTCCACATGCGGCGCGACGATGTGGGCACCGAACATCTCAGTGGTGGCAAGACGCACTGTGCCTTCGACGGCGCGGTCGCGGCCCGCGATGCTGGCGGCCGCAGCGAAGAGTTCGCTCTCGATCCGCTCGGCATGTGGCTGAAGTGCGAATGCGGCGGCGGTTGGCGTGACCCCGCGCGGTGTCCGCTCGAACAGGCGCGCGCCGAGGTCGGCTTCCAGCGCGGAGAGGCGGCGGGCGACCGTGCTGTGGTCGATCCCGGCCCTGCGTCCGGCCGCGACCATGTTTCCCTCGCGCAGAACGGCGAGAAAGATTTGCAGCGCGGCTGAATCCAGCATGTGTATTCCTGCAAAGCTGATGTGCAGGACTTTGCATATTCCTGCAAAGCGGAAAGGTCTACACAGGCCGCAGATACATCGCGGAGAGACCCATGCGCACCATCACCCATTTCATCGACGGCCAGTCCGCCCCGCTCCCCGGGGCACGCCTTTCGGACGTGTTCGATCCTTCGACCGGCGAGGTCCAGGCGCGCGTGGAGCTGGCGGATGCGGCCCACCTTGATCGCGCGGTCGCCAACGCCGTCGCCGCACAGAAGGACTGGGCCGCGACCAACCCGCAGCGCCGCGCCCGCGTCATGTTCGCGTTCAAGCAGCTGATCGAAGACAACATGGACGAGCTGGCGACCATGCTGTCCAGCGAACACGGCAAGGTCATCGCCGATGCCCGCGGCGACATCCAGCGCGGGCTTGAAGTGGTCGAATTTGCCTGCGGCATCCCGCACCTGCTGAAGGGCGACTACACCGAAGGCGCGGGCCCGGGGATCGACGTCTATTCGATGCGACAGCCGCTCGGCGTGGTGGCGGGCATCACCCCGTTCAACTTCCCGGCGATGATCCCGCTGTGGATGTCGGCGATGGCGATCGCCTGCGGCAACGCCTTCATTCTCAAGCCGTCGGAGCGCGATCCCTCGGTCCCGGTGCGGCTGGCCGAACTGGCGCTCCAGGCCGGGTTGCCCAAGGGCATTCTCAACGTCGTCCACGGCGACAAGGAGATCGTCGACGCGATCCTCGACCACCCGGCGATCAAGGCGGTAAGCTTTGTCGGCTCGTCCGACATCGCCAATTACGTCTATCAGCGCGCTGCCGCCAACGGGAAGCGGGCGCAGTGCATGGGCGGGGCCAAGAACCACGGGATCATCCTGCCCGACGCCGACATGGACCAGACGGTCGCCGACATCGTCGGCGCGGCCTATGGCTCGGCCGGCGAGCGTTGCATGGCGCTGCCGGTCGTGGTGCCGGTGGGCGAAGAGACCGCCGACACGTTCCGCGCCAAGCTCATCTCCGCGATCGAGACTCTGCGTCCCGGCCACCCGACCGACCCGCAGGCCCAGTACGGTCCGCTGGTCACCGCGCAGCACAAGGCGCGGGTCGAAAACTATATCCAGATGGCGGTCGACGAGGGTGCCGAACTGGTCGTCGACGGCCGCGGCTTCTCCCTCCAGGGCTATGAGGACGGTTACTATCTCGCGCCGACGCTGCTCGACCGGGTGACGCCGGAAATGAAGAGCTACCAGGACGAAATCTTCGGTCCAGTGCTGCAGATCATGCGCGCCAAGACGCTGGAAGAGGCGGTCAGCTATCCCACCAACCACCAGTACGGCAACGGCGTGGCGATCTTCACCCGCAACGGCGACGCCGCGCGGGCTTTCGCGGCGCAGGTCGAGGTCGGGATGGTCGGGATCAACGTGCCGATCCCGGTGCCGGTCGCCTACCACTCGTTCGGCGGGTGGAAGCGTTCGGGCTTCGGCGACCTCGACCAGTACGGGATGGACGGGGTGAAGTTCTACACCCGCACCAAGAAGGTCACCCAGCGCTGGCCCAACGGCGGCGCGGTAATCGACCAGAGCTTCGTCATTCCGACGATGAAGTGACGCGTGGCCCCGGCGGGAGAAAGCTCCCGCCGGGCATCGTTCAGTGATCCGCCATGGCAGCACTGCCTTGCGGTGCCGAAAGCCCCTTCGGCCGGCGCAGGATCAGCAGGAGCGGAAGCATGGCGAAGCAGGCAAAGCCCATCGCCAGGAAGTCGTTGTTGTAACCGATCATCAGCGCCTGCAGGTTGACCAGCCCGTCGGTCACCCGCAGCACCGTTTCGCTGGCGCCCGGGCTTACCGAAAGCTGTTCGAACGGGACCGGGAGCTTGCCAAAGTCGATCCGCTCGCCCAGCTCGGCGTGGTTGATCTGCGCACTGTGGGTGAGCATGACGGTGCAAACGGTGATGCCGATCGACGAGCCAAGGTTGCGCATCAGGTTCAGGCCGCTCGACGCGTCGGTGCGCAGGCGGTCGGGGAGGGTGGCGAAGGCAATCACGTTGAGCGGGACGAAGCTCAGCGCCATCCCGACGCCCTGCAGCAAGCCCGAGCCGATGATCCATGACGCAGGCATGACCGGGCCCCACCGGCTCATCAGCAGCATCGACAGCCCCAGGATCGAGAAGCCCAGGCCCAGCAGCAGCCGTGGGTCACCGCGGGCGATGAGGCTGCCGAACAGGGTCGTGGTGATCAGGGTGCCGACCCCGCGCGGGATCAGCAAAAGGCCCGCATCGATCGGCGGATAGCCGTAGATCACCTGGAGGAGCGCCGGGAGCAGCGCCATCGTCGACATCAGCGCAACGCCGAAGACGGTGGTGAGCGCGATCGATGCGACGAAATTGCGGTCGCGGAACAGCTCGCGCGGGAACAGCGGATGCTGCGCCGTCGTAATGTGCACGATGGCCACCCACCCTGCGCAGATCGCTACAACCAGGTACGCGAAAATCTCGCCCGACTGAAACCAGTCGAGCTGGGAGCCTCGGTCGAGCATCAACTGCAGCGACGACACCGCGACTGCGACCGCAGCCCACCCGAACACGTCGAACTTGCGCGGGCGCACGGGCGAGCGCGGCATGAACAGCAGAAGCAGCGCAATGCAGCCGATACCCACTGGCAGGTTGACGTAGAAAACCCAGCGCCAGCTGAAATTGTCGGTCAGATAACCGCCCAGGACGGGCCCGATGATCGGCCCGATCATCACCCCTTGCGTGAAAAGCGTCATCATCCGCGGCCGTTCTGCCGGAGTGCTGAGGTCGAGCATCATGGTCTGCGCGACTGGCGACAGGAATGCGCCGGCCAGACCTTGCATGATCCGGAACATGACCATCTGCTCGATGCTCTGCGCCATCCCGCAGAGCATCGAGGCACCCGTGAACAGCGCGATGCTGACAATCATCAGTTGGCGCAAACCGATCCGGTCCACCAGCCATCCGGTCAGCGGCAGCGCGACCGCCGCGGCGAGAACGTAGCTCGTCAGGATCCACGTGACCGTGTCCTGTGTCGCACCAAGACTGGACTGCATGTGCGGCAACGCGACGTTGGCAATCGTCGTGTCGAGCACCTGCATGGTCATCCCGGCCATCGCTGCGACGAGGACCAGCCCGCGGTGGCGGGTCACGATCCTCGGATGATCGTGGTTGATCAGTTCCGGGAGCTCTTCGTCGCGCTCGTGCTCCGCGCCGGCGCTAATGCTTGCCGACATCGACCTTCACCAACGCGCTGAGGCCCGCGATCAGCGGCCGGTCCGACCGGCTGTCGATGGCGATGCGGACCGGAACGCGCTGGGTGATCTTGACCCAGTTGCCGGTCGCGTTCTGCGCGGGCAGGACCGAAAACTCCGAACCGGTGCCCGCCCCGACGCTTTCGACATGGCCCTTGAGGACGAGGCCGGGATAGGCGTCGAGCGTGATCGTCGCGGGCTGCCCGATCCGCATTTCGGCGAGATCGGTTTCCTTGAAGTTCGCATCGACCCGGCCGCTGCCGGCGCGGACCAGGCTGATCACCGGGACCCCGGGGAATACCATCTGCCCGACCTGCAGGCGCGAGGCCTGGGTGACGACGCCGTCGGCTGGCGCACGTACGACGGTCCGCTTGAGGTCGAGCTGGGCCTTGGCCCGCGTCGCCGATGCCGCGGCAATGGCGGGATTGACCCCCGGCACTGCGCTGCCGGTGGCGAGCTTGGCCTGCTGGCGGGCCACATCGGCCTGGACCGCAGCGAGGTGGTCCCGGGCCGAGGCCACCGCGTGCTGCGCGGCATCCATCCGCGCACGGGTGTTGAAGCCCTTGTCCATCAACGCCTTTTCGCGGGCATAATTGGATTCCGCGAGGCGCAGGTCGTCCCGTGCCCCGGCGATGTCCGCCGCGGACGCGCCGACCTCGGCCTGGAGCGCGACGACGTTGGCCTGGGCCTCGGCGATCTGGGCGTCGGCTTGGGCGATGGCGACCTGGTAAGGCGTCTGGTCGATGGTGAAGAGGACGTCGCCGGCGTGGACGAACTGGTTCTCGCGCACGTTCACTGCAACGATCTGGCCCTGGACCTCACCCGCCACCGACACGATGTCCTGCTTGACGTAGGCGTTGTCGGTTTCGACGATGCCCGGGCTGCCGAACCACCACCACAGCGCTCCGCCGATGACCAGAGCCGGGACCAGCAGCATCAGCGGCAGGCGCCACTTGCTACGGGCAGGGACAGACGGCTCGGTTGCGACCTCTACCGGGCTCGCTATCGCGCGCTCGGCAACCGGGGTCATCGGATCGGCATCAGCCATTTTCGGGCACTTCCACCAGTTCGCTTCCGGGAATCAGCAACCTTTCGCGCATTCGCTGGAGCAGCGAGACGAGCGTGGACTGCTCTTCGGGCGTAAATACGTCGAGCGATTCGGCAATCACCGTGGCAGCGCGGCTGCGCAGTGCGTCGAGCACCGGCGCGGCTGCGTCTGTCAGGTGAAGCAGCCAAACGCGGCGATCGGCGGGATCGGGACGACGCTCGACAAAACCGAGTCTTTCCAGACGATCGATCATTCGTCCCACGGTAATCGCTTCAACTTCCAGCAACGCGGCAAGCGCGCCCTGGTTGATTCCCGGGTGTTCGCTGATGCGGACCAGCGCTCGCCACTGGGGCCCGGTCACGGCCAGGTCGCGGGTCGCAAATTCGAACCGCTTGCGAAAAAGCCGTCCGACATCGCTGGCGAGAAATGCGACGTTCGTGTCCATAGCTTGAGCGATAATAACGGTGCTTATTACTGTCAAGCTCGACTCTTTTCAGAGTCCCAGCGACAGCTTGACGCCCGACCCGGTCACCGGCCCTGCATCTGGCGAGAGCAGGAAGGCGATCACCTTCGCGGCGGACTCCGGTTTGACCCACGCGGAGACGTCTGCGTCCGGCATGTCCTGGCGGTTTACCGGCGTGTCGATGATCGTCGGCAGCACGGCGTTCACGCGGATGCCCTGTCCCTTGACCTCGTCGGCGAGACCTTCGGTCAGCGCCATCACGCCCGCCTTCGATGCGGCGTAGGGGGCCATGCCCGTCGCCACGTTGCTTGCCGCGGCAGCACCCACGTTGACGATCGCGCCGCCCGCGCCAAGGTAGCCGAGCGCGGTACGGCAGGAGATCGCTGCAGTCCGCACGTTCATCCGGTACATGCGGTCCCAGCTATCCAGCGAACCGTCGGCCACGGTCTCCCACAGGAACCCGCCGGCCACGTTGACCACGCCGTCGAGGCCGCCCAGCTTGCCGACGACATCGGCATAGGCGGCCTTGACCGCCGCTTCGTCGGCCAGGTCGACGCCGCCCGCGGCAACGCCGGCAAACGAGGGTGGTGGCGGGGCAAGGTCGATCACCGCGACCTCTCCGTCGCGCGCAGCCAGTTCGGCGCAGACTGCGCGACCCAGTGCTCCAAAGCCGCCTGCCACGATGAATTTCCCTGCCATCGTCAACTCCGTGTAATTCCGCTTCCAGTCGCCCCGCCGTGCCTCACGAGGGGGCATCTGGCAATGTCCTACCGGGGGCTGGATGGTCCGAAATGTGCGAAATTCCGCACTTGCGCGCAGGCGAGCAGATATTATAAATGACGACGCGTCAATAAATGTACGGGGAGCTGCGCGCTCCTTGCAGAAGGGAAGATCATGAAGCCCGGCTCGAAGCTCAAAAGCGCGGTCTGCGACGTCGAAGTCATGGTGATCAAGGCTGCGTCCGGCACCATCGCCTGTGGCGGCGCGCCGATGGTCGAAGAGCGGGCCACGGACAAGGCGGCGATCGACGCGGCACATTCCGGCGGCAGCATGATGGGCAAGCGCTACACCGATGCGGGCGGATCGGTGGAGGTGCTGTGCATCAAGCCCGGCGCCGGTTCGCTCAGCTTCAACGGTGTGCCGATGCAACCGAAGGACGCCAAGCCGCTCCCGGCCTCGGACTGACGGCCCGCCCCGATGAACATTGCCGTGCTGCTCGAGATGGCCGCCGATGCCGGCGGAGAGCGCATCGCGCTGGTCTGCGATGGCCGCCGCTGGACATATGCCGAACTGCTCGCCGCGGCGCGCGGGGCGTTCGAACTGGTCGAGGAAAGCGGCGCGCAGTATGTCGCGCTGCTCGATGAAAGCAGCGAGGCGGCGGTCATAGCGCTGTTCGCGGCGGCGCTGGCGGGCGTGCCGTACTGCCCGTTGAACTACCGTCTCCCCGACGCGGACCTCGCCGCGCTGCTCGGGCGGATCGCCCCGGCGCTGGTCATCGGCGACGAAGCGCGGGTCGCCAGGATCGCCGGCGACCAGGGCCAAACCGTCCTCGCGCGCGAGGACTTCGTCGCCAAGGCGCAGGAACTGGTTCCGGCCGATGCCAGCCGCGAATACGATCCGGGCGGGGGCATTGCCGTCCAGCTCTTCACCAGCGGGACGACCGCCGCGCCCAAGGCCGCGATCCTGCGCCACGCCAACCTGCTCGGCTATATCCTCGGCTCGGTCGAGTTCGCCTCGGCGGACGAGGACGATGCGGCATTGGTGGTTGTGCCGCCCTATCACATCGCCGGGATTTCGGCGCTGCTGTCGTCGATCTATGCCGGGCGGCGAATGGTCATGCTGCCGGCCTTCACCCCCGAGGCGTGGCTCGATCTTGTGGCGGGGGAGCGGGTGACCAACGCGTTCGTCGTGCCGACGATGCTCCAGCGGATCATCGCGGCGATGGACGGCGGGGCAACCGCTGACACCTCGTCGCTGCGGGCGATTGCGTATGGCGGCGGCAAGATGCCGCTCGAAGTGATCCAGCGCGCGCTCGAGCTGTTTCCGCAGACCGGCTTTACCAACGCCTATGGCCTGACCGAGACCAGCTCGACCATTGCGCTGCTCGGACCCGACGATCACCGCGCGGCGCAGGCCTCGCACGATCCGAAAGTCCGGGCGCGGCTGACCTCGATCGGCCAGGCGCTGCCCTCGGTCGAGATCGAAGTGCGGGGCGAGGACGGCCAGGTCCTCCCGCCGGGCGAAGCGGGCGAGATCTTTGTCCGCGGCGAGCAGGTGTCGGGCGAATACAAGGAACGCAGCGCGCTGGTCGAAGGCGGCTGGTTCCCGACCCGCGACGCCGGGTACATCGACGAGGACGGCTACATCTTCCTCTCCGGCCGCGCCGACGACGTCATCGTCCGCGGCGGCGAGAACATGTCGCCGGGCGAGATCGAGGACGTGCTGCTGACGCATCCGGGCGTCGCCGATGCCGCCGCGGTCGGGGTGCCCTCGGTCGAATGGGGCGAGGCGGTGGGCGTCGCGGTGGTGGCGAAAGAGGGCCATGCTCCTTCGGACGAAGAGCTCCGGGCCCACGTGCGCGACCGCCTGCGCTCTTCGCGGGTGCCCGAACGGATCGAGCGGGTCGCGGCGCTTCCCTACAATGAAATGGGCAAGCTGCTGCGCCGCGAGGTCCGCAAGCTGTTCGCGGAGTAGGGTTCAGCCGGCCAGCAGTTCCTCGATCTGGCCGAGGCGTTCCTTGCCGAAGAACATCTCGCCGCCGACGTAGAACGTGGGGATGCCGAAGGTGCCGCGTTCCACCGCATGCTCGGTGTTGTCGGCGAGCCTCTGCCTGATGTCCGCGTCCTGCGCCCGCGCTGCGAGGGCCGCTGCATCCAGCCCCGCGCCGTCCAGCACCGCCGCCACCGCCGCCTCGTCGCCGGGATCGAGCCCGTCCTCCCACAACGCCTTCGCAACCGCCTCGACATAGCAGTCCTGCTCGCTCCGTTCGATCGCTGCGAGCAGCATCCGCTGGAGGTCAACCGTGCGGAACGGGAACTTCGGGTTCATCCTGAAGCGGGTTAGGCCGTGCCTGGCGATGAACCGGCGCATCTCGAGCATCGCGTATTCGTTCTTGCCCTTGATCCCGGCGTCGCGGGTGAAGGGCGGGGCGTTGCCGGTGAGCTTGTGCATCCCGCCGAGAAGCACCGGGGTCACGGCGATCGCCGCGCCGTGCCTTGCGGTCAGCGCCTTCAGCGGACCCCACGCGAGATAGCCATTGGGGCTGACGAAATCGAAGATGAATTCGACGGTCTTGGTCATCAGAAAGTCTCCTGCCACGGGCGCAAATCGAGTTCATGAGTCCACGCGGAGCGCGGCTGGCGGTGCAGCCAGCCGAACGCCTGCGCCGCATCGTCCGGCTTGAGGATCGCATCGGCGTCGAGCAGCGGGGTGACGTCCTCGACCCGCGAGCGGGTGAACACCCCGTCGATCGCGCCGTCGCAGATCACGTGGCCCACATGGATGCCTTCCGGCCCCAGTTCCCGCGCCATCGACTGGGCGACCGCGCGCAGCCCCGCCTTGGCCGAGGCGAACGCGGCGAAGCCTGCCGCGCCGCGCACCGAGGCAGTCGCTCCGGTGAACAGCACCGTGCCGCGCTGCCGCGGAACCATGACCCGCGCCGCCTCGCGCCCGGCGAGAAAGCCGGCGAAGCAGGCCATCTCCCAGACCTTGGAGAAAACCCGCGCGGTCGTCTCGCGGATGCCGAAGCGGACGTTGGCGCCGATGTTGAACACCACGACGTCCAGCGGCCCGACCTCGGCCTCGATCCGGTCGAACAGGGCAGCAGTTTCCGCCTCCGAGCGGGCATCGACGCCAAAGGCGTGCGCCTCGCCGCCCCCGCTGCGGATTTCGGCGGCCAGGGCTTCCAGCTTGTCGGGATGCCGCGCCCTGCGGGTGACGCAGACCGGGTGGCCCTCGGCGGCAAAGGCGCGCGCGATCGCGGAGCCCAGCCCATCGCCCGCGCCGATCACGAGGCACACGCCGGGCCTGTCTTGTGCTGTGCTCATCGCGGGTGCGCGCTCCATCGCTCTTGCCGAGTCCGGCCAGGTCCACTAGAGTTCAAAAAATGAACTGAGTCAACCGAGGCGCACCACGGCATGAAATGGAGCGAACTGGCCGAGCAGCCCTGTCCGATTGCCCGCGGGCTGGCCGTGGTCGGCGACCGCTGGACGCTGCTGGTTTTGCGCGACTGTTTCCTTGGCGTGCGGCGGTTCGACGAATTTCATTCGCGCATCGGCATGCCCCGCGCGGTGCTGTCGGAGCGGCTGGGCGCGCTGGTGGCGGAGGCCGTGCTCGAGAAGCGCGGCCCCGAATACCGGCTGACGGCGAAGGGCCGCGATCTTTACCCGGTGTTGATGGCGCTCGCCGGGTGGAGCAATCGCCACCGCGTGGACGAGCGCGGGCCGCCGCTGACCTATCGCCACAAGGCCTGCGGGCACGAGGTCGCGCCGGTCCTTGCCTGCCCCGATTGCGGCGAGCCGGTGACCGCGGAGGCGATGGAGGTGCGCCCCGGCAAGGGCTTCCCGGATCCGCGCGCGGCCCGGCTGCGCGATGCCGGTTAGCGGAATTGGCTCCGAATCCGTCCAAGTGCCCATGAATCAAGGGCTGTGGACAAAATTTGCGGCCCCCCGTGACTTGCGCGCCAGAGACTCGCTAACAGCGCGGTCTCGATAAATTTTCCAAAGGTCACTTGCGATGAACAACTCCGATCTCGCCGATACCGTCGCCGCCGCTCACGGCCTGACCAAGGCCGATGCCCGCAAGGTCGTCGACGCCGTCTTCTCGGCGATCGCCGATGCGGCTGCCAAGGGTGAGGAAGTGTCGCTGAACGGCTTCGGCAAGTTCAAGGTCAAGGAAACCCCGGCCCGCGAAGGCCGCAACCCCTCGACCGGCGCGACCATCCAGATCGCCGCCGCCAAGAAGCTCGGCTTCTCGGCCGCGAAGGGCCTCAAGGACAAGCTCAACGGCTGATCCTTCCAGGTAACCGGAAAAGGGCGCCCGCTGCATCGGCAACGGGCGCCCTTTTCATTTCCGGGTGAACGACCATGGACCTCGACGACCAGCTCCGCCGGTTCTTCGGCACTGCGGATATCAATGCGCTGACCCCTGCGGCGATGGCTGGCGGGATTGAGAGGATGCTGGTCGAGCTTGGCCTCGAAAAGGACCGGGGGCGGCGCTTCGCGCTGTGGTCGTTGCTCCACATGCTCGGCGCCGCGCCCGACCTCGACGTCGCGTTCAAGGACGAGGCCGACCGCGAGGCGGCGCGGCGGTTCATGGACCTCGCCGGAGGTGCCGGCGGCGAGTCCTAAGCCGCCGCCCGCTCGCGTACGGCCGCCCAGTCGTGCCGCACCAGCAGTTTCCCGTTGCGCCACACCGGCACGAGCTGATCCGCCGCGGGATCGACGGCGTCGCGGCGCGCCGCGACCAGCCTGCCGTCCTCCAGCACCACTGCCTGCCGCCCGCCCTTGCTGTCCTTGGCCGGATCGGTAGCAGGCGCTTTGCGGACATCGTGCCACACGCCCCGGTCGTCCTGCATCGCGTTGGCCTTCATCGCGAAGCGCAAGGTGTCGCGGTCGACCTTCTGGAGCAGGCCGCCGCCCATCCCGAAGGCGATGTTGTCGATGGCGAAGCCCGCGCCGATCATCCGCTCCACCAGTGCGGCGATGGTCTCGAGGTTCATCCCGTCGCCCTGGATCACCCGGACGTGGGAGTCGAGCACGCGGTATCCCCTGGCGTTGACCGTCCCGCCGAACGCCGCCCACAGCGCCTCGATCGTGCGCACCGGTGTTTCGACCGGATCGCCGCTGTCGGGGCGGACGACCAGCGTGCCCTTGCGCGCCAGCACCGCCTCGCGCAGCGCGCCGCCCCAGATGCCGGTAACCGCGGCATCGAGGTCCCACGAGTCCGAGACCACCGCGACCAGCCGCCCCTCGCCGTCGAAGCGGGCAAGCATGTTCGCATAGGCTTCCTGCTCGCGCGGGCGGCCCCAGCTGGTCATCGTGCTGTGCTCGGCGGCGGGGATCGAGAAGCCGGGCATCTCTGCACCGTAGAAGCGCCGGGCGGCGAGCAGGCCCTCCATCGTGTCGGTGCCCTGGAAGATGGCGAGATGGGCCATCCCGCCCAGACCCGCGCTCTCGCCCGAGGACACCCCGCGCGCCCCGAAGTCGTGGAGCTTGAAGGGGATCTGGCCGGCAGGGTCTTCCGAGGTCCTGTCAAAGCCCGCCCGGATCACCTGCCGTGCCTTGCGGCTCAGGGTCGCGACGGTCGTCGGGTACCACACCGCGCGCAGCAGCGCGGTTTCGACGAAGGTGGTCAGCCACGGCATCCGCGGATCGGTGTTGGCAAGCTCGACCAGCGGCACCCCGCACGGCACGACCGTGCCTTCGGCCAGGGCGCGGATCTCCAGCGGGAGCATCCCGCCGTGGTCGATCGCGATGGCTTCCCAGCCCATCCGGTTGAACGGCACCCCGTGCGCGGCGCAGATCGCCTCGGCCTCGTCGACGTCGGCCAGCGTCACCGGCCGGGCGAGATGGTCCATCAGGTATGGTTGTAAGCCAAGGAACACCGCGTCGTCCGAAAACGGGTTGGGGCGCGCCTCGACATAGGCGCTGATCGTCCGCGCTTCGGGCGGATACTGCAGGTAGTGGCTGTGCTTGTAGCTGTCTATCGCCAGGATCGGGTTGGTAAACATCGTGAACTCCTCACGGGTTCGGGCCGGTCGTGGGACTCCCCCGCGGGCCGTGGTCTAAAGGTCCGCCATGGCTGCGATGATCGCCCAGTGGTCCTCGAAAAGCTGCTCGGGGCGCAGGTCGCCGAGCCGGTACCACGCGGCGTGCGCGGCATCGTCGCCGCCCTTGACGCGAAACAGGCTGCGCTGCTCGGGCAGGCGGAACAGGAAGGCGTGGGTGACGATCCGTCCGCGCAGCGAGCGATGAGGATCGTCGAACACGCGGGTGCGGTGATCCTCGATGAAACTGGCGAGCATCGCCGGCGGAACCTGTCCCTTGGCGTCGGCGATCGCGGTCTCCTCGCGCAGCTCGCGGATCGCGGCCTCGCGGATCGTCTCGCCGCCGCCAACGAACCCGCCGGGAAGCGCGAGCAGGCCCTTGCCGGGAAGCCTTCCGCGCTCGACCAGCAGGATGTGGCCCGACTGGACGACCACCGCATCGGCAGTGACGAACGGCCCGCGGCCCCATTCCCTGCCATAGGCTTCGAGGAACTCGGCCTCTTCCAGCAGGGCGCGGAACTCGCTTCCGAGGGCAAAGCGGTCGAGCATGTCCGCCACTCCCGGCGAGAGGATCGAGCGCGGCACTTCGGGAATGCGGCGGAAGTAGCGCGCGCGCACGTCGCTGCTGCCGAACGTGCCGTAGGGGGAGGGGAGCTGGATGTTGTCCCACTCGGGAAACAGCTTGAGGTAATAGGAGGTGGCGTCCTTGCCGTATCCGGCGAGCGCCACGCGGAAGTCGGCGAGCCCGGCGTTGCGGAAGCCGCCGGCGTTGCCATGCTCAAGCACCAGCGCGTTGACCGTGCGCTGCACGGCCATGACCCATGCGGTGTCGGCATAGCGGTGGTCGTCCAATGGCGCGACGATCAGCCGTCCCTCGGCCATTTCGTGGCGGAAGGCGCTGCGCAGCATCGCCTCGCGCTCGGCATACGTGAACGGGTTGCGCGGATCGCGCGCGACGTTGGCGCTGCCGACCAGAACGATCAGCTTGCCGACCTCGCCAAGTGCCTCGCGGATCACGTGTTCGTGGCCGATGTGGAGCGGCTGGAAGCGTCCGACGAAGACGCCGAATTGTGCGGCCTGGGCCATGGTTCGAGACTCCCTCGATTGCCTGGGCCCCGGCGGCCTCCCCGCCGGGACATGTCGATTCGCTATCGACGGACTAGTTATACGCATTTGACATATATCTAGTCAACGCATATCTTCGCGCCATGCCGACTACCGATTATCCGCATCCTGCCGTTACCGTCGATCTCGTGCTGATGACCGTCCATGACGGGGCACTGTGCGTGCTGTTGCAGCGGCGCGAGGCAGAGCCCTTCGCCGGGTGCTGGGTCGTCCCCGGCAGCTTCGTGCGCATTGACGAGCCGCTGGACGCTGCCGCGCAGCGCACGCTGGCGGACAAGGCCGGCCTCGCGTCGGCCTGGCTGGAGCAGCTTTACACCTTCGGAGAGCCGGGGCGTGATCCGCGCGAGCGGGTGATCACCGTCGCCTATTTCGCGCTGCTGCCCGAGGCGGATCTCGCGGCGGCGGTCGCGGGGCGGGCGGACCTGGCGCTCGCTCCGATCGCAGTGGCGTGGACCGGGGAGGAGGGCGGTCCGGTTGCGGCACTGGGGCCCGGCGGCACGCCGCTCACCCTGGGCTTCGACCATGCCCGGATCCTCGGCCTCGCCGTCCAGCGCCTGCGCGGCAAGCTCGGCTGGGCCCCGGTCGCGCTGGCGCTGGTGGGCGAGCACTTCACCTTGCGCGAGCTCCAGGCCGTGAACGAGGCCATCCTCGGCCGCGCGCTGAACAAGCCGGCGTTCCGCAAGCGGATGGTCGACAGCGGGTGGATCGAAGCCACCGGTGAAAAGGAAAGCGGCGGTGCTTTCCGGCCAGCCGAGCTTTACCGGGCGGCACAATCAAGTAATTGACACATCGTCAGCAATGGGCGCATGAACGTGGCAAGCGGGTCGGAGTGCCCGCACGACGAGGAGCCCTGCGACGCGATGCGATCCCTGCCCGAACTCACGAGCGAGAACACCGCCTTCTGGACCGGCGGCGCGCGCGGCGAACTGATGATCGCGTTCTGCAACGCCTGCGGCCACGCGATCCACACCCCGCAGCTCGTCTGCCCCAAGTGCCTGTCTCGCGCGGTCGAGCCGCGAGCGGTTGCGGGGACGGGCACGGTCTACAGCTTCACCGTCAATTACCAGCCGTGGCTGCCGGACATGAAGGTCCCGTTCGCGATCGCGGTGGTCGACGTCGACGGCGCACCCGGCGTGCGGGTGACCGCCGAGGTCGACACCGACGATCCCGAAGGCGTTGCCATCGGCCAGCGGATGCAGGTCGCGTTCCGCCACGTGGAGGACATCTGGCTCCCCGTCTGGCGACCGATGGAGGCCGGACGATGAGCGGCATTCGCGCGGCGATCACCGGCACCGGCATCTCCCAGCTGGGCCGCAATATCCACCGTCCGGCGATCCTCCTGCTGGCGGAAGCCGCAGACGCCGCGCTCGCGCGGGCCGGGCTGACCATGGCCGATATCGACGGCATCTCGACCTATCCGGGGAAGACCAACATGTCGCCGGGACAGTCCCCGCTCGGCACTGGCGACGTGCGCAACGCGCTCGGCATCCAGACCCGCTGGCACAGCGCAGTGCCCGATGGCCCCGCCCAGAGCGCGCCGATCATGACCGCGGCGATGGCGGTTTCGACCGGGCAGGCGCGGCACGTGCTGTGCTTCCGCGCGCTCACCGAAAGCTCCTCGCAGACCGCAGGGCGGCGGGCGAGCGTCTCCGGCTCGGGCGGCGGGCGAATGGACGGATGGCTGGCGTGGATGGTCGCGGCAGGCGCGATGTCGGCCTCGAACTGGGCGGGGTGGATCGCCCAGCGGTATTTCCACGAGTTCGGGATGACCCGCGAGCACCTCGGCATGATCGCCACCGGCCAGCGCCGCTTCGCGCTGATGAACCCGGCGGCGGTGATGCAGAAGCCGCTCACGAGCGAGGAATACCACGCCGCGCGGATGATCTCCTCGCCGCTCGGGCTGTTCGACTGCGACATTCCGATCGACGGGGCCTGCGCGGTCATCGTCTCGGCCGAGGATGCGGCAAGGGACTGCGCCAGCACGCCGCTGCACATCGAGGCGATGGGCACCGCGCTGTCCTCGCAGGAAACCTGGGACCAGCGTGCCGACCTCACCACGATGGGCGCGCACGATTCGGGCGCCGATCTGTGGCAGCGGACCGACTTCAAGCCGGCGGACCTCGACGTGCTCGGACTCTATGACGGGTTCTCGATCTTCGTTCCGCTGTGGCTGGAAGCGCTTGGCCTGTGCGGACATGGCGAGGCCAAGGACTTCATCGCCGAAGGCAACGTCGGACCCGGCGGGCGCTACCCGGTCAACACCGGCGGCGGCCAGCTGTCGAGCGGGCGGCTGCACGGCTTCGGGCTGCTGCACGAGGTTTGCCAGCAGCTGTGGCACGATGCCGGCGCGCGGCAGGTGGCGGATGCAAAGCTCGGCGTCGTCGGCATGGGCGGCGGGTTCATCGCCGGCTCGATGCTGCTGCGGCGGGGTTAGCGGAACGTCTCCAGCCGCGCCCGCCAGTCGGGCACGCCCTCCAACGATTCGAACTCGCGCGCCAGGCGGTCAACCAGCGCGGCGACGGGTTCGATGCTGTCGATCAGGCCCACGCTCTGCCCGGCGCTGAAAGTGTCGCGCCACGGCTTCACCCCTTCCGGCATCGCGGACCGCGTTGCGGGCAGGGTTTTCGGATCGAGTCCGACCTGTTCCACCGACTGGCGGATCCAGTGCGCGGGCACCCCGTTCATCGCGGCCGAGGCGAAGATGTCGTCGGCCCCTGCCGCCGCGATCAGGTCGCGGTGGCCCTGCACGACGCCGGATTCGGGCGTGGCGATGAAGCGCGTGCCCATGCAGGCAAGGTCGCCGCCGAGCGCGAGCGCGGCGAGCATGCCGTGGACGTCGGCGATCCCCCCGGCGACGATCAGCAGGCCGCCATAGATCCGCCGCACGGCAGGCACGAACGCCATCGGCGTGAGAAAGCCGGTGTGGCCGCCCGCGCCCGCGCACGTCAGCATCAGCCCGTCGACTCCGGCGGCGATGGCCTTTTCGGCGTGGCGCATGGTGACCACGTCCTGGATCACCCGTCCGCCCCACGAATGGACCCGCGCGACCATCTCGGTCGGATCACCCAGGCTCGAGAGGACCAGCGGGGCGCGGTACTTCTCCAGCAGGTCGAGCCTGCGCTGGCCGGCAGGGTCGGCGGTCCACCGCGCCGGCATGTTGACGATGGGGGACGCGCCTTCCAGCCCCTGCAACGCATCGAGATAGCGTTCGAACTCGGCGTCCGGGGTGATCGTCCCGCCCTGCCAGCCCGCCAGCACCCCGCCCTTCGCACATTCCGTCGCAAGGTCGACCGACGACGCAAACGACATCGGCGCGCACATGAGCGGGAGGCGAAGTTCGCCGAGGACGGAGTGATGGGTCATTGCGGTGCCTTCCTTTCAACTCGCCATGCCGCACCCCGCAGCCCTCGTCACCTGTTGCGAAGAGGTCACAGACCTGACGCATCGTCAAATTGGCAATTGCGACGAATCATCGAGTTGTATAACTAGGTATGCAATCTGGTGAAACAGGCCGGATGCAAGGAGGGATGCAATGAAAAACGCCCGCTTTTTCGGTAGGTTGAACGCGTCGCGGATGCTGGTCGGCGGATCGGCGGCGGCGATCGCCATGGCGCTCTCTGCGCCCGCCTTCGCGCAGGACAGCGCTCCCCAGGCAGAGGATACCGCCGACGAAGGGCTCGGCGTGATCATCGTCCAGGCCCGCAAGGTGAACGAAAACCTCCAGGACGTCCCCGTCGCGGTGACCGTGCTCTCGGGCGACGATCTCGAGCAGCGCAATGTCCAGAGGCTGCAGGATATCGGTCGCTTCACGCCGGGCATGTCGATGCGCCCGGGCTCGAACACCCCGAGCGCGCTGACCATCACCCTGCGCGGACAGGTCCAGACCGACGTGCTGATCACACTGGATCCTTCGGTCGGGACGTATGTCGACGGCGTTTATTGGGCGCGGGCCTATGGCCTCAACGGCGACTTCCTCGACGCGCAGTCGGTGCAGGTGCTGAAAGGTCCGCAAGGCACGCTGTTCGGCCGCAACACCACGGGCGGCGCGCTGATCATCAATTCCAACAACCCTGATCTGGACGACTTCACCGGCAAAGTTTCCGCGACCTATGGCCGGTTCAACGAATTCCAGGCGACCGGGGTACTCAACGTGCCGATCGTGCCGGGCAAGGTCGCGTTGCGGCTCGCCGGCTCGCGCTTCACCCGCGACGGCTACACCACCAACGTGACCCCGGCCGGCACGGCCTCCGCCGTCTCGCCGACGAGCACCGCGGTGGCGCGCCTGCCCTTCGTCGGCAACCCGACGGGCCTCAAGTTCGACAACCGTGACCGCTGGAGCTTCCGCGGCAAGCTCGACGTCAAGCCGACCGAGAACCTCACGCTAAGGTTCTCGGGCGAATACTTCAAGATGGACGAGCTTTCCCCGGCACGCGAAATCCGCCTGCTGACCGGGCCGTTCACCGCCTCGAACTCGACCTACAACCTCGGCGCGACCGCGGCGCTCTATGTCGGCCTGCTCAATGGCGGTCCGGCGCCGACCAGCGGGGCGGCGCAGTTCGCCAACATCCAGCTCGGCCTCGCCGCGATTGCGCCGGACATCGCGAACCTGGCGGCGAACCCGGACATCACGTCGATCAACGAAGTGCCCTATGCCTTCGCCAAGACCCAGACGTTCGGCTTCACCGGCATCCTCGACACCTCGTTCGGGCAAATCCAGCTGATCACGGGGTATCGCAAGATCGACGCCTATGCCGGGCTCGACCTCGACGGTTCGCGCTATGCGATCCACTTCACCGAAAGCCAGCAATCGGTGAAGCAGTACTCGGGCGAGTTCCAGATCACGGGCAAGGCGTTCAACAACGCGCTCGACTTCGCGCTCGGCGTGTTCGCGTTCCACGAACGCGGCTTCGACCAGTCGATCTCGATCGTCGCGCCGATCATCAATCCGGTGACCTCGCACTTCTACGGGCTGATCGATAACGACAGCATGGGCGTCTATACCCAGGGCACCTATCACTTCACCGACCAGTTCTCGTTCACCGGCGGCATCCGCTATTCGGTCGACGACAAGGGGCTGGAAAGCCGCAACAACAACTACAACCGCACCAGCGGGACGAGCACCTGCTCGCTGTTCACGGCGCCGGCCATCGCCGGCCCGGAGATTGTCGGGTTGCCGCAGTGCGGGGTGAAGGTGCGTGACAGCTTCTCCGGCTGGTCCTACACTGCGGGGCTGGAATACAAGCCGACGGACGACCTGCTGCTTTACGTCAAGACGGCGAAGGGCTTCCGGTCAGGCGGGCAGAACCTGCGCGCGCCGACGGCAGTCTTCCTCGTGCCGTTCAAGCCGGAGATCGCCTACTCCTACGAAGTCGGCTTCAAGGGCGAATTCTTCGATCGCCGGGTGCGCCTGAACGTCGCCGCCTACCAGACCGACGTCAACAACATCCAGCGCTCGACCCTGATCTCCAATCCCAGCGGCGCTGGCGCTTCGGCGACCGTTCTGGGCAACGCGGGCAAGGCCCGGTTCCGGGGGATCGAGGCCGAGTTCCAGGCGCAGGTCTTCGATGGTTTCGTCCTGAGCCTGAACGGCGCGCTGACCGATCCGAAGTACATCAAGTACGCGGACCTTTCCGGCGACCGTTCGTTCGAGCCGTTCGAAAGCGTGGCCAAGGAACAGTTCGGCGTGGCCGGCGACTACACCCGCGAATTCGGCGGGGTGAAGCTCAAGCTCCATGCCGACTATGCCTGGACCGGCAAGACCCGGGGCAGCTACTTCTTCCCGCAGAATGCCGCGACCGTGCCGACCGGCTCGACCGCGGTGCCGGGGGCGGTCAATACCCAGAACCAGGCGATCGTCGACACCACGACCCGTCCGGCGAACGGCATCCTCGGCGCCCGCGCCTCGCTCAGCTTCATGGACGACATGTACGAGCTCGCTGTCTTCGGCCGCAACATCACCAACAACCGGGATTACTACAACCCGCTGCTGGTGGCGCCGGTGGGCTATGTCCAGTCCTCGCGAATGGAGCCGGCAACGTATGGCGTAACCGCGACCGTGAAGTTCTGACGATCGGAGCGCAGACCCGAAATCGCGGGCCGTCTCTCTGTGGAGGCGGCCCGTTTTCGTTGCGGCAAACCGGTCGAAAAATAGTTCGCCAGGCCCTGAAAGCGGTTGCAGCACCTATCGCTCTGGGATAAATTGACGAAGTATCAAGTTTTGGAATCGGACCCACCTCGAAGTGGGCGGCTAGAGAGGACAGCTTCCATGGACATGAACGACCTCATCATCGCCAGCGTCGACGACCATGCGCTCGAACCGCCCACGGCGTTCCTCCGTCACTACTCCGAAGCCAAACGCGACCGTGCGCCCAAGGTGATCGACCACAAGGGCGCCGACGTGTGGTACTGGAACGACCGCGTCTATCCCTCGATCGGGCTCAACGCCGTCGTCGGCCGGCCGCGCAGCGAATACGGCATGGAACCGACCCGGTTCGAGCAGACCCGTCAGGGCTGCTACGATCCCAAGGCCCGTGTCGACGACATGAACGTCAACGGCGTGCTGGCCTCGCTCAACTTCCCGACTTTCCCGAGCTTCGCCGGCGGTGTCTTTGTCGAAGCAGCGAAGACCAACCCTGCCGAAGCGCTCGACGCAGTGCGGGCATGGAACGACTGGCACGTCCACGACTGGTGCGCCACGGCCCCCGGACGGTTCATCCCGATGTGCCTCGTGCCCTCGTGGGACATGGGTGAGACGCTCAAGGAACTGAAGCGGATGAGCGACCTTGGCGTCCACGCCGTGTCGTTTTCCGACAATCCCGCCAACATCGGCCTGCCCAGCATCCACAACGAATACTGGGAGCCGTTCTGGAAGGCCTGCGCCGACCTCAAGATCGTGATCAACTGCCACATCGGGACCGGCGCACGGGCGATGCACGCCTCCGACGAGAGCCCGATCGACGCGTGGATCACCGCGATGCCGATCTCGATCGCCAACTCGGCGGCGGACTGGACCTTCGCCAGCTTCTGGCATCGTTATCCCGACCTGCGCATGGCGCTGTCCGAAGGCGGGATCGGCTGGATTCCCTATTTCCTCGAACGCGCCGACTTCACGTTCGATCATCACCACGAATGGACGTTCTCGGACTTTAGGGGCGAGCGTCCGTCCGACGTGTTCAAGCGGCACATCATCTGCTGCTTCATCGACGACCAGTTCGGCGTGAAGAACCTCGAATACATGAACGAGAACATGGTCGCCTACGAGTGCGACTATCCGCATTCCGACACCGTATGGCCCAACGTGCCCGAATACCTGTGGGCCTCGGTCAACGGGCTGAAGCGCGAGACCATCGACAAGATCACCCATCAGAACGTCTTCCGCGAATACAGTTTCGACGGAATCGCGATGAACGGCGGGGCCGAGAGGTGCACGGTCGGGCACTTGCGCGAACTGGGCAAGGACGTCGACATCTCGCCGCGCGAAGGGCTGGGCGGCTTGAAGACCGACAGCATGGACCTTGTCGGCAATGCCCGCCGCCCGGTCACTTCGGGCGAAATCCAGCGCATGTTCGCCTCGGCCTGACGGTCACAGCGGAGAGGATGACGACAATGGCCGCTGCCGCTACGATCGAGCTGCCCAAACCCGGGCCGGACGCGCTGCCGGTCCCGCCTCACGTCCCGCCGGAGCTGGTCGCCGACCTGCGCCCGGCGATGGGGATGGAGCCGAACGACCTGTTCGACCCCTATGTCCCGTTCGACTGGCTGCGCGAGCAGCGGGTGCCACGCGTGATGTGGTATCCCTATCCGATGGGCGGGACGCTCAACGGTGGGTGGGCGGTCACCCATTACGACGACATCCGCCGGGTCTATGAAGACAACGAGGCGTTCTCGACTATCGGGGCGGCGCAGTTCCAGGCCTTTGTCGGCGAGACCTTTCCCTCGCTGCCGCTGGGCGCGGACCTGCCCGACCACAACAAGTATCGCCGCTTCCTCAACCCCTGGTTCACCCCGGTCGCGATGAAGGGGATGGAGCCGGTGATCCGCGACGTGATCAACGGCATGATCGACGAGTTCGCCGAAGCGGGTGAAGTCGACATCGCGTGGGATTTCGGCCGGGTGTTTCCGGTGCGCATCTTCCTCGGCCTGATGCGCTTCCCGATGGAGATGTTCGAGCAGTTCCTCGACTGGGAATACAAAATCCTCCACGTCCACGATTTCGAGGTGCGTCTGGGTGCGATCCGCGAGACGATCGCGTGGCTGCGCGGCTTCATTGCGGAAAAACAGGCGAACCCCGACGACGGCCTCGGCAGCTACATCGCCAACGGTTCGATCGACGGGAAACCGCTCACACCGGATGAAACCATCGGGATGACGTTCTTCCTGTGGCTCGGCGGGCTCGATACGGTCGCGTCGACGATCAGCCAGATGTTCCGCCGGTTGGCCAAGGACCAGGCACTCCAGGCCCGGATCCGCGCCAACCCGGAGCTGATCCCGACCGCGGTCGAGGAGTTCCTGCGGGTCCAGCCACTGGTCAACTCGGTCCGCTGGCTCAAGCACGACATGACCTGGCACGGCGTGGCGATGAAAAAGGGCGACCAGATCTGCTGCATCAACTCGTCGGGCAACTTCGACCCGGCGCAGTTCGACGATCCTCACACCTTCGATCCCGAGCGCAAGGCCAACCGCCACTTCACGTTCGTCGGCGGCATCCACAACTGTCTCGGTGCGCACCTCGCCCGGCGCGAGCTGCGCACGCTCCTTCGGGTGTTCCTCGAACGCATCCCGACCTTCCGGGTCAAGGACGGCGCTGACACCACGGTGACGCCGGGGCTGCTGTCGATCCGCAACCTTCCGCTGGTCTGGCAACCGGCCCGATAACGACAAGAACAGGACGAGAGGACCCGATGACCTTCCTGAAAAATCCGGACTCGCTGTACATCGACGGCGAGTGGGTCAAGGCGCCCGACGCCGAAGCGGTGATCAACCCGGCCGACGAGACGATCATCGCGATGGCGCCCGTCGGCACCGCGGCGATGATCGACGACGCCATCGCCGCCGCGCGCGAGGCGTTCGACAAGGGTCCGTGGCCGCGCCTCCCGGTGCGCGAGCGGCAGGCGAAGCTCCACGCTTTCCTCGACGTGCTCGAACGACGGCGCGAGGAGATTGTCGCGCTGATCGTGGCCGAAGCCGGGGCGACCCAGATGCTCGCCTCGTTCCTCCAGTACGGCATCCCGATGAAGCATGCCCGCCATACGATCGAAACCGCCTCGCGGCCTTCGGTCACGCCGCTGCCGGTCGAGCTCACCCCCAACGCGCAGGGCACGATCACGCTCGGCACCGGGGTGATATCGCGCGAGCCCGTCGGCGTCGTCGCGGCGATCTCGCCCTACAACTTCCCGTTCTTCCTCAACATCGGCAAGATCGTCCCGGCGCTGGCGGTCGGCTGCACCGTGGTGCTCAAGCCGTCGCCCTATACCCCGATGGAAGCGCTGATCCTCGGTGAGGTGGCCGAGGAAGTCGGGCTGCCCAAGGGCGTGCTCAACATCGTCACCGGCGACATCGAGGCGGGCAAGCTGCTCACCACCGACAAGCGGATCGACCTCATTCATTTCACCGGGTCGGACAAGGTCGGATCGATGATCCAGGCACAGGCCGCGCCGCATCTGATCCGCTGCGTGATGGAGCTGGGCGGCAAATCCGCGCTTATCGTCCGCGCCGACGCCGACCTGCAGCAGGCGGCGATGGCCGGGATCGGCGGGTTCACCGTCCATTCGGGGCAGGGCTGCGCACTGCTGACGCGGCACCTCGTCCACAACTCGGTCAAGGCGCAGTACGTCGAGATGCTCAAGGGCATGCTTGGCCACGTCAAGATCGGCAACCCGGCCGATCCCAGCGTCACGATGGGCCCGCTGATCCGCGAGGTCGCCCGCACCCGCACCGAAAGCTATGTCGAGATCGCCCAGGGTGAAGGCGCCAAGCTGGTTGCCGGGGGCAAGCGTCCGGCCGGGTTCGACAAGGGCTTCTACTACGAACCGACCCTGTTCGACGACGTCGACAACGCCTCGCGCATCGCCCAGGAAGAGGTCTTCGGACCGATCGGCGCGGTCATCGGCTTCGACACCGACGAAGAGGCGATCGCCATCGCCAACCACAGCGACTTCGGCCTTTCCGGCGGGATTTATTCCGCCAACGCAGGCCTCGCCTATGACATGGCGCTGCAGCTGCGCACCGGCGGGGTCTCGATCAACGGCGGCGCGGGCACGATGCAGAGCGCCGCGCCGTTCGGCGGGATCAAGCGCTCCGGCTATGGCCGCGAGTACGGCGAGGAAGGGCTCAACGAGTTCACCTACATCAAGACGATCGGATTCTCGGCACGATGACGCGGGTTATGGAAGGGGTGCGCATCCTTGAGGTTGCGCAGTTCACGTTCGTTCCGGCGGCGGGGGCGGTGCTGTCGGACTGGGGCGCGGACGTCATCAAGATCGAACATCCGGTGCGGGGCGATGCCCAGCGCGGCATCCAGATGCTCCAGCGGCTCGCGGTCAATCCGCAGCGTTCGGCGCTGATGCAGCACCCCAACCGCGGCAAGCGCAGCGTCGGCGTGGACATCTCGACCCCGGAAGGGCGCGAGGTGCTCTACGAAATCGCGAAGACCGCCGATGTGTTCCTCACCAACTACCTGCCCTCGGCGCGGCAGAAGCTGGGTATCGACCTCGAGCACATCCGTGCGGCGAACCCGAACATCATCTACGTTCGCGGCTCGGCCTTCGGCGACAAGGGCCCGGAGCGCGACAAGGGCGGGTTCGATTCCACCGCGTACTGGGCGCGCGGCGGTTCGGCGATGATGGTCACCCCGGTCGAGCTCGACGGCCCGCTGCTTCAGCCCGGCCCGGCCTATGGCGACACCATCGGCGGAATGAACATCGCCGGCGGGATCGCCGCGGCGCTGTTCCACCGCGAGCGCACCGGCAAGGCGACCGAGGTCGACGTTTCACTGCTGTCATCGGGCATTTGGGCCACGGCCTGCTCGATCGACGTCGCGATGGAACTGCCGAACGACGAAAAGCTGTTCCGCAACGCGCTTCCCGGGAGCGGCGTGGGCAACGGCTCCAACCCGTTCATCGGCGCGTTCCGTACCGCCGACAACAAGTACATCAACCTGACCGTGCTTTCGCCGGGGCCGTACATCGAGGACGTCTTCGGCCACCTCGACGTGCCCGAACTGGCGCAGGATCCGCGCTTCTCGACCGCCGAGGCGATCATGGCGAACACGCCCGCCGCCTATGCCGAGGTCGCGATCGCCATCGCGAAGAAGCCGTTCGCCTACTGGATCGAGCGCCTCAAGACGATGAAGGGACAGTGGTCGCCCTACCAGACGATCCACGATGCCGCGAAGGACGAGCAGGTCCACGCCAACGGCCTGATCTTCGAAGTCGAAAGCGCCGATGGCGGACCGCCGATCAAGCTGGTCGCCAATCCGGTCCAGTTCGACCGCGAGGCCGTGACCAACACCCGTGCGCCGGAAGCCAGCGAGCATACCGAGCTGTTCCTGATGGAGCTCGGCCTCGAATGGGACCGGATCGAGGAGTTGAAGGCCAAGCGCGCCATCGCCTGAGCAGGGTTGGCGCGGCGTTGCGCTGCCGCCTATGACCGACCGGTGACGATGCGCCTGCTGATCGCCGATGCCCAGCTGCTCGACGGGAGCCGGGCCGACGTGCGCGTGGCGGGCGAGGCAATCGCCGCGGTCGGCTCGCTTGCGCCCGAACCGGGCGAACGGGTGGTCCGGGCGGGCGGCAACCTGCTGATCCCCGGCCTTCACGACCATCACCTCCACGTGATGGCATCCGCTGCTGCGCGGCAATCGGTGCGCTGCGGCCCGCCGGACGCTCAGAGCGCTGCGGCCTTGGCTGCCGTGCTGTCGGCCCCCGGCGAGGGCTGGCTGCGCGGGGTCGGATTCGATGAGGGTGCCGTCGGTGAGATCGACCGCCGCTGGCTCGACGCGGCGGCGCCGGACCGGCCGGTGCGGCTCCAGCATCGCAGCGGGCGGCTGTGGGTGCTGAACAGCGCCGCGCTGGAACTGTTGTTGGCGGGGCGCGAATGTCCGCCGAACCTCGACCGGGATAGCGGACGACTGTTCGACGGCGATGCCTGGCTACGCGCCGCTCTGGGCGGCGAGGTCCCCGATCTCGTCCGCTTCGGCGCGGACCTTGCTGCAATGGGCGTGACCGGGCTGACGGACATGGGTCCCGCAAACGGACCCGAGGAGGCGAGGCTGCTCTCGGTGCTGCCTCAGCGGGTTGTGGTCGGCGGCGGCCCGAGCCTGTGGGACGAGGACGGCCCGCTGCGGATCGGCGAGCGGGTGGTGGCCGGTACGTTCAAGGTCCACCTCCACGAAGCCGCATTTCCGGACCTCGATGCGCTCGCCGGTGAGGTCGCGGCGGCGCATGCCCTGGGCCGGGGCGCGGCGTTCCACTGCGTGACCGAGGCAGAACTGGCCTTTGCGCTGGGTGTGCTGGCGGCGGCGGGCCATCATCCGGCCGACCGGATCGAGCACGCCTCGGTCACCACCGATGCCCTGCTCGCTGCAATCGCCCAAGCGGACTTGAGTGTCTGCGTCCAGCCCGGCTTCGTCCACGCCCGCGGCGACGCATACCGGCGCGACATCGCGGCAGAGAACTGGCCGGACCTCTACCGCCTGCGCGCGTTTCTCGCGGCCGGTGTGCCGCTCTCTGGGGGCAGCGATGCGCCGTATGTCCCGGTCGATCCGTGGCTCGGCATGGCGAGCGCGGTCCAGCGCCGGACGCGCGACGGCGAGCGGCTGGGCGAGCGCGAGGCGCTGTCGCCGCGCGAGGCGCTGGCGCTCTACCTCGCCGATCCGCTCGACTTCCGGCGGACACGGGCGGTGGCGGCGGGTGAAGCCGCCGACCTCGTGCTGCTCTCTGCGCCGTGGCCCGGCGTTGACGCGCGGCTTGCGACGGCAGACCCGGAACGCGCCGGAGACGGCCTAGTCCGGCTCACCCTCATTGCCGGGCGCATCATCCACGATGGCATCGACGAGACCCCACTCGAGTGCGGTTCGCGCCCCGATCCGGCGGCCTGACAGGATCAGCGCGGCTGTCCGCTGCCGCCCGATCCGGCGCGGCAGCGAGACGCACCCGCCGGCGCCCGGAAGGATCCCCATGCGCAGTTCGGGCAGCTGGAACCACGCATCCGGACTCGCGGTGAGGCGGTCGGCAAACGCCGCGAGTTCGAGCCCCGAACCGATGCACGGCCCCTGCACATGAACCTCGAACCGCCCGCCCCATTCAAGCAGAGCGCGGGCCGGGAGCGTTTTCATGCGGATCGCGTGCGCTGCTGCGGGATCAGTAGTCGTCCCGAACTCGGCGAGGTCCGCCCCGGTCGAGAAACACCGTCCGGTTGCGCCCAGCCGGACCACGCGGATCTCGGGATCGAGCCGGGCGAGGACGAACGCATCGTGCAGCGCGTCGCGCATCGCGCGGTCGATCGCGTTGTGCGCCTCGGGCCTGTCGAGGGTGAGGTGCAGTCCGCTGTCGCGGCGGTCGATGCGGACCGCGCCCGGCGCTGCCGGCTCGCCGCCCGCCGCGCGCCATTCGCGGTGTGCCGCGCTGCCCTGCAAGGCGGCATAGGCGAGCGATTCGGCGACCAGCGCCTGTGCCGGCGGCAGGCCCTCGGTGCAGCGCAGCAGGTCGACGACCACTTGCGCGGCGGCGGGCGCGGCCTCGATGCCGGCGACCACTGCGCCAAGTCCGATGTCCGGTGAGGCCAGTGCATCGACCTGTGCGGCGAGCGGGTGATCGCAAGGGCCCGTGCCGATCACCGGCACCGGCGGCAGCGGGTCGAGCGGCTGGTCCTCAGGCCAGGTGGCGAGGTCGACCGCCACGCACTCGCGCGAATCCCCGCGCCAGTCGAGGCGCAGCATCCACGGCTCAAGCCTGGCAACGGGGGAGAGAGCATCCACCCTCCCAGCGTGGCCGCGCGGCGGCATCGAGGCAAGCGCCTCTTTCCCCCCGGCCCGCGCTGCGGCAAGGATGCAGCGATGGCACAGCCGCCGCTTCTCCCCTGGACCGCCCTGCCCGAGGCGCTGGCCCGGCATTGCTGCAAGGCTGGCCTGACGATTGCGGTCCCGGCCGGGCCGGAACACCCCGCGCTTGCTTGGCGGCGCAGCGGATTGCTGGACGTGACGGGCCGGGCGGACGCGCCCGGTCTTGTCGCGCCGGCGGCGCTGACCGTGCTGGCCGATGCAGCTCTTGCGGCGCTCGGCGCGGCCCGCGGACAGGCGTTCCATTTCAGCGGCGCGCTCCTGCTGGGCGAGCGGGCGCGGCTCATCGGCCTGCGCCGGCAAGGCAGCACGTCGCCCAACGGAAGCTGCCGCCTGCTGCCCGCGCTGGATGGGACGATCGCGCTCAACCTGCCGCGCGCTGGCGATCTCGACCTTGCCGGTGCACTGGTCGGCGAGAGGGTTGCCGGGTGGGAAGACGTCGCCGCCGGCGTAGCGGCGCACACCGTCGCCGACCTGCTCGAGCGCGGGCGCCTGCTCGGTCTTGCTATCGCCGCTGTCGCCCCGCCGCCGCCCGATCCGTCGCCGTTTACGATCAGGGATGCAGGAGTCCGCGGCCGTGCGCCCGACCGTCCGCCGCTGGTCGTCGACCTCTCCGCGCTGTGGGCCGGGCCGCTCGCCGGGAGCCTGCTGGCGCTCGCCGGGGCCGAGGTGGTCAAGGTCGAGAGCACCCGCCGCCCCGACGGGGCGCGCTTCGGCCATGCCGGGTTTTACGCGCTGCTCAACCGCGACAAGCGGGACCTCTCGCTCGACCTGTCCGCACCCGGCGGCCAAGCGGCGCTGCGCGACCTCGTCGGGCGCGCCGATATCGTCATCGAAGCCTCGCGCCCGCGAGCGCTGCGCGCCATGGGCGTCGTCGCCGAAGACTTCTTCGCACGCGGCCGCACCTGGCTGTCGATCACCGGCCACGGCCGCGAGGGCGATGCGGCCGAGGCCATCGGCTTCGGCGACGATGCCGCAGTCGCCGGCGGTCTCGCATGGCGGATGGCGCGGGCGTGGGGCGAGCCGCTGTTCGCCGGAGACGCAATCGCCGATCCGCTGACCGGCCTGCTCGGCGCGCTGCTCGCGTGGCGGTCGTGGCAGGAGGGCGGAGGGCGGCTGATCGACCTCGCGCTGTCGCGCAGCGTGGCCTTCGCCTGCGGCTTCGGGACGCAAGACGTGGGGCGATGGCAGGACCTGGCCCTGGCCGACGCAATGCCGCTCTACCCCCTGCGAACCTGACCCCCGATGGAATAACCCGCTCGCACCGTCGTTATCCACTTTGGACGCAGGGCGTCTTGCCGGCCGGGCGGGGCTCGTCCAATCTGGCATCGGATGGGTTCGAGGGGTTTGGACATGGACAATCGTTGGCTTTGCGCCGCCGCAATCCTCATTGCGGGGGCCGCGACCGCGCCTGCCGCATGGGCGCAGGATGCGACCGACAAGGATCCGGGCGTTTTGCGCGCCAGCACCGGGGTCAACTATTCGCGCGGCGATTACGGGGAAGTCACCGATACCGAGGTCGTCTCGGTCCCGGTCGCGGTCAAGTATCGCCGCGGCGGCTTCAGCATCCGGGTGTCGGTGCCCTATGTCACGCTGACCGGCCCCGGCAGCCTGCTCGACACGCCGCAAGGGCGCGATGCCGGCTTCGGTGACGATACCTCGGGCGGCGGGTCCGAAAGCGGCGACGACAACGGCGGGTCGAACTCCTCCGGGTCGAGCAGCGGGACGTCGGGTTCCTCAGGATCTTCTGGATCGGGCTCTTCCGGTTCCGGCTCGGGCGGGTCCGACGGCGGGCATTCGGGCGGAAGCGACGATTCCGGCGGCGGCAGCAGCGGCAGCAGCGGCTCGGGCGGAACCGCCTCCGCCGGCGGGGACGTCCTCCCGGTGCCGGTGCCCGGCGCATCGGGACGGCGCAGCGGGATCGGCGATGTCGCGGTGACGGTGGGCTATTCGCTGCCGCTTGCCGGCACGACTTACCTGGACCTTTCGGGACGGCTCAAGGTCCCCACCGCCTCGCGGGCCAAGCGGCTCGGCACCGGCAAGGTCGACGTGACGCTGGGCGCGGACCTCGTCCAGGACGTCGGCGCGGCGACGGTCTATGCCGGGGCCCGGCGCAAGTTCATCGGCCAGCCGACCGGGCAGCCGCTGCGCGACACCTGGGGCGCGGGCGCCGGCGTCAGCTACCGCCTGCCCGGCGGGACCATCGTCGGCGCGGATTACGACTGGCAGCAGTCGGCCACGGCCGGCCGCGGACCGAGCAGCGAGGCGAGCGCGTTCGTCAACTTCGGCCTCTCGCGCACCGCCCGGCTGCAGGTTTTCGCCAGCACCGGCTTCACCCGCAACAGCGCCGATTTCGCGGGCGGGCTCACTCTGAGCGTCAGGCTGAACTGACGATGGAATAAGCGCGGCTTCCCATCGTTCTCCCCATGACCACGGAGTTTGGGGAGAACGATGGTGTTCCACGATACGCGCGCTTTTGCCGAAACCTTCGCACCCGCCGCCCGCGCCGCCGACCATGCCGGGGAGCCGCTGTCCCGCGCGCGGCTGGAGCGGGCCAAGCGCGCGTTCGCGACGCGCCGGGCCGACCTTGGCGGGCGGTTGCGCCTGCTCCGCGAAGGCGTACCGCAGGCCGGCGACCTCGTGCTCGCTCGGGTCGAGACGCTTGGCCACCACCAGAAGCTGGAATCGCCCGAGGGCCGCCGCGTCCAGCTCTACCCGGGTGACGAGATCGTCGTCGCGTTCGGGGCGCGCTATGCCCCCGACCAGTTCGAGGCGGTCGTCCCGGCAAGCCTCGACGCCTGCGACCTCGTTGCCGGTGGCGGCATCGCGGCAGAGGTCGTCGCGCGCCATGCCAAGGTGCGGCGGGCGACGCGGATCCAGCCTCTCGGACTGATCGCCGACGCGTCCGGACTTCCGCACAACCTGTCTGCCAACGCCCTGCCGGCCCGCGCCGCGCCGGCCGATCGCCCGCGGGTGATCGCGGTTGCCGGGACCTCGATGAACGCGGGCAAGACCACCACGGTCGCCGGGCTGGTCCACGGCCTGACCCGCGCCGGGCTGCGGGTCGCGGCGGCCAAGCTCACCGGCACCGGCTCGGGCGGTGACCTGTGGTCGATGCGCGACGCGGGCGCGGCCAGCGTCCTCGACTTCACCGACATGGGCCACGCCACCACCGCCGGTCTGCCGCTGGGCGAACTGGAGCGGGTGGCGGTGTCGCTCGTCGCGCACAGCAGCGCGCCGGGGATCGACGTCGTGGTGGTCGAGATCGCCGACGGCGTGCTCCAGGCGGACACCGCCGGACTGCTCGCCTCGCCCCGGTTCCGCGGGGTGATCGATGCCGCGCTGTTCGCCGCCGGCGATGCGCTCGGCGCGGTCGGCGGGCGAGAGTGGCTGGTCCGGCAGGGCCATACGGTGGTCGGCATTTCCGGCCTGGTCAGCGCCTCGCCGCTGGCCCTGCGCGAGGCCGAGGCGGCGTCGGGCTGCCGGGTGCTGACGCTGGCCGAGCTGCGCGATCCGCTGGTCGCGCCGAAGATCGCTTTCGCCGGATCGGATTGAGGGCATGGGCGGGGCATTCCACGGCGTGCCGCGGCGATTGCTGGCGCTGTTCGCGGCGCTGGCGCTGCTGCAACTCGCGGCGGCGGTGGCGACCGTGCAGCTGCTTCACCGGAGCGGCGGAGCGATCGGGCTGGCGGCTGCCATGCTCGCCGCGTTCGCGCTCGAGGTCGCGCTGCGGCGGACGGGCGAGCAGGTCGGCCTGGTCCATGTCGCCGCCGTGCGCGAGGACCTCTACCGGCACCTCCTCTCCGCCGACGTCGACCTCGTGCGCCGCCGCCGCCACGGGGCGATGCTGCAGAGCTTCGTCGGCGACATGACCGCGCTGCGACAGTGGGTCAGCGAAGGAATGATGCGCGCCGGCCTCGCGGTCATTTCGGGATTTGCGCTGACCGGATGGCTGGCGGTGCAGTCACCGGGCGCCGCGCTTGCTGCGGGCGGTGTCATGGCGGTGTGCGCCGCCGCGATCTTCATGCTGCGCCCGATGCTGCGCCGCCGCGTTGCGCTGGTGCGCAAGCGGCGCGGCGCGGTCGCGGCGCTGGCATCGGACCGGCTCGCGGCCACCGCGACGGTGCAGGCCGCCGGGCGGATCGAGAGCGAGGTCGCATTGCTGCGGCGGCGGGTCGCGAAGCTCACCGCGGCGAGCCTGCCGCGCGCGACGATCACCGGCGTGCTGCGCGCGCTGCCGCATCTCGCGACCACGGCGATGCTGGCAAGCGCGGTGCTGGGCGAGGGCGGGGCCGGGGCCCTGGTCGTCGCCGGCCTGCTCGGCCTTGCGCTGCGCGACCTGGCGCGCGCGGTCGAGCTGGAGGTGCCGGGGCGGATATCGCGGGCGCGGATCGCAAGGCTGATGGCGGTGCCGATGCGGCCCGCACCGCCGCTCGCCGAGCGCGTTCCCGGCGAGCGGGGCGTGCTGGTGCTGGACGGGGTGACGCTGGGCGCGGCGCGGCTCGGCGGGCGGTTCGCCCCCGGTGCGGTCGTGCTGGTCGAAGGCGAACCGGGCGACCGGCGCGCGCTGTTCCGCGCTCTCGCCGGGCTCGCTGCGCCCGATCGCGGCGCGATCCGGCTCGACGGCCTCGATACCCGCGCGCTCCCCCCGTCGCGGCGGCGGAGCCGGATCGGCTGGGCCAGTGGGGAACTGCCGCCGCTTGCGGGCAACGTCGCGCAGAACCTGCGCTACCGCCTGTCGCGCGCGGAGCGCGGGCGCGTCGCCGCATTGGGCGCGGAGTGGGACCTCGATCCGCAGGCCCGCCACGGCGATGCTGCGCGTATCGGCCTCGTCCGGGCGCTCGCCGGCGATCCCGCGCTGCTGCTGCTCGACCTGACCGAAGCCGCGCTGACGGAGGGCGACATCGCGCGGCTGGCGGCGCGGATCGGGCGGTGGCCGGGGGTGGTCGTCCTCGCCTCGGGCCACCCGCTGCTCCGGGCCTGCGCCACCGATACGCTGCAGATGGGAACTCGCCGAAAAGCCACGGTCGTCCGCCTTCCGGTTGCCGGAGCAAGGCCATGAACGCGCTGCCCCTCAACCTCGGCGCGATCGAAGGCGGGGTGCGGCGGATTGCCTGCCTGCGCTGCGCCGCCGACCCGCGCCTCGAATATTACGCATGGGTGCCCCGGCACATGGAACCGGGCGCCGAGCCGCTGGTGCTGGTCCACGGCATCTCGCGCAATGCCGCCGAGCTGATCGCGCGGTTCGTGCCCGATGCGCGACTCCACGGCCGTCCGCTGATCGCGCCGATCTTCGGCGAGCGCGAGTTCGCCCGTTACCAGCTGCTCGGCCAGTCGCCGCTCGGCATGACCGCCGACGCGGCGCTGATCGCCATGCTGGAGGACGCCGCAAGCCGGTTCGGTACGGCGACTGCGGCCGCGCTGTTCGGCTTTTCCGGGGGGGCGCAGTTCGTCCACCGCTTTGCGCTTGCCCACCCCCGGCGGACGAGTGCCTGCGTCCCCGTTTCGGCAGGCTGGTTCTGCTGGCCCGATCCGGACCTGCGCTGGCCGCTCGGCTGGAAGGGCGGGCCGGTCTCGCCGGACCGAGAGGCGATCGCCGCCGTGCCGTTCCACGTCCTCGTCGGCGCGCGCGACACCGTCCGCGACGAGGCGCTGCGCCGCGATCCCGTGATCGATGCGCTGCAAGGCGAGACCCGCCGCACCCGCGCCCGCGCCTGGCACAAGGCGATGCGCCGCGCCGGGCTGAATGCGCGCGGCAGCCACGCCGTGCTCCCCCGGACCCGCCACAGCTTCTCGAGCGCGGTGCGCGCCGGGCTGGTGGCTGCGGTCTTCGAACGACTTGGACAGGAAGGGAATGAACCATGAGGACCACGATTGCCCTGGCGCTGATCGCGCTGGGAACCACCGCCACACCCGCGCTGGCCGGGGACGGAGTGAAGCTCGACGACAAGGGCGTGACGGTGGAAACCGGCGACCTCGAGCTGAATCTGGGCGGGCGGCTCCACCTCGACGCAGCGGTCTTCGACGATCCGGTGACCGGCGACGACGGCGTGACCGACGCCCGCGTGCGCCGCGCCCGGCTCGAACTGTCGGGCCGCATCGGCACGGTGCTGCGCTTCCGCGTCGACCGCGAGTTCGCCGGGGCGGCCAAGGGCTGGCGCAATGTCTGGGCCAGCGCCGAGCCGGTGGACGGGCTCGAGATCAAGGGCGGCAACATGGTGGTGCCGTTCAGCGGCGAGGACCTGCAGAGCTCGAACAGCCTGCCGTTCGCGGAACGCTCGCTGGCCTCGTCGCTGACGCCGGGGCTGGGGCTGGGCGGCTCGGCGACCTCGAGCGGCAAGCACTGGTCGCTGGCCGCCGGCTATTACACCGACGCGCTCGATAACGAGGACGGCCAGTCAGCCGAGCGCGGCAAGGGCTTCGTGGTGCGCGGCAGCTTTGCGCCGGTGAACCGCAAGGACAGCACTGCCTATCTCGCCGTGGCAGCCGAGCGGCGGACCTTCGATGCGGTGGAGACGATGCGCTTTTCCGCCGATCCCGGCAGTGCGCTCGCCCCCGCTCTGATGTCGAGCGGGGGGCTCGCCGGGATCGACCACGCCTGGGCCTTCAGCGGCGAGGCGGGGGTGCGGTTCGGGTCGGTCATGGTCCAGGCGCAGGCGGTTTCGCTCTCGCTCGACCGGCCGCTGCTCGGCGATCTCGATTTCAACGGCCAGACCGTCACCGCCGCGTGGCTGATCACCGGCGAGCGTTACGGCTTTGCCGAAAAGGGCGGATACTTAAGCGGGCCGGAGCTGTCGAAGCGCGGCAGCGCGGTCGAGCTGGCGGTGCGCTACAGCCGGCTCGACCTGCGCGACGGCGCGTTCGACCGCGGGATCGGCCGCGCCGCCTCGGTCGGGGCCAACTGGTACATCGGCCGCAACCTGCGGCTCGTGGCCGACTGGACCGAATCGCGCGTCCGCTTCGCCGGCGGTTTGCCGTCGCGGCGCAACCATGTGGGCGTGATCCGCTTGCAGGCGAACTTCTGAAGAGCCCCCAGAACTCGCCTGTCGGGGCAGTCGCTAGCGCTGGCGACTGCCCCATTTTTTCGCGATGAGTGCGCGTTCGGCGGCGGCATCGACCGGGTCCCCCACGCCGAGCCGGTCATAGGCGGCTTCGAGCGCCGGATCGTCTTCGCCCGAGGCGAGGCCGAATTCGCCGGACTGCGAAGCTGCTTCCCCGCCTTGCGCCTCGACCTTCCAGCCCTCGTCCGAACGGCAGGCGAGCGCGGCGCGGCTATCCCGGCGGAACTCGCGGCACCAGCGGCCGTCGCGGCCCTTCACCGTCAGCACCGGCTCGATCCGCGAGCCGTCGGCCAGCGTCGCGACCTGGCCGGAGGGCGTCGTGTCGAGCGCCGTGCCAAGCGGGTCCGGCCCGCCGCCGCGCAGGCCGAGGAACGCGACCAGCGCAAGGCTTGCCGCCAGCGCACCGCCGATGGGCAGGGCATGGCGCCGCCACCACGGCAGGTTGTCGTTGGCGGCAAGCGGTTGCGGCCGCGCCGGTTCGGAGAGGCCCAGCCGGGCCAGCATCGCCTCGTCCACCGGCGCTTCCGCAATCGGCGCGAACGCCCCCGCGATCGCCGCGTCGTTGGCGCGCCAGTCCGCAGCGCGCTCGGCGAGCGACGGGTCGGCTTCGATCATCGCCTCGATTTCCGCGGCCTCGCCGGGCGAAAGCTCGCCGTCGAGCCAGGCGGCGAGGCGTTCCTCGATGGTGCGTTCGGTTCCGCTCACGCCGCGTCCTCCCTGCGTCCGACGACGCTTTCGATTCGTGCCCGGGCGCGGGCGATGCGGCTCATGACCGTGCCGATCGGGACGCCGCTGGCCTCGGCCGCCTCGCGGTAGCTGAGCCCCTCTATCACCACGAGCACGAACACCGCGCGCTGGTCTTCGGGCAGCGCCGCCAGCGCCTGCTCCGCGGCGGCAAGCTGGGAGCGGCTTTCGACCAGCTCGCGCCCGTCCTCGCCGGCGATGTCGAGGGCCTCGTCCACCGCCACGCTGGTGCCGCGCCGCGCCGCCGAACGGGCGGCGTCGATCCGCAGGTTCTGGGCAATGCGGAACAGCCAGCTGTCGAGCCGGGTCCCTTCCTCGAACTGGTGGGCGCGGGACAATGCGCGTTCCACGGTGGCCTGCATCAGGTCGTCTCCATCGGCAGCGCTGGCGGCGAGCGCATGGCAGAACCGGCGCAGGCGCGGCAGCGCGGCCACGAGGGCGCGGCGCATCGCCTCCGGCGGCTCTGAACCCGTGTCGCTCACCTTGTCCCCATAACGCCGCGCCTCGTCCCTTATTCCCTCCCTGCCGCAGTCGGCGTAAGGAATGCAAGGAGCGAGGGAATAGGGCGCGCCCGCTGGCGTTGTGACAGCGGCAGCCCGATGGCCGGGCGCGGGGACGGGACGATGCGGTGCATTTCGACCATGGTGGCTCTCGCATTCGCGCTGGCGAGCGTGCCGGCGCAGCCCCACGATCACGACCCCGATACCGGCTCGAAGGCGGCCGAGCGGCTCGAACGCGACCAGGCCGAAGCGGCCGAGCGCGCCGCCGAGCGTGCCGCCCGCTATGACGAGGAGCGCGCCAAGATCATGGACCGCGAGGCGCGCGAACCGGCCCGGGCGGCGGAGGATCTCGCCAAGCTCGACGCCGATATCGCCAGGGAGGACACCAAGGCCGCCGAGGACGCCGCCAGGGACGAAGCCGACTTCGAGGAAGAATCGGCCAAGGAAGCCGAGGACGCGGCGGAAGACGCTGCCGAGCTCGCCGACGACATGGATGACGCCTCAGGCCACGGCAGCAGCGCGGAAATGCGCGACCTCGCCGATGCCGAAGCCGCGGACCACGATCCCGAAGGCTTCCCCGTGCGGCGCGGCGAAGTGGTCGCGGTCGATCTGGGCGATGCTGCGTTGAGCCAGGCGCAGGGCCGCGGCTTCCGGGTGATCGAGCGTGAGCGGCTGGACGTGCTGGGCCGCGACCTCGTCCGGCTGGCAACGCCCGAGGGGATGGCGTCCGCCGACGGACTTGCCGAGCTCCGGCGGATCGCCCCGGGGGCGACGGTCGATTTCGTCCACTACTACGGCCTCAACCTCATCGCCGGGGGCAAGGGCAAGCCGGTGAAGCGCAAGGTTGCCAAGGCCGCCGCGCCCGCCGGTATCGCGATCGGGATCATCGACACCGCAGTCGGCCCGCACGAAGTGCTGGCCTCGGCGCGGATCGTGCCATGGGCGGCGGGCGTTTCTGCCGCCGCGCCGACCGACCACGGCACCGCGGTCGCCTCGCTGGCGGTGGGGCGGAGCGCCTCGACGATCTATTCCGCCAACATCTTCCGCGGCCCCGCCGACCGGCCCTACACCTCCGCCGACGTGATCGCGCAGGCGCTCGAATGGATGCTGTCGCAGGACATCCAGACCATCAACATGAGCCTTGCCGGACCGCGCAACGCGGTGCTCGACCGGCTGATCCGCGACGGGTTGGGGCAAGGGCGCTCGATCGTGGCGGCCGCGGGCAACGGCGGGCCGAGCGCGCCGCCGGCCTATCCCGCGGCGGTCTCCGGCGTGATCGCGGTGACCGCGGTCGACAAGGACGCGCGGATCTACCGCTACGCCAACCGCGGCAGGTACATCACCGTCTCCGCCCAAGGGGTCGACGTGCTGGCGGCGCGAGCGCGGGGCGGGTGGGCGCTGTTTACAGGTACTTCGTTCGCCGCCCCGCACGTCGCCGCGCTGGTCGCTGCGTGCCGCCGGGACGGCAGTTCGGGAGACACCTGCCGCCGCCGCCTGGTGGACCGCGCCAGGGATCTCGGCCCGGCCGGGTTCGACGAAACCTTCGGCTATGGGCTGGTCGAGTAGACGCGGGGCCTTCGTCCGTGGCACAGGCCGGCGATGGCCCGCCTGATCCTGCTCAACAAGCCTTACGGCGTGCTCAGCCAGTTCAGCGACAAGGGCACAGCCGGCTCGCCCCGCGCCACCCTGTCGGACTTCGTCGCGGTGCCGGGGGTCTATCCCGCCGGGCGGCTCGACCGCGACAGCGAGGGGCTGCTGCTGCTGACCGACGACGGGCGGCTGCAGGCACGGATCGCGGATCCCCGGTTCAAGCTGGCCAAGACGTACCTGGTGCAGGTGGAGGGAGAACCCGATGCGGCGGCGCTCGAGCAATTGCGGCGCGGGGTGGTGCTGAACGACGGGCCGACCCGTCCGGCCGAGGCCCGGCTCGTTCCCGACCCCGGCCTGTGGGAGCGTGACCCTCCGATCCGCGTGCGCAAGAGCGTGCCCGACAGCTGGCTCGAGCTGACCATCCGCGAAGGCCGCAACCGCCAGGTCCGCCGCATGACCGCAGCGATCGGCCACCCGACGCTGCGGTTGGTGCGCTGGCGGACCGGGCCGTGGTCGCTGGACGGGCTGGCACCGGGCGAATGGCGCGAGGTCGAGCCGAGGCTTTGAGGGGATTGGTGGGCCCGGCAGGATTCGAACCCGCGACCTAGCCGTTATGAGCGGCCAGCTCTAACCGCTGAGCTACAGGCCCACACGCGCCGCCGGGTAGAGCGGAGAGTTCCGCTTGGCAAGTATCAGACCTCGGCCGCGGCCATGATCTCGCGCACCGAGGTCGGCTTGACTCCGCGCCGGGCGAGACATTCCGCAACCGTGCGCCACCAGTCGTAAAGGCGGTCGAGATCGTCCTCGTCGCGCACGTAAGGGGTGTGCCCCGGGCGCAGCGACGGGCTGTGGAACGAGAACACCAGCACCGGCAGGCCGTCGTCGATGGCGATGTCGATGCCTTTCAGTGCTTCGTCGGCGCTGACGCCTTCGGGGGTCAGCGGGATGCGTTCGAGCAGGCCGAGCCGGGCCAGCGCGCCGCGCAGGCGGGGCACGCGCCAAAGCAGCGGATAGAGCCACGGGCCCTGCTGGCGCAGCGGACCCCAGAACACCGTGGTCAGCGGCAGTTCCATCAGCCCGTTCGCGCGGTCGATCCACCATGGCCGGACCGGATGGTCGCGGTAGTTGGGCCCGCCGTTCGAGCTGTAGTCGAAGCGCGAGCGGATGGAGGTGTCGATGGCGATCGCCGCGTCGGACAGGATCTGCGCGGTCGCCGGGCCCAGGCCATAGCGGCCGGCGCGGTAGATCTGCGGGACCGCGCCGAGGTGCCGCTCGATCGCATCGCGCAGGCGCAGGAACTTGGCCTTCTCCAGCTCGGGCGGGAGGTTGCCGGCGAACGAGTTGTGGACGTTGACCTCTTCCTCGTGCGGCGGGTTGACCCATGGGTGGAGCTGGATGCCGACCTCCGCCCGGCCGGCCTGCAGCGCCGGGCCAAGGATTTCCGCCGCCATCGGCGAGGTCGCCACCGGGTAATCGACGAGATAGGTGGGGACGATCCCCAGACCTTCGCAGAACTGCTGGAACTTGGCGAGACGGGGGATGTGGTCGAGCCCATAGCCGGTCCGCTCGAACGGCTTGGTCCAGTCGAACTCTTCCTCGGTGTCGACGGTCAGGATGAAGCGCTGGCCGAAGCCCGGCGCGAAACGGACGAAATCCGCAGGCTCTGGCTGGGCCAGGATGGACCGCCCGTTCGTCACTTTACCGATAGTCCCCTGTATCTCGGACCGCGCGGTGCTATCCGTTCGCGGTGCCCGTACCATGGCTATGGTTACCGGACCGTTCGGTCAAGCCATTGAGGATCACCCGGATTCGGCTGCCCTCGCGGGTAAACGCGCCGCCCGCCGCGCGCGCTTCCGCCGCGGCGAGGCGGAGGGCGAAGCCGCTGCCGAGCATTCCGGCGGCGGCACCGGCGCTGCGGCTGGAGTCGGGCGCGAACAGTTCGTCGTCCTCGCGCCCCGCCAGCGCGGCGGGCAGGGGGAGCGTCAGGGCATAGCCCGCGCCCTCGCGCGCCAGGTCCAGCTTGAGCCGTTCGCCCGGCTGGCATGCCGCGGCGATCACCGCGAGCACGCGCCAGATCATGCGTTCGAGGTCGAGCTCGGCCATCGTGACGGGGAGCGCGCCGTCTGGCCGCTCTGCCTTCACCCGCACCTCGCGCGGGGCGACGACGGCTTCGAGCTGCGCGACCAGCCGGCTGAACACCGCGCCGAGGTCGGTCTCGCCGGTCTCGGGGGCGAGCTGGCCGCTTTCCATCCGTACCAGCCGGTCGATGTCCTCGAACCCGGCGAGGATCCGCGCGGCGTCGGCGGTGATCGAGGCGGCGAGGCTGCGGTATTCGTGCGGGGTGGGGCCGAAGATCTGCTGCTGGATCAGCTCGGCGAAGCCCTGGACCGCGTTGACCGGCGTGCGCAGCTCGTGGAGCAGCTGTCGCAGGCGGTCGTGGCCTTCGGGCGCGGCGGGCGCGGCCTCGGCCTCGGGACGGCGCAGGCGGCCGAGATAGCCGGTGAAGCGCGCGCCCTGGTCGGCAAACAGCGGGATCGCGTCGATCCGCCATGCCCCGGCAACACTCTCCGCCCCGCCCAGTTCGAGCCGTCCGGCGCGGACCGGGGTGCGGGCGCGCACGCTGCGGAGGGTTTCCGGATCGACCCGCGCCGGCGCATCGGCGTCGAGGGTGAACGGGCGGTGGCCCCACAGTAGCGCCTGCGCCGGGCCATCGGCCCACACGACCGCGCCTTCGCCGTCGGTGCGGAAGGGGATTTCAGCGAGGCGTTTCGGCGCGGCGGGCGGTTCGTCGCCCAGCGGGAGGCGCGGGTCGGGACCGGCTTCCGCTTCGTGGCGGGCGCGGCGAAAGGCCTCGATCCGCTTGACGATCGCGCCGATGCCTTCGGGGGCAGGGCGCGGCGCGGGCGCGGCGGCCGGCGCGACAACGGTCAGCGGGACGACGTTGGGCGCGGGGGCGGCCTGCGCCTGTTCCTCGGCCTCATAGCCTTCGGGCAGGGGCAGCGCGAAATCGCCGATGCCGAAGCGCTGGAGCAGCGCGGCAACCCGCTCGCCCATGTCGCGGCGGTGGCGCAGGAAGCCGCGGGCGCGGACCGGCAGCTGGGGGATCAGGTCGAGCCAGGTGTCCTCGTCGAGCCGCGCCGCGCCGATTGCGGCGGCGGCGACGCGCGGTTCGGCCCCGGCGAGGTGGCGCACGAGGATCGCCGAGCGCAGCGCGGACAGTTCGACCACGCGGGCGCGGACCGGCTCCGGCACCATCGCCCCGAACGCGTCGAGATGAACCAGCGCGGCGTGGGCGGAATCGCTCCACTGCGCATCCGGCAGGCGGCCGAGCAGGTCGAGCAGCTGGGCATAGCGGATGCGGGCGGCCGCCGGCCCGGCTGCGGGGGTACGCAGCACGGTATCGAGGCGGTCGTCGACGATCATCGGGGCTCCAGCAAGGCGGTTCGGGCAAGCTTGCACCATGCCCGTCGCGCCGCTGTTAGCAAAGACCAGGGACCGCGACAGTAAACAGATTCGATGCGTTGCAATGTGGGACGATTGCGATAAGAGACAATAATATTAGCCCGGTGCACCGCGCCGGATACGGAATATTGCCCGGCCCGGCGGTTTCTCCTGAACCGCTCCGCCGAGGTGGGGAAGCAAGGCGAGGACTGCGAGGCATGGCAACCCTGGACGCGATCGATCGACGCCTGCTGGCCGAGCTTCAGGACGAGGGCCGTGTTACCAACGTCGAACTCGCCCAGCGCGTCGGCCTCACCGCGCCGCCGTGCCTGCGCCGCGTCCGTGCCCTCGAAGAAGCGGGGGTGATCAAGGGTTACCATGCCGATCTCGACGCCTCCAAGCTCGGCTTTGCCATCACCGTGTTCGCGCTGGTAAGCCTCAAGAGCCAGGCCGAGGAATCGCTGCGGCAGTTCGAGGACCACATGCGCGGCCTCCCCGAAGTGCGCGAGTGCCACATGCTCAACGGCGAGATCGATTTCATCCTGAAGATCGTCTCTAAGGACCTGCAGAGCTTCCAGGAATTCCTCACCAGCAAGCTTACGCCTGCGCCCAACGTGGCCAGCGTCAAGACCTCGCTGACGATCCGGACGGCGAAGCAGGTGCCGGGGGTTCCGCTGGAGGATTGACCTTCGGCGCTGTGCGTCGGTTGGTTCGCGCAAAGGCGCCAAGCGAAAGAAGGCGCAAGGGTGCTGCGCTTCCTGATCGTCACCTCGGCCTTGATCCGGGATCCCGCGCTTCGCGCTGAGTTTCTGAAAAGAAAAGAGGGTTCACGCAGAGACGCGGAGACGCGGAGATGCAGCGCCACCGGCGAAGCCGGTTTCCCGCTCACACCTTGCGCTTGCCGCAGAGCCGTATTTGGAGAGGGGCCCGTCGGCCCGGCGCGCCATCCTTGCGCCTTCTTCCCTTTCGCGCCTTTGCGCGAACCCCTTTTTCTTCTCCGCGTCTCCGCGTCTCCGCGCGAACCAACTCTCCAACACTTCGCCGAAACGGAGCAAGTTGTTGGATACATGTAGGATTTGAACTCCTAGCCCCGACGAATCGGATCGGGAGCGGGTTAGGCCGGCCCAGCCTCGCTCCTTCGCTGGAAACAGCGACGCGGCCGGCGCGGCGGCGGGTGAGAACGGGGCGCTGAACTCAAGCCCTGTACAGGC
>NZ_JBYSYP010000015.1:0-90972 GCF_058783565.1 Novosphingobium sp. FW305-C-111
CACGCACCAAAGACCGCGATCAGACCCTTCGCACCCCCTTCAGGCCGAAAACAGCGAGTTCTTCGAGGTGTCCAACTGCAGGCACAGCGCGAGGAAGTCGACAACCGCGTTTCGCAGCTACAGGCACAGCGCGACGAACTGCAGCAACAGATTCAGTTTTTCCGCGACAACGGGCAGGCCAGCCAAGCGGACGCCCTTGTCCCGCGCCTGGACGACATCAACGGCCGGCTTTCCGACGCGATCGAACGCGCAAAGGCGTTCTATGAGGCATTGCGGGGAAATCCTGAAGCCCTGGCAGCCATGCCGGAATTGGCCGGCGAACTGGACTCCATCATTCTGCGGCTCGAAACCGCGGCGCTCAGTACGCAGCGACTGGGGACCTTCCTGGGGATCAGCCTGGGCACGATCGCGGAGCAAGCGGCATCGGGCGCAACGGACGCGTTTGACCGGTTCGCACAGTCGGTTGCGCAAGGGGCCAACGTATTCCGATCGGCGCGCGACGCGTTCCTTTCGTTCGCATTCGACTTCCTGCGGCAAATCGCGCGGATGATTGAGCAACAGCTCATTTTCAACCTGGTCTCTGGGATCCTTTCGAGCCTTGGCGGTGCGGCGGGCGGCTCCCTGTCGAATGGCGCGGGTATGACGGGCGGGTTTGGCGCGATGGGCGGAGTCATGGCGCACGGGGGCGGCGTCATCGGCGAAGCCAACTTGCTGCCCGGTCTCCGTGCGACCGGCTTATCCGGTCCCCGCGCGGTACAGCCGGAATGGTTCGCGGCCGCCATGCGTTACCATCGGGGCGGCATCGCCGGATTGCTCCCTGGCGAGGTTCCCGCGGTCCTGAAGCGTGGCGAGGAAGTGTTGACAGCCAACGATCCGCGCCACGTCGCAAACGGCGGAGGCCAATCGCCGGTCAACCTGAAGGTTGTGAATACGATTGATGCCGGCGCCATGTATCGCGAGGGACTGGCGACCAAAACCGGCGAAAAGGCCTTCTTGAATTTCATCCGCGACAACGCTGGCGCGGTCCGGCAGGCGATGAGCGGCTAGGCGGGATTTCCACATGAACAGGTGGCTGCGCTCTGGCGCGGTCGCTCAGGCGGCATATACTCGCTTTGTTCTAGGGGCAAAGCGAGGGGCGGCAAATGCAGGTGCAGTTTAATCGGTATGAGCAGCCGAAATCTTTTCGGACGCGGGCTGAATTGCAAACCTACGCTCAGGCTCAGCAAAGCAATCTTTCGGATTTGAAGGCTTCGGACAAGGCCGCTTGGGATATTTGGGGGAACTACTACCAAAGTCGCTGGCGAGAAATTGAGGCAAAATCTAACAGCGATCTAAACGACGAGCAGCTGTACGCGTGGATACGCGCTAACCCAACAGTGACTCCTCATTTAAACGTCTACCGATCGCTCTTAGATGCCTCTAGAAACTCTGGAAATAATGCTGCCCAAAGATTGCGCGAATTTTTGGATCCATCTCATGGCAATTATGCTTTACATAATTTGAATTATCAAGATTTAGATACAATTATACGAATGTCAGTTTCTGCGAATTTGGAAAGTCAGTTAAGGAAGCCTAATACCAACAAAATGCTCACCGACGTTATTAATGAATTTGAGTTTCGTCTACAAGACTTGTTAACAAATGACGAGGCCGAGCTTCAGGCACAGCGAAATTCATTTGCCGATACAGAAACTTATTTCAAAGATGCGCTGAACGAGTATCGAGACAAAGCGGCGGAGAATCTTTCCAAGGCTCAATCATCCTGGTTGGAAGCCTACAATTCCTTCATTGAGCAACTGAAGACTGAAACCGCCGTGGAACTTTGGGAAAGTCGCGCGACAAACCATCGCACGGCCTATCAATCGTTCAAGAGCTGGGCGATAGGCGTCGGAATCGTCGGGGGCCTTGCAGCGATCGGCTGGATCTATGGGGGCTTGGAATTGGCATCCTGGCTATTTGATCGCGACCAAACCGCGCGGATTGCCGCCTACGCTGCCAGCTCCGTTGTGCTCTTCACGCTCTACCTGTGGACAATGCGAGTCATTGTACGATCGATGATTTCACAAGGTCACCTTGCAACGGACGCCTCTGTCCGTTCCGCGATGGCACACACATACCTTGCCCTATCTAAAGACCAAGCAGCCACAGAGGATGACCGCAAGATTGTTCTCGCGTCGCTCTTTGCGCCAGTTTCAGACGGACTCGTGAAGGATGACGGATTGCCGCTAATTTCGCCGGCCGCGTTGGCATCGGCCGCTCTGGCGAGAGGGCAACATTAGCTATTAGGGCAGAAGTTGGGGCAGAAACCTCAAACCAGAAATTTATCGTTATTTTTCAATGGGAAATGGCGGAGAGGGTGGGATTCGAACCCACGGTACGGTTGCCCGTACACCGCATTTCGAGTGCGGCGCATTCGACCACTCTGCCACCTCTCCGTGAAGTGCCGATGGGGGCGCGGATGCGCGGTCCCGGTCGAGGAAGCGGGCGGTTAGCGCAAGGTTTGCCGCTTGCCAAGAGCAAAGCGCGGGAAGACTGCGCAAAACCGTCGCCCCTCGCTTGTCTGCGTGCTGCACTGCACCTATATCCACAGGCATGGAGCGCGCGAACTACTTCTCGAGCCACACCGGCCGCTTCGTTTCGGCCCCCCCGGTCAGTCATGCCCGCTTCGCCATCGGCGACGTGGTCAAACACCGCATGTTCGATTTTCGCGGGGTCATCTTCGATATCGACCCGGTCTTCGCCAACAGCGAGGAATGGTACGAGTCGATCCCGGCCGAAGTCCGCCCCTCGCGCGAGCAGCCGTTCTACCACCTCCTCGCCGAGAACGAGGATTCGAACTATATCGCCTATGTCAGCCAGCAGAACCTGCTGAGCGACGCCGATGCCGGGCCTGTAGACCACCCGAAGGTGGACGAACTGTTCGAGGCGTTCCGCAACGGACGTTACAAGCTGCGCCGGGGCATGCGGCACTAGCGCCACGTTGCCACAAAAGCCCCGCGATCAGCTCTTCAGCTTCCAGCCGCTGCGGAACAGGGCATAGACGCCCAGCGCAAACACCAGGTTCAGCACGCCCAGCCCGATCGCCCCGTGGAGCACCGCCTCGTTGGTGTTGCCGATGTCGCTCTGCCCGAGGAAGCCATAGCGGAAGCCCGAGATCACGTAGAAGATCGGGTTCATCCGGCTGACCGTCTGGAAGACCGGCGCAAGGTTGGTAATCACGTAAAACGTGCCCGAAAGCATCGACAGCGGAGTGATGACGAAGTTGGTCACCGCCGCGTTGTGATCGAACTTCTCCGCCCACAAGGAAGTCAGCACACCGACCAGCGCGAGCAGGATCGAGCCCATCAGCCCGAACCACACGACCGCCCACGGGTGACGGATGGTCAGATCGACGCCCGGCCACAGCAGCATCGCCGCCCACACCGCAAGGCCGACGAGGATGGCCCGGGTCACCGCCGCACCGACGAGACCGGCGAGCAGCTCTCCCTCGCTGATCGGAGGCATCAGGTAGTCGATGATCGTGCCCTGGATCTTGCCGCCGAGCAGGCCGAAGCTGGCGTTCGCGAAGGAATTGTTGATCATCCCCATCGCGATCAGCCCCGGCGCGACGAAGCTGGCGAAGGGCACCCCCAGCACCATCCGCCCACCCTGCCCCATCGCGAGGGTGAAGATCATCAGGTAGAGCAGCGTTGTCACTGCCGGAGCCCAGATCGTCTGGGTCTGGACCTTGAAGAAACGCCGCACCTCCTTCATATAGAGGGTCCACAGCCCGAGGCGGTTCATGCCGCGGATCAGCGGCGTCCCGGGCGGAGGAAATCCATGAAAGCTGCGGGCCCCGATCGGACCGGCATCTGCCCCTTGCGGGGTCGTGTTGTTTTCGGCCATGGGCACGGCGGTATCGCGCACCGCCGCGCATGACAAGATCGACGCGCCGGTTTTCCCGTCGCCGCACGAAGGACAAGGTTGGGTAATGAGCTGGACCGACGAACGGATCGAAAAGCTGACCAAGATGTGGGAGGGCGGGTCGACCGCCTCGCAGATCGCCGATGAACTCGGCGGGGTCAGTCGCAATGCCGTGATCGGCAAGGCCCACCGGCTGGGGCTGAAGGCACGCCCTTCCCCGGTCAAGGCCAACGAAAAGGCCGAAGCGCCGGCTCCCCGCGCCGCTGCGCCCAAGCCCGCGCCAGCTCCAGCCGAACCGCGCGCCGCCGCGCCGCGCCCGGCTCCTGCACCGACGCCGAGCGCCGCACCGGCCACTCCGGCCGCTGAAGCGCGCCCGGCCACCGAAGCGCCGGTCGTCGCCGCCGCGCCCGCGGCGCCGCAGCCGCGGATCGTCTCGGTCGGCCCTGGCGGCTTCCTTCGCCAGGGTCCCGGCGACCAGCAGGCTCCGATCCCGCCGGCCCCGCCGCGCCGCCTTGTGCCCGCGCGGCCGAGCCCGGAGATTGCCGACAAGACCAGCCTGCTCGACCTTAACGATCGCATCTGCCGCTGGCCGATGGGCCATCCGGGCGAGCCGGACTTCCATTTCTGCGGCGAGAAGGTGAACCCCGGGTTCCCGTACTGCGTCGAGCACTGCGGCCGGGCCTACCAGGCGCAGCTTCCGCGCGGCGCCCGCCGGCCCCCTCCGCCGATGCCGTTCGGCGGCCCGCGGGTCCGCTGATCCGGCCAAGTGGTGGCGCTCCATCCGCCGACGGCGTGGTGGGCGCACTATCTGTTCGACCTTGCCGCATGGGTGAGCGCGGCGCTGGCCGCGCGCTGGCAGCACCGGCGCTGGCCGACTGACGCGAACGCGCTCGCTCGGGTAACCGAGCCATCCTATTTCATCGCCCTGGCACTCGGCGCGCTGGCGGGCGCATGGCTGCTCGGCTCCGCCAACTCGCTGCGCAGCCTGCTGGCGACGCCGTCGCATTCGGTGGCGGGCGCGCTCGCGGGCGGCATCCTTGGCGTCGAGCTGTGGAAGTGGCGACGCGGCATCCGGCGCTCGACCGGTGGGGCGTTCGTCCTGCCGCTGGCGGTCGGCATCGCGGTCGGGCGGCTGGGCTGCTTCTTCGCGGGACTGGCCGATTTCACTTATGGCGCGCCGACTGCGCTGCCCTGGGCAGTCGACCTTGGCGACGGCATCCCGCGCCACCCGGTGCAGCTTTACGAGAGCGCGACGATGGCGCTGTTCGCTTGCATCTATGTGCGCGCCCGCGGCAACGGTGCGCGGTGGGCCACGGCCCACGCTTTCCACGCGCTGGTTATCGTCTATGCTGCCCAGCGGTTCGCGTGGGAGTTCGTGAAACCGTATCCGCCGGTGGTGGGTCCGCTCAACGTCTTCCACCTGCTGATGCTGGGGTTGATCGCCTATGGACTTGCCTGGTGGAGACGTGATGGCGGCGAGCCCGCCCGCGCCTGAACGCAAGTCCGCGCCGTATGTCTTCCACGGCCAGACCAGCAGCCTGTGCGAGACCTGCCTCGAGGTCGTGCCCGCAAAGGTCATCGTCGAGAACGAGGCGCGCGTCTATTACCTCAAGCGCTGCCGCGACCACGGGGTCCAGAAGACCCTGATCAGCGACGATCTCGACTATTGGCGCGCGCAGAAGCTGTGGATCAAGCCGGGTGACCGCCCGCTCGCCTACCAGTCGCGGACCGAGGCCGGGTGCCCGTGGGACTGCGGGTTGTGCCCCGATCACGAGCAGCATTCGTGCCTCGCCATCGTCGAGATCAACCAGGCCTGCAACCTCGCCTGCCCGGTGTGTTTCGCCAACGCCACCGACATCCACGGCAGCCACCGCCCGCTGGCCGAGATCGAGACGATGCTCGACGCGCTGGTGGAGAGCGAGGGCGAGCCCGACCTTGTCCAGCTCTCCGGCGGTGAGCCGACAATTCATCCGGAGTTCTTCGCGATCCTCGACGCGGTGAAACGCCGCCCGATCCGCCACGTCATGATCAACACCAACGGCGTGCGCATCGCGCAGGACCCGGCGTTCGTGGAGCGGCTGGCGAGCTATGCCCCGCGGCTCGAGGTCTATCTCCAGTTCGACTCGCTCAGCGACGATGCGCTGGTCGACCTGCGCGGCGCCAAGCTGGCGCGGATCCGGCGGCAGGCGCTCGAACAGCTGGAGCGGGTGAACCTCTCCACCACGCTGGTCGCGGTGGTCAAGCGCGGGGTGAACGATCACGAGGTGGCCGACATCGTCCGCCACGCGCTCGAATGGCGCTGCGTGCGCGGGGTGACCTTCCAGCCGGTGCAGGACGCCGGACGCAACGACGGGTTCGACGCAAACGAGAACCGCGTGCTCGTCACCCAGATCCGGCGCGAGGTGGCAAAATCGGGCGTGTTCAGCCTCGAGGACATGATCCCCCTGCCCTGCAACCCCGACCAGATCTGCATCGGCTATGGCCTACGCGACGGGCGGAGCGTCACCCCGATCACCTCGCTGCTCCCGCGCGAGGTGATCCTCGCCGGGCCGAACACGATCAGCTACGAAGCCTATCCGTTGCTGCGCGAGAGGATCTTCGACCTGCTCTCGCTCGCCACCAGCCAGTGCAATACCGAGGACAAGCTGGCCGGTCTGCTGTGCTGCCTGCCGCAGGCGATGGTGCCGGAAGAGCTGGGCTATGCCAACTCGTTCCGGGTGGTAATCCTCCAGTTCCTCGATCGCTACAACTTCGACCTCGGCACGGTGAAACGCAGCTGCGTCCACTTCGTGACGCCCGAGGGGCAGATCGTTCCGTTCGACACCTACAACACGTTCTACCGCGACGGGGCCGAGGGCGCGGGCGTGCTCGCCCGCAACCGGGCGCGGCGCTGACGACAGCAGGGGGGGCAAGACGATGCGCAAGCTGATGGGCGGGCTGATGATGGCGGCGGGGCTGCTGATCGCCGGGGCGAGCGGGCTGTGCAGTCTGTGGATCATCGGCATCGCCCTGTCCGAAGCCAATAACAGCCAGTGGTCGGACCTCGCCGGTGGCATTCCGGTCCTACTGATCTTCGGCGGCATCCCGTTCGCCGGCGGGCTCGGCCTGTTTATCGGGGGGCGCTATCTGGTGCGGTCGGAGTAGCCCTCCTCCCCCTCGTCATTGCGAGGAGCGTAGCGACGAAGCAATCCAGAGCGTTGCGCGCTGCTGGATTGCCGCGGCCTGCGGCCTCGCAATGACGTTGAGCTTCGAGATCCGCCTTCGGACTAAGCAAAAGTCCCGATCCCCGCGGATGGTTAAAATCGACCATTGCCGCGCCATAGGGTCGCCATGACCGCGCACGATCCCGATCTCTCCGCTCGCCGCAGCCGGTTCTGGCAGTGGCTTGGCCGCACCGCTGACGACGAGAGTTCCGCCCGCTCCCCCGATCTCCCAAAACCGCGCAGCCTTCGCGACATGCGGCTCGAACTGCAGCGCCCCCTGCTTGGCGAGATCGGCGATTTCCTCGCCACCCACGGGCTCGAGCTGATGCCCTATACGCTGACCATCGCCTATGACTGCGTCACCGGCTACAGCCCGCGCCTGACCGAGCTCGTCCGCGAACGCAGCGAGAGTGGGCAGCCGATCACGCTGGGCTGGCTGGAGGAAGTGGCGCGCGATTCCGGACGCGTCCGCGAGGAGACGCTGCTTTCCACGCTCATGAGCCGGCTCGAAGAAAGCATCGACGAATTCAGCCGCAACACGCTTTCGGCGCGTGACGCAGCAAGCGACTACAACGTCGCGTTGAAGCAGCATGTCGACGACCTCGAAAAAGTCGGCAAGGCGGGCGTGGTGATCTCCGATCTCGCCACCCTGACCAAGGCGATGATGGAACGCACCCGCGCCATCGAATACGAACTCGACCGCAGCGAGAAGCGCGCCCGGTCACTCCAGAAGAACCTCGAGGAAGCGCGGCGGCTGGCGGACCACGACCACCTCACCGGCCTGCCCAACCGGCGCTCGTTCGAGCAACTGCTCGACAGGGAGTTCAAGGAGGCCCGCGACGCCGGCCAGCCGCTGTCGGTCGCGTTCTGCGACATCGACTTGTTCAAGCGGATCAACGACACCCACGGCCACGCCGCCGGGGATCGCGTGCTCAAGGTCGTCGCCGAAACGCTGGCCCGCATCTCCGACGACAAGTGCCACGTCGCCCGCCACGGCGGCGAGGAATTCGCGGTGCTGTTTCGTAACCTGACGTCACGCGAGGCCTTCGACCGGCTCGACGCAGCGCGCGAGGACCTGGCCGATCGCCGTCTCGTCAACCGCGCCACCGACGTGCCGTTCGGCCGCGTCTCGTTTTCCGCCGGGATAGCCGACCTGTTCGCGTTCAAGACCAAGAGCGCGGCGCTCAAGGCCGCCGACGAGGCGCTTTACCGGGCCAAGAACGAGGGCCGCAACCGCATTGTCAGGGCCGACGCTCCGGCGGGGTGAGGAACACGACGTAGCCGCGGAAATTGTCCTGCGAATGTTCGAGCCAGTCAGGCGGCCGCCACTCCCCGCCCGCGACGAGACCGACCTTGTACGGCAGCGGCAGGCGCTTCAGCGAGGGCATGTAGTCCTGGTACCCGGGGACCGTGCTGCGCCCCTGGTAAGTCTGGACGACGATCTCGTCCACCGTGCCCGCAAGGTCTGAAAGGTCTGCCGGATCGGCATTGGCGCTCCAGTCGAGCAAGCCGGTGATGGACAGCTTGTACCCTGCCGGCAGGCTTTCCCGCAGCGATCGCAGGAACGCGGTGTAGCCTGACAGATCACGGGTCGCGGAATCGAAGTCGACCTGCAATCCCTCGAACCGCGGGTTCGCTGCCGCCCAGCGGGTCACATCGCGCAGCACCGCCTCGCGCACCGCGGGGCTCCACCGGGGCGTCTCGCTGCGTACAACCACCCAGACCCGCCGATCGCCCATCCGTGGCACTTGCGGGCGGCGCGGCTCGAGCCGGGTTCCGTCTCGCCCGCGTACCTCGCCGGACAGGATGTAGAACTCCCGGCCCTTTTCCAGATAAGGCCCGGCGCGCACCCCGCCCCACAGGAAGAAGCTGTCGTAATCCGCCGGATTGACCCGCCCCTTGCCGGAACCGCACGAGGCGCAGAGCAGCGCCGCAAGCAGCGCGAAGAGCGCCCGGCGCACTACCAGTAGAACTTCAGCTTCCGCGCCCACGGACTCTGCGGATACTCGCGCTGGAGCTGCTGGAACCACGCAGCCCGCTGGGGCTCCTCGACGTCAGGATCGCCGCAGCTGTTGTTGCCCGACGGGGCATAGCAACGGACCATGCGATAAAGCGCATAGGCGCGCTCGTTCGCCGGGGTGGTGCGGTCGTCGATCAGGCTGCGGTAGATCATGCCCCGCGGCGTGGGCTCGCCCCGGAAGTCGCGCCGCGCCCCACCCAACTCGTCGCTTTCGGGCGCGGCATCGAGCGCGGTGAAATAATCGAAGCCGTTGAGCCGCAGGAACTCGCCAACGCACAGCCGCGCGGCGGGATCGCGGGGATTGGCGGAGAGCTTCTGCGCGGTCTCGCCGATCGAGGCGCAGGGGTAGCCGTCGGACCACTTGCCAGCGGTGAACAGCCCGACCGGGATCGTCTCGGCGGCGAAATAGTCCCACAGCCCCGCCTCGGTGTCCGCGCCCTTGCGGACCAATGCACGGTTGGCGACGAACCCGGCGTAGTCGCCCCGCGTGAGTTGCTTGTAGAGCAGCGCGAACAGCGCACTGTCGCGTTCTTCCTGCGGGCGCTGCTCGTTAAGCGCGATGTCGCGCAGCGTCGCGGCGCTGGCGGAACGCCCGGCGAGCACCCTGCGCGTCAGGCTATCGCGCAGGACAGACTCCCGACCCAGCGCCTGCGCCACCCGGTCACCCCGCTCCATCGCCATGGCGAGGCCGAGTTCAACTGTCGGGCGCTGCCACATGTCGTTGGCGCCGCCCAGTAGCTCGCGCCAGAAGCCCTCGGTGTTGGGGTCGTTCAGCGCGGCCAGCGCGAGGCCTCGCAGGACCTGGCGGCTGAAGTCGACCGAATTGTAGGAAGGCTTGCGCGCATCGTCCGGGACCAAGGCCAGGACCTGCCGGTAATCGCCTTTCACATAGAACGCGTGATTGGCCTTGATCAGCCCATAAAGCGCAGGTTCCCCGGCAAAGGCCTGCGCCTGCGCGGCGATATCCGCCTCGGTCAGCTTGGGCTCGACCTTGCGAGTGACGGGCTTGTCGGTCGCCTCGTCCCAGTCTTCCTCGATATCGCTGCGCATCTGGACGAGATCGAGCGCGGCCAGCAGCAACGGCCCTTGCGCCGCGGGATCGCGGCCGGGGTAGAACAGTAGTTTGTTGTCGACCTCCTCGACCAGCGCGGTGACTTCAGGCCGCGCCGCATCCGCCTTGCCGAGTAGCACCTCATACGCGGAGGCAAGGCCCTTCTGGTCGCCTTTCAGCCACAGGGCCCGGCGCTGGAGACCGCGCGCGGACTCCGCGTAACGCCCGGTCGGATAGGCCCGCAGGTAGGCCAGCAGCGCCGCTTCGCCCGCCTCGACCCGGTCCTTGCGAACCTTGTCGAGGTCTTCGCAGCAGCCATCGTCACTGATCGTCTCCGCGAGCGCCTGCCGCAGCAGCGTGCGGCCGACGAGGTAGCTGGAGACCTCTCGCACCCAGGGTTCGGGCGACGTGCCGAGCGCGGTGAAGCCGGCGCTGGCCTCGTCCCAGCGTTCCGCGTTGAAGGCATCGGCGGCCTTCAGGTAGGCGAGGAACGCCTTGCCGGCGACGCTGCCGACCGGAAGGTCGAAGCTGGGCTGGACTGGCTCGGGTCCTGCCGGTTCGGGCCGGTAAGTGTCTTCGCAAGCCGCCTCGCTCGCTGGCTCCGCGCTTGGGGACGCATCGAGGTCGCAGCCGGAGTGGTAGTCCTTCCACCAGTCCTCCCGCTGCTTCGCCGCCTGCCAGTTGACGAGCCGCGTCGCATAGCTGTCGAGCGCGCGGCGCAAGTCGCCCAGAGCCTGCTTCTCGCTTGCGGGCACTCCCTGCGCGCCGTCCAGCGCGGCCAGGAACGCCAAAGTCGCCTCGCTGGGCGGCACAGGCGCATCGGGGTCATAACTCCCGTCCTCGCCCGAGCGGGTCCCCGGGAACGCCCCTTCGGCCAGCATGTCCCAATCGAGGAAGGTGTGCCCGTACCCTTCGCTCTCGTAGCCGACCTTGGTGTACGGCCCCTCCGGCGTGCGCAGCCCGGCCTTCGCGCGCAGGAGCAGCAGCAGGTTGACCCGGCTGTCGTTGCCCGGCGCAATGGCAATCCGGTCCGCGCAATCCGGCCCGCCCGAGGCGAGCTTCCAGACGACATCGCACGAATAATCGCCGCTGGCGTGGAGCGCGGCAGGCACCGCCAGCGCCATCAGCCCCGCTGCCGCCAGCACGATCCGCTTCATCACACCCTCCCTCGCTCGTCGCAGGCAGAATTCGCCGCAAACCGCCGTCATGCAAGCGAAAAGGGCCCGCGGTTTCCCGCGAGCCCTTTCGTTTTGATCCGAAGCGGTCGGCCTCAGTCGTCGTTCTTGAGGAACGCCGGGACGTGGTCCGGGTTGCCGCCTTCTTCGCGGTCACGGCGCGGGCCGCGGTCGTCGCGGTCGCGGCGCGGGCCGCGATCACGGCCGCCACGGTCACCACCGCCACGCGGGCCACGGCGGTCGCCACCACGGTCGCCGCGCGGTTCACGCGGTTCGCGGGGCGGACGGGTGTCTTCGAGCTGCTCGCCGGTCTCCTGGTCGACGACGCGCATCGACAGGCGAACCTTGCCGCGGTTGTCGATCTCGAGGACCTTGACGAAGACTTCCTGGCCTTCCTTGACGACGTCGGTCGGCTTTTCCACGCGCTCGTTCTTCATTTCGGAGACGTGGACGAGACCGTCCTTGCCGCCCATGAAGTTCACGAAGGCGCCGAAGTCGACGATGTTGACGACCTTGCCCTTGTAGACCTTGCCGACTTCCGCTTCCTCGACGATGCCGAGGATCCAGTTCTTGGCGGCTTCGATCTGGCCGAGGTCCGACGAGCTGATCTTGATCAGGCCCTCGTCGTCGATGTCGACCTTGGCGCCGGTGGTGGCGACGATCTCGCGGATCACCTTGCCGCCGGTGCCGATGACGTCGCGGATCTTCGACTTGTCGATCTGCAGCGTCTCGATGCGCGGAGCGTGGGCCGAAAGCTCGGTGCGGGCCTCGCCCAGCGACTTGGTCATCTCGCCGAGGATGTGCGCGCGGCCTTCCTTGGCCTGGTGGAGCGCCTTCTCGAAGATCTCCTTGGTGATCCCGGCGACCTTGATGTCCATCTGCATCGTGGTGATGCCTTCGGAGGTGCCGGCCACCTTGAAGTCCATGTCGCCGAGGTGGTCCTCGTCGCCGAGGATGTCGGAGAGCACGGTGAACTCGCTGCCTTCAAGGATCAGGCCCATCGCGATGCCCGAAACCGGGCGCTTGATCGGCACGCCGGCGTCCATCATCGAAAGCGCGCCGCCGCAGACGGTCGCCATCGAGGAGGAACCGTTGGACTCGGTGATGTCCGAGACCACGCGGATCGTGTAGGGGAACTCTTCCTTCGTCGGCAGCACCGCGCGCAGCGCGCGCCAGGCGAGCTTGCCGTGGCCGGTGTCGCGGCGGCTGGGAGCGCCGAAACGCCCAACTTCGCCAACCGAGTACGGCGGGAAGTTATAGTGCAGCATGAAATTCGAGTAGGAGAGACCCTCCAGCCCGTCGATCATCTGCTCGGCGTCCTTGGTGCCCAGCGTGGTGGTGCAGATCGACTGCGTTTCGCCGCGGGTGAACAGCGCCGAACCGTGGGTGCGCGGCAGGAAGCCGACGATCGATTCGATCGGGCGAACCTGGTTGACCTTGCGCCCGTCGATGCGGGTGCCGTCCTTGAGGATCGCGCCGCGGACGATGTCCGCCTCGACCTTCTTGACCGACTTGATCGCGACCATCTGGGTCTGCGCGTCCTCGCTCGCGAAGGCTTCCTTGGCCTTGGCGCGGGCTTCGTTGAGCGCGTTCGAGCGGGCCGACTTGTCGGTCAGCTTGTAGGCGGCAGCGATGTCGGCACCGATCAGCTTCTTGAGCTTGTCCTTGATCGCGGTGTTGTCGCTGATGGCGACGTCCCACGGATCCTTGGCGGCCTTTTCGGCGAGATCGATGATCAGGTTCACGACCTTCTTGATCTCGTCGTGCGCGAACAGCACCGCGCCGAGCATGACCTCTTCCGAAAGCTCCTTGGCTTCGGATTCGACCATCATCACCGCGTTGCCGGTGGCGGCGACGACGAGGTCGAGCGCGCCGTTGGCGGCTACGTCCTGCTTGGGGTTCAGGGTGTAGGCGCCGTCTTCATAGCCGACGCGGCACGCGCCGATCGGGCCCATGAACGGCACGCCCGAGATGGTCAGCGCAGCCGAGGCGGCGATCATCGCGAGGACGTCGGGCTCGACTTCGCCGTCATAGCTCAGGACCTGGGCGATGACGTTGATTTCGTTGTAGAACCCTTCGGGGAACAGCGGGCGGACCGGGCGGTCGATGAGACGGGAAACCAGCGTTTCCTTCTCGGTCGCGCCGCGTTCGCGCTTGAAGAAGCCACCCGGGATACGGCCGGCGGCGAAGAACTTTTCCTGGTAGTGGACGGTGAGCGGGAAGAAATCCTGCCCTTCCTTGACCGACTTGGCGGCGGTCACGGCGCACAGCACCACGGTTTCGCCATAAGTGGCGAGCACGGCCCCATCGGCCTGACGGGCAATGCGCCCGGTTTCCAGGGTGAGGGTCTTTCCGCCCCACTCCATCGATACGGTTTTGACGTCGAACATGTATTTTCCTTGTGAACCCGCGCGGCCCTATTGCGGCGCGGGGCCTCTGTGCCGGGGTACCGTCCCGGTCCGGTCGAGGCGCGGCTTTGCGCCTCCCTCGCTGGACCCGCCGCCTCATTGCGTCGGGGCCAGATGCAAGAAGCGGCCCGCTTTGGGGCCGCCTCCGGTTACTTGCGAAGACCCAGCTTGGCGATCAGGGCGTTGTAGCGCTCGACGTCTTTCCTCTTCAGGTAGTCGAGCAGCGAACGGCGCTTGTTGACCATCATCAGCAGGCCGCGACGCGAGTGGTTGTCCTTGTGGTGGGACTTGAAGTGCTCGGTCAGGGTCTGGATGCGGCTGGTCAGGATCGCGACCTGGACTTCCGGCGAGCCGGTGTCATTGGCCTGGCGCGCGTTGTCCTTGATGATTTCCTGCTTCTTTTCGGCGGTCACCGACATGTCATTCACTCCGCGACATCGAGATTGAAACCCCGCGAGACGGTCAGGCTTCCGCCCGTAAGCTCCACCAAGGCCACCGGCACCATGCCGGAGCGCACCCAGTAAAGCCCGTCGTCGTCAGGCAGTCCGGTCAGAACGCGGCCCTGTCGGACCGCCCTTGCCTGTTCCGGACCGAGGTCAAGAGCCGGGATGTCGACCAGCCCTGCCTCCAGCGGCAAGAGTACATTCTCAAGGGGCGCGCCCTTGCCGATTTCGTTCAGCTTGTCCAGCGAAATCGCCTGATCGAGGCCGAACGGCCCGGCGCGCAGGCGGCGCAGCATGGTCACGTGCCCCACGGTGCCGAGCGCGCGCGCAATGTCGCGGGCAAGGCTGCGGATGTAGGTGCCCTTTGAAACATGGGCATGGAGGGTGATTTCCGCAAGGTCCTCCCCGGAGCGGGGAGGGGGACCATGCGAAGCATGGTGGAGGGGCACGGGCGGCTGAACGAGTGCTCTCGGCGAGGCTGTGTTCACGGTGGGTGCCCCTCCACCACCTGCGGTGGTCCCCCTCCCCCGCTGGGGCAGGATCGTGAGCGCGTGGACTGTCACCGCCCGCGGCTTCATCTCTACCGCCTCCCCCGCCCGCGCGCGGTCGTAGGCACGCGTCCCGTCGATCAGGATCGCGGAATAGGCCGGCGGGACCTGCTCGATCGGTCCGGTGAAGCGAGGCAGCACCGCTTCAAGATCGGCCAGCGAAGGCCGATGGTCGCTCTCCGCGATGACTTGCCCCTCGAGGTCCAGCGTATCGGTCTCTGCCCCGAACCGGACGGTGAACGCATACGCCTTGCTGGCATCGAGCATCCGCCCGGCAAGCTTGGTCGCCTCGCCCAGCGCGATCGGGAGGATGCCGCTCGCCAGCGGATCGAGTGTGCCGCCGTGCCCGACTTTCACCTTCTTGCCATAGCCCGCCTCGCGCAGGTTGCGCTTGACCGCGGCGACCGCCTGCGTCGAGCCGAGCCCGACGGGCTTGTCGAGGATGATCCAGCCGTTCGGCACGGACTCAGGCCTTGATCACCCAGGCGGTGACCGCAAGGTAGTGCTGCGACAGCCACTCGACCGGCGGTAGCAGCACCCACTCGAGGATCCGGAACTGCGGCAGCGCCCACGGGATCACGATGAGGATGAGAAACAGCAGCGGGAAACCGAATGGGCGCAGTTTTTCATAACCAGCCGCCAGCCGCGGCGGCAGCAGGCCCTCGACGATATGCGAGCCGTCGAACGGCGGGATCGGCAGGAGGTTGAACAGCGCGAGGAAGATGTTGATGAGCAGGAAATTCTTGAGGTTCTCGGCGACGAAGGCGATCACCGGCCCCGGCTCCTGCACGCCGAGATAAGGCCGCACCAGGAGGCCCAGCGCAACCGCGCCGAACAGCGCCAGCACGAGGTTCGTGCCCGGCCCCGCCGCCGCAACCGCCATCATCCCGAAGCGCGGATTGCTCAGCCGCCACTTGTTGACCGGCACCGGCTTGGCCCAGCCGAACACCGGCGCACCGGCGAGCGCCAGCATGCCCGGCAGGACCAGCGTGCCGATCGGATCGACGTGGCGGATGGGATTGAGGCTCAGCCGCCGCAAGTCGCGCGCGGTCGGATCGCCGAGCATGTTGGCAACCCAGCCATGCGCGACTTCGTGGAAAACGATCGCGATCACCAGCGGGATGATCAGCGCCGCCGCCGCATAGAACGGGTTGTCCATCATGTCTGTCACAGGCCGAGCCTTTCGCGGTCGCGTTCGACGACCGAAAAGATCGCGCTGTCGCGTTCGTGCCCGGTCCAGGTGATGCGTTCGTTACGAAGGATGCCCTCGAAGGTCGCGCCGACCTTCCGGCAGGCCGCCTGCGAACGCTGGTTGCGCACATCGACGCACAGCTGGATGCGCTTCAGCCCGCAGGCAAAACCGTGTGCGAACATCAGCCGCTTGAGCGGGCCGTTGATGTGACCGCCCCGGAATTTCGGGCGAAGGTATGTGTTGCCGATCTCGCTGGTCCGCCAAGCGGGATGGGTGGCAATCCACGCCGTCATCCCGGCCAGCTCGCCATCGACGAGAATCGCGGATGGCAGGCGGGCGGCGTTGCTGATCAGATTCGAAAAGCTGGTGTCGAAATGACCGGTGCCATAGGAGACCGCGTACATCGCCCAGATCGCCTCGTCCTCGGCGCAGGCGGCGCGCAGGGCATCGCGGTGGCGCTCTTCCAGCGGTTCGAGCCGGAGCGGTCCGTCTTCCAGGACGGTCAGCAGTCCGAGCGGATCATCCCTCATCGCATGGCCTCGCTGAAATGCTTGCGGCACAGCGCGACATAGCGGTCATTGCCGCCGATCTCGGTCTGCGCCCCGGCCCGCACCGCCGCGCCGGTTTCGTCCACCCGCAGGTTCATGGTCGCCTTGCGCCCGCAGTGGCACACGGCCTTGAGCTCGACCAAGGCGTCGGCAATTCCCAGCAGCGCCGCCGATCCCGGGAACAGCTCGCCCTGGAAATCGGTGCGCAGGCCATAGCAAAGGATCGGGATATTGGCTTCGTCCGCCAGCCGGGCGAGCTGCCAGACCTGCTCGCGGCTGAGGAACTGCGCCTCGTCCACCAGCACGCAGGCGAGCGGCTGGACCGCATGCGCGCCGGTCACCCGCGCCCACAGGTCGGTCGAGGCATCGAAGCGCTGAGCCTCGGCGTGGAGCCCGATCCGGCTCTCGATCGCATAGTCGGCGCCCTTGGCCCCGCCGCGATCGTCGAGCGCCGCAGTCCACAGCATCGTCGCCATGCCCCGCTCGCGGTAGTTGAAGTCGGCCTGCAACAGCGTGGTCGACTTTCCCGCGTTCATGCTGGCGTAGTAGAAATAGAGCTTGGCCATCCCGGACCCCGACATAAGCGCTCGCGGCGGAAAGGCCAGTAGCGCGGAGGCTGCGCTATGGATAAACTCGCCGGGTCCGGCGTTGTGGCAGGGCTGAAAGGAGACGCCGCATGAGTTTGCGCCGAGCCGTCCTCGCTACCACCACCTTGGTCGCCGCGCTGTCGCTCGTGGCCGCGAGCGGGCCGGTTCATCGCTACACCATTGATCCCGCCGGCAGCTCCGTCAGCGCCAAGGTCGCGTTCTTCGGGCTGGCCAGCAAGACCGCGCGCTTTCCCGAAGTGAGCGGCGGGGTCTCGCTCGAGCCGGACCGGCTGGATACGATCGACCTCGACGTCACACTCGATGCGAGCAAGCTGACGGCGGGCGATCGGGTCACGCAGTCGCGGCTCAAGGGCAAGGACTTCTTCGATGTCGCCCGCTATCCGACCGTTCGTTTCGTCGGCAAGCGTATGACCATGCGCGGCGACCGCAACGCCGATGTCGTCGGCGAAATCACCGCGCGCGGCGTCACACGCCCGGCAATTCTGGCGGTCACGTTCGACAGCCCGCCGGCGCAGGCCACGGGCCGCGTCGCGGTGGGCCTGACCGGGCGCACGACGATCAACCGCCGCGACTTCGGAATGACCGCCTACAGCCTGATCGTGGGGCGCGAGGTCACAATCACCATCCGCGCGCGGATGGTCCCCAGCTAGTCCTCGGAAAGATCGCGCGCGACGCGGGGGTCGCTCAGCAGCCGCTCGATCCGGCCGGCCTCGTCGAAGCTTTCGTCGGACAGGAACTTGATCCGGGCCGCGTATTTCAGCTTGAGCTTGCCCGCGACCGCCTTCTGGAAAAACGCGGTGTGCGTGCGCAGGGCCTTCAGCACCTCGGGCTCGTCGGCGCCGAGCAGCGGCTTCACGAACACCGCGGCGTGGCGCAGGTCGGGGCTCATCCGCACCTCGGTGACCGAAACGGAGTGTGCCGAAAGCACGTCGTCGTGGACCTCCTGCCGGGTCAGCAGCTCGGAAATCACGTGGCGCACCTGCTCGCCGACCTTGAGCAGCCGGACCGAGCGGGTTTCGGGAGTGGATTGCTGGCGGGCCATCGGCCGGGTTCTCAACTTTCGTCCATCTTGGCGACGATGCGGGCCAGCGAGCGCATGTTCCGCGCCGTGCCCCGGCACTGCAGCCGGCGTTCGATGAAGGGCGCGGTCAGGCGGCTGTTCCCGACCCCTTCGACAAAATCGATATAGAGCGCGCGCGGCCCGATGGCGAGACGCTCCGGCCCGCGCCCCTCGTGGTCGGTCACCAGCACCCGGAACTGAGCGGGATCGGGGTCACGGTCGAGGAACATGGTGTGGACCAGCTTGTCTTCGCCGGCTCCCTCCTTGGGCCCCGCAAACGGATTGCCGCTGATCGCCTCGGCCACCTCGTCGCGGCTGCGCACCGCGGCGATCGTCGTCATGGCGAAGCGCTGGCGGACCAGGAGCTCGAGCTTTTCCTCGAGACCGCGGGTCGGGCGCTCCTCATGCGTGAACAGCACGTTGCCGCTGGCGACGACGGTCTCGACGTCGCTGAACCCCTCCTCCTCGAACGCCGCGCGCAGTTCCGCCATCGTCAGCCGGTTGCCGCCGACGTTGATCGAACCGAGGAAGGCTACGTAGCGGGACATTCAGGCTCCGTGGGACGAGACGAATCCCACTCCGATGCCAATCACCAAAAATGCGATGCTGGAAAGAACCCACGCGCAGCCCAACCCCTCCCCAAGGCACCCGAGCGTCGCGTCCGCATTCTGGGAGCGACGCTCTATGGTTTCCTGTTCCGGATCGTCGCTCACAACGTCCGTTCGCGTTCCTCGACCTCGAAGACTTCGAGCATGTCACCGGCCTTGATGTCGTTGGTGTCCTGCAGGACCACGCCGCATTCGAGGCCCGCGCGCACTTCCGGAACGTCGTCCTTGAAGCGGCGCAGCGAGGCGATGATCGTCTTTGAAACGATGACGTCGTTGCGGGTGAGGCGCGCGGAGATGCCCTTCTTGATGTAGCCTTCGAGCACGAGGAGGCCGGCGGCCTTGTCCTTCTTGCCCGCGGGGAACACTTCCTTGACCTCGGCGCGGCCGACGACGTGTTCGATCCGCTCCGGACCCCAGATGCCGGCCATTTCCTTGGCGACGTCCTCGGTCAGGTGGTAGATCACGTCGAAGTACTTCATCCGCACCTTCTGGCGCTCGACCATCTCGCGCGCCTTGGCGTTCGGACGGACGTTGAAGCCGATGATCGGCGCGCCGGAGGCCGAAGCCAGCGTCACGTCGCTTTCGGTGATCGCACCCACGCCCGACTGGAGCACGCGGACCTTGATCTCGTCGTTCGACAGGCGGTTGAGCGCGTTGATGATCGCCTCCGTCGAGCCCTGGACGTCGGCCTTGATGACCACCGGGTACTCGATCACCGCCTGCTTGGTGGCGAGCGCCGAGAACATGTTCTCGAGGCTGACCGGGGCGGCGGTGGTGCGCTTGGCGGTGGCCTTTTCCTGGCGATAGGCGGCAACCTCGCGGGCGCGGGCCTCGCTTTCGACCACGGTCAGGGTGTCGCCAGCCATCGGCACGCCGCCGATGCCCAGCACCTCGACCGGTAGCGACGGCGGCGCGGCCTTCACCTGGCGGCCCTTGTCGTCGAGCATCGCACGGACACGGCCAGACTGGGTGCCGACGACGAGAATGTCGCCGACCTTCAGTGTGCCGCGGTTGACCAGCACGGTCGCCAGCGGACCCTTGCCCTTGTCGAGCTTGGCCTCAATCACCGTGGCTTCCGCCCCGCGATCCGGATTGGCCCTGAGTTCGAGCAGTTCGGCCTGGAGCAGGATCTTCTCGATCAGCGTGTCGAGCCCAGCGCCGGTCTTGGCCGAGACTTCCACGTCCTGCACGTCGCCGCTCATCTCCTCGACGATGACTTCATGCTCGAGCAGGCGCTCGCGGATCTTCTGCGGGTTCGCTTCGGGCTTGTCGGCCTTGGTGATCGCGACGATCATCGGCACGCCGGCCGCCTTGGTGTGATTGATTGCCTCGATCGTCTGCGGCATGATCCCGTCGTCGGCCGCGACCACCAGGATGACGATGTCGGTCACGTTCGCGCCGCGCATCCGCATCTCGGTAAAGGCTTCGTGGCCCGGCGTGTCGAGGAAGGTGACGAGGTCGCCGCCCTTGGTCTTGATCTGGTACGCGCCGATGTGCTGGGTGATCCCGCCGGCCTCGCCGCGGACCACGTCGGTGCCGCGCAGGGCGTCGAGCAGGCTGGTCTTGCCGTGGTCGACGTGGCCCATGATCGTGACCACCGGCGGACGCACCTTGAGCGATTCCTCGGTATCGACATCGGAAGTGGTGTCGATGTCGACGTCGCTTTCGCTGACGCGCTGGATGTTGTGGCCGAATTCCTCGACCAGCAGCTCGGCGGTATCCTGGTCGATCGTCTGGTTGACGGTGACCATCATGCCCATCTTGAACAGCGCCTTGACCAGGTCGGCGCCCTTTTCGGCCATGCGGTTGGCGAGTTCCTGGACGGTGATCGCTTCCGGCACGACGACATCGCGGACCTGCTTCTCGCGCGGCTGCGACTGCCCGGCGAAGTGGGCCCGGCGCTCCTTCTCGCGGGCACGCTTGAGCGCGGCGAGCGAGCGGGCGCGGGCACCTTCGTCCTCGTTGAGGGCGCGGGTGACGGTCAGCTTGCCCGACTGGCGGCGGTTGTCGCCGGCGGTCTTGTCGCGGGCGTGGGCCGGCTTCTTCGGCGGCTCGGGACGCTTGACCGGGGCGACCGGGGTGAACCGGCGCGGCGCCGGGGCGGCCGGGGCAGCGGCCTTGGCCTCGACCGGGGCGGACGCGGGCGCCGCTTCGGCTTCGGCGGCAGCCGCAGGCGCAGGCACCTCGGCAGCCGGTTCCGGCGCAGCGACCGGTTCGGGAGCCGGCGCGGCCGGAGCTTCGGTTTCGGCCTTGCGGTTGTCTTCGGCGCGGCGGCGCTCTTCCTCAAGCGCGCGGGCCTTGGCCTCTTCCTCGCGGCGGCGCGCTTCCTCGGCGAGCTGGAGGCGCTGTTCCTCGGCCTCCCGCAGCAGGCGGGCCTGCATTTCCTGGCGCGTTTCCTGGCTCACCGCCGGGCGCGGCGCAGGCGGCGGCGGGGCGACGGGCGCTGCGACCGGGGCGGGCGCAGGGGTCGGCGCGGGCGCAGGCGCGGCCACCTCGCCGGGACGCCCGACGAGCTTGCGGCGCTTCACCTCGACCACCACCTTGTTGGTGCGGCCGTGGCTGAAGGTCTGCTTGACCTCGCCGGCTTCAACCGAAGTCTTAAGCCCCAGCGGCCTGCGGCCGAGCTTCGGTTTGTCGTTGCTGTCCGTCATCTAACCAATACGCCCTTCATCAAAAACGTCGTTCACGCGGCGCGGACGCTGTCGCGCCCCGCACCGCTGTCATTTCCCGTATGCTCATCGCGACCGAGGAAGCGCACGAGGCGCTGCAATGGCGCGGCAACCCTTTGGGCAGCCGCGGAATCGCTCAGCGCCAGGTGGACGACGTTGTCGCGGCCCAATGCCACAGACAGCGCCGCCCGGTCCAGCGGCAAGATTACGCCTTGCATGCCCGAACCTTCGGCCTCCTCGCCGACGCGCCAGGCCTGGTCGAGCTTGCGCGAGCCGTCCTCGCGCGCGTCGCTCGCGTGGTACAGCGCCGCGACCTGCCCGTTGCGCGCGGCCTGGGCGATCTTCTCGCCCCCGAGCACGATCTTGCCCGCCGCCAGTTCGACGCCAAGGCGGTCGAGGAGCGCGCGGGTCAGCGCCGTCGCGGTGCGTTCGCCAAGGTCCGCGGGGATTGCGACCGGCGCGCCCTTGAACGCGCGCGCCAACGCCCCCTTGAGTTTGCCATTGGCGAGCGCCTTTTCAAGGGCTTCGCGGTTTACCGCAATCCACGCCCCCCGCCCCGGCGCGCGCGCCAGCGGGTCCGGCGCGATCTCGCCCGACGGGGAAAGCGCAAGCCGCACCAGCTCATCGCGCGAACCGTGCTCGCCCGAGAGGATGCAGCGCCGCTCCGGCGAAGCGTGCTTCGCCGGCCGGCCGTCGATAGTGTCGACCTCTAGCGGTTCATTGTGAGGAATCCGCATCAGCGGCCTCCTCTGCTGCCGGTTCGTCCTCGAACCAGTGGGCACGCGCGGCCATGATGATCTCGTTGCCCTGCTCTTCCGACAGGCCATACTCGCCCAGCACGCCGCCCTTGTCCTCGAGCCGCTCGCTCCGCTCACGGCGCTGCGGCGGTCCTTCGCTGCGGCGACGCGGTTCGGCACGCTTCTTGAGGATCAGCTCGTCGGTGGCGAGATCCGCCAGGTCGTCGAGCGTCTTGATCCCGGCCTTGCCCAGCGTGACCAGCATCGCCTCGGTCAGGTGCGGCAATTCGGCAAGGTCGTCCTCGACACCCAGCGCGCGGCGCTGTTCGCGGAACGCTTCGTCGCGGCGCTCGAGCGCCTCGGCCGCGCGGCTCTGCAGTTCTTCGGCGAGTTCCTCGTCGAAACCCTCGATCCCGGCGAGTTCGGCGATCTCGATGTAGGCGACTTCCTCCAGCTCGCTGAAGCCTTCGGCGACCAGCAGCTGCGACAGGGTCTCGTCGACGTCGAGCTCTTCCTCGAACATCTTCGAACGCTCGGCGAACTCGCGCTGGCGCTTCTCCGAGGCTTCGGCATCGGTCATGATGTCGATGGCCGAGCCGGTCAGCTGGCTGGCGAGGCGGACGTTCTGGCCGCGGCGGCCGATCGCGAGGCTGAGCTGGTCATCGGGCACGACGACCTCGATCCGGCTCTCTTCCTCGTCGATCACCACGCGGCTGACGGTCGCCGGCTGGAGCGCATTGACGACGAAGGTCGCGGTGTCCTCGCTCCAGGGGATGATGTCGATCTTCTCGCCCTGCAGTTCCTGCACGACGGCCTGGACGCGGCTGCCCTTCATGCCGACGCAGGCGCCGACCGGGTCGATCGAACTGTCGCGGCTGATCACGCCGATCTTGGCGCGGCTGCCCGGATCGCGGGCGGCGGCCTTGATCTCGATGATGCCGTCGTAGATTTCCGGCACTTCCTGCGCGAACAGCTTCTTCATGAATTCGGGGTGCGCGCGGCTGAGGAAGATCTGCGGACCGCGGTTCTGGCGCTCGACCTTGCTGATCCAGGCGCGGACGCGCTCGCCCACGCGCGGCACTTCGCGCGGGATCTGCTGGTCGCGGCGAATCACGCCCTCGGCGCGGCCAAGGTTGACGATGACATGGCCGAACTCGACCGACTTGATCACGCCGGTGATGACTTCGCCGGCGCGGTCCTTGAATTCCTCGTACTGGCGCTCGCGCTCGGCATCGCGGACCTTCTGGAAGATCACCTGCTTGGCCGACTGGGCGTCGATCCGGCCCAGATCCACCGGCGGCAGCGGATCGACGATGAAGTCACCGACCTTGGCGTCGGGCTGGAGCTTTTCGGCCTGCTTCAGGTCGACCTGCTTGAAGTAGTCCTCGACCTCCTCGACCACTTCGACCACGCGCCACAGGCGCAGGTCGCCGGTGCGCGGATCGAGCTTGGCGCGGATGTCGTTCTCCGCACCGTAGCGGTTGCGCGCGGACTTCTGGATCGCCTCTTCCATCGCCTCGATGACGATCGACTTGTCGATCATCTTCTCGGTCGCGACCGCGTTCGCGATCGCGAGCAGTTCGGCGCGGTTGGCGGAAACCGTACTGGCCATGGGTCAGTCTTCCTGTTCTTCGAGAATTTCATCCGCCCCGCTGGTGTCCAGCGGGCGGGTGGCGGCGATCAGCCGGTCGGTAAGGACCAGCTTGGCGGAATGGATATCGGACAGCGGGAACGAGACGCGGCCGGACTTCCTGTCCTCCAGCGTCACGGTGCCGTCCTCGATGCCGGCGAGGTCGCCCTGGAGCGACTTGCGGTTGCCGTCCACGGGGTTCTTCAGCGCGACCCGCACCTCGTGCCCGGCCCACTGGGTGAAGTCCTTGGCGCGGGTCAGCGGACGATCAATGCCCGGCGAGCTGACCTCGAGGCGGTAGGCCTCCTCGATCAGCATCTCGCCGGCTTCTTCCAGTTCATCGATGCGATCGGAGATCCGGTGCGACAGCGCGGCGCAATCCTCGATCACCAGCTGGCCGGTTTCGGGCCGCTCGGCCATGATCTGGAGGGTGACTTCCTCGTCACCGACCTCGCTCCTGCCGAACACGATCACGCGCACGAGATCGAAGCCGAGGGCCTTGGCCTCGGGCTCCACAATCTCGGTAATCCGCGCGATATCCGCCATGCAATCTCCGTCCGGTCCCGATGGAAGAGCAAAACTGGTTTCGGGCCGGCCCCTCTCGGCGCCAGCCTGACGTTGCTTTCACAATGTCGGGATGAGCGGCCAGATAGGGGCAAGAGCAGAAGATTGCAAGCGATAGGTGCGCGCCTCAGATTCGCAACTGGCTGCCGAGTTCGACCACCCGGTTCGCCGGCAACCGGTAATAATCCATCGCCGATTCCGACGCCTTCAGCATCCACGCGAACAGCTGTTCGCGCCACAGGGCCATGCCCGCCACCTCCCGCGCCGCGATCAGCTTCTGCCGGCCGAGGAAATAGCTGGTCCGCATCGGGTCGAGCGCGATTCCGCGGTCCGCCGCGGGGGCGAGGTCGCGTGGAATGTCGACCTCTTCGGTAAAGCCGTAATGCAGCACCACCCGGAAGAATCCGCGACCGACGTCGTGGATCTCGAGTCGCTTGTCCTCGCTCACCCGCGGGGTCTCGCCGACCTCGACCGTCAGCAGGACCACGTTCGCGTGGAGCACCTGGTTGTGCTTGAGGTTGTGGAGCAGCGCCGCCGGCACGCCGTCCTTGGCGGCGGAAAGGAACACCGAGGTGCCCTTGACCCGGTGGACCGAACTCGCCGCCGACTTCACGAACAATTCAAGCGGCATCGCTTCCTCCTCCAGCTTGGCGCGGAGGAGGCGCCGCCCGGCGGCCCAGGTGGTCAGCACGGTGAAGATCACCCCCGCGACCAGCAATGGCACCCATCCGCCGTCGGCAAGCTTGGTCACGTTCGAGAGGAAGAAGGCGGTATCGACCACCGCGAACAGGGAGATCGTGCCCCACGCCAGCCAGCGGTTCCAGCGCCAGACCTTCAGGAGCAGGAAACCGAGCATCGCGGTGGTGATCAGCATCGTGCCGACCACCGAAATGCCATAGGCCGAGGCGAGCTTGCTCGATTCCCTGAAGCCCAGGACCAGCACCACGACCATCCCCGCAAGCGCCCAGTTGACCGCCGGCATGTAGATCTGCCCCGCCGCCTTGTCGCTGGTGTGGAGGAACTTGAGGCGCGGCAGGAAGCCGAGCTGGATCGCCTGGTGGGTGACCGAGAATGCGCCCGAGATCACTGCCTGGCTGGCGATGATCGTCGCCAGCGTCGCGAGAATGATCAGCGGCAGCCGCGCCCACTCCGGGGCCATCAGGTAGAACGGATTCTCCACCGCCGCCGGATTGCCGAGCAGCAGCGCGCCCTGCCCCATGTAGTTGAGCATCAGCGCCGGGAAGACGAGGCCGAGCCAGCTAAACCCGATCGCCCTGCGCCCGAAGTGGCCCATGTCGGCATAAAGCGTCTCCGCCCCGGTGACCGCGAGGAACACCGAGCCCAGCGCGAGGAACGCAAGGCGCGGGTCATAGGCGAAGAACCGCATCGCCCAGCGCGGGTCGAAGATGCCGAGGATCTGCGGCTGCTGCGCGATGTTGACGATGCCGAGCACCGCCAGCACCACGAAATAGACCAGCACCACCGGCCCGAACAGCGCCCCCACCCGGGCCGTCCCGCGCGACTGGATCAGGAACAGGCCGACCAGCACCAGCAATGCGATCGGCACGATCAGCGGGGTCATGTCGGATTCGACGATGGTCAGCCCCTCGACCGCCGAGAGCACCGAGATGGCCGGGGTCAGCATCGCGTCGCCATAGAACAGCGCCGCCGCCAGCACCCCCAGCACCATCAGCACCGCGCGCCTGCGTGGATCGTCGAGCTGGCGCGAAATCAGCGCGAGTAGCGCGAACGAGCCGCCCTCGCCCTTGTTGTCGGCGCGCATCGCCACCGCCACGTACTTGACGGTGACGATCAGCATCAGCGTCCAGAACACCAGGCTGAGCACCCCGAAGATGTGCAGCGGATCGACCGCCAGCGGGTGCGGTCCGATGAAGCTTTCCTTCATGGCGTAGAGCGGCGAGGTCCCGATGTCGCCATAGACCACCCCGATCGCGCCCAGCATCAGCACAGGAAGCGGCTCGGCCGGGCCATGGACGGGGCCAAGCGCAGGAGTGGTGGTTCGCGAGGGAACGGCGGGTTCGTCTGAGGTCGGTGACATGTCTTTATAGTGGGGGTGAAGCGCATAAAGATTCCATGTGGATTTCGCGCTGCGCCGCCATAATCTCTCGACCCATACGGACTGCGAGCGCATTTATCCGGGCATGAGCTTCGACCGACTTCTCCCCGCCCCCGACCATCGCGCCTCTCCCGCGCTGGGCCTCGCGTCCTACGCCGCAGCGCTGCTGCTCGTCGCCCTGTCGACCGTGATCGGCCTCGCCGTCGCGGCGCGGTGGGGCAGTTCGCCGGTGGTCATGCTCTACCTTCCGCCAGTGCTCGCTGCCGCAATCTTCGCCGGCCTGCGCCCCGGTCTTTTCGCCGCCGCTGCCTCGACGCTGGCCTACAATTTCTATTTCACCGAGCCGGTCCACACCTTCGCCATCGACCGCCCGGCAGACATCGTCACGGTCATCGTCCTGTTCCTCGTCGCCGTGGTTTCGAGCCAGCTCGCCGCGTCGGTGCGTACCCAGGCCCGGCTGGCGCAGCAGCACGCCGCGCGCAACGCGGCCATTGCCGGGTTCTCGCGCCGCCTGCTCTCTGCCGCGAGCGAGGCCGAGGTCACCGAGCTATCCGCCGGCCAGCTCGCCGCGCTGTTCGATTGCCATGCAGTGATCCTCGGGCCGGACGGCGCGACGGCGGCCGCGGTGCCTGGCTCCGTCATGCTCTCGCCGAGCGATCTTGCCGCCGGGGCCTACACCCTCGAATCCGGCGAACCCTCGGGCCGGGGCGAGAAGCGCGCCGCCGAGGCCGACTGGCAGTTCCACCCGGTGCTGTCGGGCAAGGTCGCCATCGCCGCCGCCGGCCTCGCCCGCTCCGACGGCACCCCCCCGGTGGACGAGGACCGCGCCCTCCTGCTTGAAAGCCTGCTCGACCAGCTGGCGCTCGCCCTGGAACGCGCCCGGCTCGACCGCGAGGCCCGCGACAGCGCCGCGCTGCGGGCCCGCGACAAGCTCCGCTCCGCCTGGCTGGCCTCCATCGGTGACGACGTGAAGCCGCGTCTCAGGGAGATCCAGTCCGCAGTGCGCGCCCTGCGCCGCGGCGACGGCGACCCCCGCACGCTGGCTGCCGCGCTCGACGGCGAGGTAACCCAGGTCGACCGCTATATCGACAATCTCGTCGACCTCACCCCCGGCGCCGAGCACGAACCGCTGGTGTTCGGCGACATCGCCATCGACCTCTATCGCCGGTCCGTCCGACGCGGGGCCGAGGCACTGCACTTCACTCCGAAGGAATTCGCTGTCCTCGCCGAGCTGGCCAAGCATGCCGGCAAGACGCTTACTCACGCCCAGATACTCCGCGCGGTCTGGGGCCCGGCGCAGCAGGCCCACGTCGACTACCTGCGCGTGGCGATCCGCGCCCTGCGGCAGAAGCTGGAGCGCGAACCGGCAAATCCGGCGCTGATCGTCAACGAGCCGGGAGTGGGATATCGGCTGACCATGGGGTAATGCGGCCCGCGAACGGGCGCGGGAAAAACGAAGGAAAACCAACTTTTAATTTCGAGACTTGGACCTTTGGGTGGGCCGCTTCGTTGCTCGGTCATCGTCCTCCACGAAAGTCCGTTCATGGCCAAGTCTCCGAAGTCGCCCGCCAAATCCCCCGCCAGCGCCCGCTCGACATCCGGCGGTGAAACCCACCAGCAGGGCGGCGGCCTCACCACCAATTTCGGCGTGCCGATCAGCGACAACCAGAACAGCCTCAAGGCGGGCTCTCGCGGGCCGACGCTGCTCGAGGACTTCGTCCTGCGCGAAAAGATCTTCCACTTCGATCACGAGCGTATTCCCGAACGCATCGTCCACGCCCGCGGTTCGGGCGCGCACGGCATCTTCGAGGCGAAGGAGGACATCAGCGACCTCACCCGCGCCGCGGTGTTCGCGAAGGGCACGACGACCGAAGTGTTCGCCCGCTTTTCGACGGTGGCCGGCGGGTCCGGCTCGGTCGACACGCCGCGCGACGTGCGCGGGTTCGCCGTCAAGTTCTACACGCCCGAAGGCAACTGGGACCTTGTCGGCAACAACATCCCGGTGTTCTTCATCCAGGACGCGATCAAGTTTCCCGACCTCGTCCATTCGGTGAAGATGGAAGCCGACCGCGGCTATCCGCAAGCCGCCAGCGCGCACGACACGTTCTGGGACTTCGTCAGCCTGATGCCGGAATCGACCCACATGCTGATGTGGGCGATGAGCGACCGCACGATCCCCCGCTCGCTCCGCACCATCGAAGGGTTCGGGGTCCACACGTTCCGCCTGGTCAATGCCGATGGCGACGATACCTTCGTCAAGTTCCACTGGAAGCCGGTGCTCGGCCTTCAGTCAACCTGCTGGGACGAAGCGGTGAAGATCGCGGGCGCTGACCCCGACTACCATCGCCGCGACCTGTTCGAAGCGATCGACAGCGGCGACTTTCCGGCATGGGACCTCGGCATCCAGGTGTTCGACGAAGCGTTCGCCGCGAGCCTGCCATACGACGTGCTCGACGCCACCAAGCTCATTCCCGAAGAACTGCTCCCGGTCCGGATCATCGGCCGGATGACGCTGAACAGGAACGTCGACAACTTCTTCGCGGAAACCGAGCAGGCCGCATTCCTGCCCAGCAACGTCCCGCCGGGCATCGACTTCTCGAACGACCCGCTGCTGCAGGGTCGGCTGTTCTCCTATCTCGACACCCAGAAGTCGCGGCTCGGCACCACGAACTTCCACCAGATCCCGATCAATGCACCGCGCTGCCCGTTCGCCAATTTCGAACGCGACGGGATGATGCAGACGATGGTCCCCAAGGGCCGGGCCAACTACGAGCCGAACAGCCTGGCCGATAACGGCGAGGACGGCGGCCCGCGCGAAAGCGATGCCGGCTTCCGCACCGTCGCCAAGAACGCCGAGCGCAACGATGCAGCCCAGAAGCTGCGGATCCGCAGCGAGACATTCGCCGACCATTACAGCCAGGCGCGGCTGTTCTATCGCTCGCAGACCCCGATCGAGCAGGCGCACATGGCGTCGGCGTTCACGTTCGAGCTTTCCAAGGTGATGCTCGAGCCGATCCGCCTGCGGATGCTTTCCAACCTCCGCAACGTCGATGAAGACCTCGCCGCTCGGGTAGCGGCTGGCCTGGCGATGGACCTGCCCGCGGCATCGGTGCCGGCGAGCGCGCCGATCGACCTCGACCCGTCCGATGCGCTGTCGATCGTCAAGCAGGGCGACACGCCCATGAAGGGCCGCAAGGTCGCGCTGCTGTTCGACGAAGCATCCGACAAGGCGGAGATCGACAAGGTCACCGCTGCCGTGGAGAAGGCTGGCGGTTCGGTGTTCACCGTGGCCCCCAAGGTCGGCGGACTGAAACTGAAGGGCGGCACCATGAAGGCCGACGGCCAGCTGGCCGGGTCACCCTCGGTCCTGTTCGATGCGATCGCGGTGGTGCTCCACCCCGATGCGGCCGAGAAGCTGGCCATGGACGGCGCGGCAGTCCAGTTCGTGATGGATGCGTTCGGCCATGTGAAGACCATCGGCCACAATCCGGGCGCACAGGCGCTGCTCGACAAGGCCGGGGTCGTGGCGGACGAGGGCGTTGTCACGCTCGCCGACTTTGCCGGGATCGCGCCCAAGCGTCACTGGAACCGCGAACCGAAGGTCCGCATGCTCGCCTGACGGTTAAGCAAGCCCCGGCCGCCTGCCGCGCGGCCGGGGCTTGTCCTTTTGCTATTTTTCCGGAGAATTTCCCAATCGTTCGGATTGCGGACTTCCGGAATTTCCAGTTCCCCGGGCCGAAACGGCCCAAAACCGCCATTTCCCGCATTTGGCACGCCCCCTGCAATGCTTCGTTCATCCACCGGACCACCGGTGAAACCGAACACTAAAGGGGAACAAGAATGACCACCATCCGCAACTTCGCCGCCCATATCGTGGCCGCCGGCACCGCCTTCGCGCTCAGCCTCGCGCTGATCGGGACCACCGTTTCCACCCCCGCGCCGCAGCAGGGCGCGGACTTTGCCCAGGAGATTTCGGCATGAGCGACCTGCGTTTCGAAGAGGGAGCCAGCGACTTTGGTGCGCGTCCCGTCAGCAACAGCCGCGGCGGTTTCCGCCTGAACAAGGCGCGCGGCAAGGTGATGGGCGTTTCGGCCGGCATCGCCGACTACACCGGGGTCGACGTTACCCTCGTCCGCGTCGCCTGGGTGCTGGGCACCCTGCTCGGCTTCGGCTCGCTGATCCTCGTCTACATCGCGATCGGCCTGATCGCGGACTGAGGGTTCGGGTAACCAAGGCGGCGCTGTCCTACAGGCGGGTTTCCTGCCATGGACGGCGCCGCTCTTTCGCAGCCTGAATACCCCGGATTCGCCGGGCTCCCGCAGACCATGCGGGACCGGCGCGGCCCTCTTGCGGGGCCTCGCGAGTTTTCGCTCAGGACACTGTCAACCGTGTCAACTTCGCCAGGAATGGCAGGCCGAACCTGAACCGCCTCTACTGCGACGGGGCCTTGGCGAACGGCGAGAAATCGGTCCCGGTGTCGAACACCTCGGTCCCCTCGCGGGCCTTGAGCCAGCCGACCACGGCATAGGTCACCGGCGTCAGCACCGCTTCCCACACCACCTTCATCAGCCAGTTGGTGACCATCACGGTCAGCACCTGCTCGGTCGTCCAGATGCCGAGGAAGGCAATCGGGTAGAACAGCAGGCTGTCGACCGCCTGGCCGAACACCGTCGAGCCGATCGTCCGGGTCCACAGCGCCTTGCCTTGCGTGAGGATCTTCATCTTGGCGAGGACGAACGAGTTGACGAACTCGCCCGCCCAGAACGCGGTGATCGAGGCGAGGACGATCCGCCAGGTCGAGCCGAACACGCTTTCGTAGGCGGCCTGCCCGTCCCAGCCCGGCGCCGGCGGCATGGCGACGACGATCGTGCTCATGAACGCCATAAAGATCAGCGCGAAGAACCCCATCCACACGCAGCGGCGGGCGTTGGCATAGCCATAGACCTCGGTCAGCACGTCGCCGATGACATAGGAGACGGGAAAGAACAGGATGCCCGCGCCAAATGTATAGCCACCAACCTGCGCGAGCTTGGCCGCGCCGATCAGGTTCGACAGCAAGAGGATGGCGACGAACGAGGCCATTACATAGTCGAAATAGCGGAAGTGACGGCGCGCGCCGGTGGTCCCGTCGATGCGATGGATGTGCAGATCGCTCATGGCCGCACCTGCTAACCCGGTTTGCGCTTCCCGCAAAGCCCGGTATGAGCAGCCCCGGCGCGCGCCCGTAGCTCATCTGGATAGAGCGCGAGACTTCTAATCTTGAGGCAGCAGGTTCGAGTCCTGCCGGGCGCGCCAGCCTTTCCGGCTTACATCCTGCGGGCCATCTCGATCGGTTCGCCGTCGCACGGGTAACCGGCGTGGCTGGGTATCACCAGCCACGGCCCGCCGTCGCGCTCCTCGACCCGCGGGGTTACGGTGACGATCGGAGTCGCGTCGGCATGGGCCCGGCATTCCTCGAACGTGGGGTAAGCGGCGAGCCGTTCGAGATTGCGGCGGGTGGGGAAGATCACCTCGATCTCGCCCGCCTCGACCCTTTCGAGCACTTCCGCAGGGCTCGCCCAGAACAGGTGGTTGTTCTCGGTAGCGTCGACCGAGATGTCCACGGCGCCGGTGCCGATGTCGTAGATATAGAAGCGCGTGTCGAAGGTCTTCATGCCCTTGTGCCGCGGCAGCCAGTGCGCGAACGGCACCAGCCGGTCGAGCATCAGGGTCCAGCCGTGCCGCTGCAATACCGGGGCGAGCGCGCCCTGCTCGAGCAGGAAGGCGCGGGCTTCTGAGGCCACTTCGGCGCTGACCGCCTCTGCGATGCCAAGCGCGAGGCCGGTTTCCTCCAGCGTTTCGCGGATCGCCGCGATCCGCGAAGCCGCGTCTATCTCTGGCAGGTGCGGGGCGATCTCGCGGGCCAGGTCATAGTCCGCCGGATCGATCCGCCCGCCCGGAAACACCGCCGCACCGCCGGCAAAGCTCATCGTCTTCGAGCGGATGACCATGAGCACCTGCGCCGCGCGCTCCTCCCCGCCCGGGTCGCGGCGATAGATAACTACGGTGGCTGCCGGGATGGCCGGCGGGGCGTCCGCATTGTCGCCCAGGTCGCTTACGTTCATCATCGCCGCCAGCTTTGCGCCGGTTCGCTGCGCTTGCCAAGACCCCTCCATACTTGTCGGGATATTTGACAAGCTGATGAAGTGGCGACTCCGCACACCGTGCCGAACGCCCGCAATCGCGGCACGTTGGGAAACTGGCACGGTCCGTGCTTTGGTACCGGTATCCCGATAGTCTTCATGAGGCGGAGCCTTCCCGGTCTCCTCGGCTCCGCCTCCCCGGGCCCTCCGACAAAGCCGTAGCGTCCCCGCCCCTTGGCCGGCGGTCGAAATTTTGCGGCGTCAACGCTTGTGCCTCGCGCCCCTTTCGCTAAGAACCCGACTCAGCTAGCTTGGACAAAAGCGCGGATCACGGCGCGAACCGTAGCGCATAGGGGCAGAACGATGGCGACCTTCACTCTCCCGAAGAACAGCAAGATCACCGGCAAGTCGCGGCACCACGCCTCGGCCACCAACGGCAAGATCCGCAAGTTCAAGGTCTATCGCTACGACCCCGACAGCGGCCAGAACCCGCGTTACGACACCTTCGAGATCGACCTCGACCAGTGCGGCCCGATGGTGCTCGACGCGCTCATCAAGATGAAGTCCGAACAGGACCCGACCCTGACCTTCCGCCGCTCGTGCCGCGAAGGCATCTGCGGTTCGTGCTCGATGAACATCAACGGCCGCAACGGCCTCGCCTGCACCACCGCGATCGAGGATCTCAAGGGCGACGTGCGGATCACGCCCCTGCCCCACATGGACGTGATCAAGGACCTGGTGCCCGATTTCACGCACTTCTACGCCCAGTACGCCTCGATCCGCCCGTGGCTGCAGACTGTGTCGACCACGCCTTCGGGCAAGGAGCGGCTCCAGTCGCCGGAACAGCGCGAAAAGCTCGACGGGCTGTACGAGTGCATCCTGTGTGCTTGCTGCAGCACCTCGTGCCCCAGCTACTGGTGGAATTCCGACAAGTTCCTCGGCCCGGCGATCCTGCTTCAGGCCTATCGCTGGCTGGCCGACAGCCGCGACGAGATGACCGGCGAACGCCTCGACGAGCTCGAGGATCCGTTCCGGCTCTATCGCTGCCACACGATCATGAACTGCGCCAACGTCTGCCCGAAAGGCCTGTCGCCGGCGCGGGCGATCGCCGAAATCAAGAAGATGACGGCGGAACGGCTGGTCTGATCCTGCCCGGGTGATGACGCTTGTCCGATAATCTCGCCCGGTTCCATTTCGAGCCCGATCCCGACAATCCCGGCTGGCATACGTACCGGGCGCGCGATGCGGAGAGCTTCGCGCACGTCATCGCCCCCCTCAGCGTGCGGGTCGAGGATGGACCGGACGGAAAGCAGCGCGCGCGGTTGCGGATGCAACCGGCGCGCCAGCACTGCAACATGCTGAACACGCTCCACGGCGGCGCGATGATGCTGCTGGTGGATCTCGCACTGTTCGCCGCGATCCGGCTTGTCCTGAAAGGCGACGGCGACGGCGCGGTGACGCTCGATCTCAACCAGCAGTTCCTGTCCGCCGGCAAGTTCGGGACGCCGGTCGACGCCGTGGTCGAAGTTCTGCGCGAAACCGGCCGGCTCGTGTTCCTGCGCGGGCTGGTCGAACAGGATGACGCGATCCTCGCCTCGTTTTCCGCAACCGTCCGCAAGGCGTCGAAGCGGTGACGCGGGTTTCGGCGCGTTATGCCGAACTGGTTGCCGCCGGGGAACTGAGGCCCGATCCCGAGCAAGCCGCAGCGGCAGCGCGGCTGGACCGGCTGCAACAGGAGCTTGAAGCACCGCAGGACACCGGCGGCCTGCTCGGCAAGCTGTTCGGGCGAAAGAAACCGGAAAGCCCGCGCGGCGTGTACATGTGGGGCGGGGTCGGTCGCGGCAAGTCGATGCTCATGGACCTGTTCCACGACTGCCTGGAAATCCCGCAGAAGCGCCGCGCCCATTTCCACGAATTCATGCTCGAGGTGCACGCGCGCCTGCGCGAAGAGCGCAAGAAGGAAAGCGGCGACCCGATTCTGCCCGTCGCCGCCGAAATCGCCCGCGAGGTCCGCGTACTGGCCTTCGACGAGATGGTGGTGAACAACAGCGCCGACGCCATGATCATGAGCCGGCTGTTCACGGCGCTGATCGTGGAAGGCGGCGTGACCATCGTTACCACCTCGAACCGGCCGCCGCAGGATCTCTACAAGGACGGGCTGAACCGCGAGCATTTCCTGCCCTTCATCGCGCTGATCGGCGAGCGGCTCGATGTGGTGGGTCTCAACGGGCCAACGGACTACCGGCTCGAACGCCTGCAGGGGGTCGGCACGTGGCATGTCCCGAACGGCCCAGAAGCGACGGCAGCGGTTCGCGAGGCCTTTTTCCGCCTGACCGACTATCCGCCCGAGGATAGCGAGCACGTGCCCGCTGCGGATCTCGACGTCGGCGTCGGCCGCACGATTCACGTACCCAAAAGCCTCAAGGGCGTTGCGGTCTTCAGCTTCAAGCGATTGTGCGCGGAGGCGCGCGGCGCGGCGGATTATCTGGCCATTGCCCGGCACTACCATACCGTGATCATCGTCGGGATCCCGCAACTGGGCGCGGAGCAGCGCAACGAGACGGCGCGCTTCATAACGCTGATCGACGCCTTGTATGAACACAAGGTCAAGCTGATCGCCTCCGCCGATGCCGAACCGATCGCGCTTTACGGGTCAGGCAAGGGGGACGACGAAGGCCGATTCCAGTTCGACCGGACCGTCAGCCGACTCATGGAAATGCAGAGCCAGGATTATCTCGCGCTCGGCCACGGCGAAGCGTGATCGCGGCGGCATAGCCCCGGATCGGCCCAAAAATCAGGTTAACGTTGGATAGGTCGGACAGTGCCCGCCGAATCGTGGTTAACCGCTTTCCATAGCCAATCCGGGAGCACTCTTCGGCGTCCCGAATTGCGCCGCCGAAAGCAAATCAGGGGCAAGCCGCGCAAACGACTTACCCCTGATTTTTGAACTTTTTCACGGGCTTAGATCCCGATGAACTGTGACACCGGAAACCGGCATCCGGTTCTCACATCCCGAAGGTCTGGAAGAACCACTCAATGATACCAGCGATAAGCATTCCTGTTCTCCCGTTGTGAGGGAGCCCAAGAAATATGGTAAAACTCTATGGTTAACAAGCCCTAAATCGCGGATTGCCTCCGATCTGGAAGCATATCCAGGGTTCGGACGAACTCGTCGTACCGGACAGGCCGACCAATCAGGTAGCCCTGCGCGACGTCGCAATCGAGTTCGCGCAGTGCCCTCAAGGTCGGCAGGTCCTCGACCCCTTCTGCCACGATCACCTGCCCCAGCGACTGGGCCAGCTGGATGGTGCTGCGCACGATCGCGCGGTCCCGATGGTTGTGGCAGACCGCCTGGACGAAGCGCTTGTCGAGCTTGATCTCGTCGGTCTGGATCTCCGAAAGATAGGACAGGCTGGCCCACCCGGTCCCGAAATCATCGATCGACAGGCGGAAGCCCATCGCGCGCAGGTCTTCAAGATTCCGCTTGGCCAGCTCGCGATTGGTCATGCTGAAGGTCTCGGTGACCTCGAACGTCAGCTTGCGACAGTCGAACCCGGTACGCGCTGCGATCTCGCTGACGTGTGAGACAAGTCCGGGCTGGTCTACCATCCACGCCGAAAGGTTGACGCCGAGGTGGAAATCCTTGCCGACGAGGCTGCCCAGATCGCCCGAAGCCTCGATCGCCCGCTCCAGCACCCAATATGTAATCGCATCGATCCGCCCGGCGCGCTCGGCCTGGATGATGAAGGAATCGGGCGGGATCACGCCGCGCTCCGGATCGGTCCAGCGGATCAGGGTTTCGGCGCCGGAAATGCGGTCGCGGCGCAGGTCCAGCTGCGGCTGGAACGCCAGCCAGATATCCCCGTTGCGCAGCGCCTCGTCGATGCGCGCATTGAGCGATAGCTCCCAAGGCGCTTCGGCGAGACGCTGCTGGCCGAACTCCTCATAAAGCTTGCCCTTCGACTGCGCTTCCGACGAGCTGACGATCGCTGAACGGATCCGGTTGATTGCCTGGTTCGCGGAATTGCGGTCGAGCCCGAAGTGGACATTGGTATCGAGGACGTGCCCGCCGATGACCAGCGGAGCCGAGAACAGCGCCTTCAGACCTTCGAACTGGGCGATCAGCGCATCGAGCGCATATGGCTGGACGAGCCAGACAAAGTGGCCGTTGTCATTGTCATAGACGCGCGAGCCCGACGCCGCGACCGAGAGCCGGCGCGCAATTTGCCGCGCACATTCGCCATGTAGCTCGCGAGGCAGGCTCGCGAGCATCTGCTCGTAATTGCTGACGGAAACCGCGACGACGTCTGTCCCTGGCGGGATTCCTCCCTGGGACAGGGCCTCGATGTTGGGAAGACCCGAGCCCGACGCGGTCGTGCGCATCCGCTCGCGCCACTTCTGCCAACCGCGCAACGCGCCGTAGATGACGAGCGCCACCTGTGCGCCGCCAAAGTTCGTCACAAATCCGTGTGATCGCAGGTAAAGCGGCCCGACCGTGATGATCACCACAACCATCGTGTAAAGGGCCGCGCGGCGCTGGCGCGACTGAACCCTGCGCCCCACCAGCACGCCAGCAACGAGCACTAGCAGGAATGGCTGCCACCACAGGAAGTCGCTGCCGCCCCTCCCCATGCCGGTCGCTGTCGCAATATCGACAAAAGCCATCGGCACCTTGCCGACGCCGAAATAGTTGACCGCGGTATCGAGATTGACACCCGTCTGGGTCACGAAGACTTTCTTGCCGGCCATCCCCGACAGGTCGCTATCGTCCGTAAGGAGACCGCGAGCATCGACGGTCGGCACGCTGTCGCGCGCAATCGTGAAATCCGGATAGAGCTCAGTGGGCGCCTCAACTTCCGGATTCATCGCGGCTGCGACGGCCCGAAGCCGTCGTCCACCAAGATTAGCGGTCGCATCGGAAGACAGTGGGGTGAAAAGGAAATTCAGCGACCACGAGGAAAACGCCACATCAGTACCCGGCGCGGGCTGGAAGCGCGGCTGGGTCAGCCTCATGGCTGCGGCCGGACGCGCAGTGACGACGCCTCGATTGACCAGAGTTACCCGATCCCGCGCCGCCCAGACCTGTTGGCGAAGGAGTTCATCGCCAATCGGATCCGCTCCAGCGGTCGCTGGAAAATCAAGATAGATATGATCAACGCCCGCCGCCAGGAGCTTGGTTACAAGCTTTGCCTGTTCGGCAGTGGCGGTAACGGGTGAGCTCGATTCGGGCCGTGTTTCGCCATCGAGAGAGACAATGGCAGCGCCCGTCGGGACCTTTTCGCTATGATAACGAAACCACGTATTCTGGACGAAATGCTCCAGATCGCGGGCGTCGCGGCTGATGATGGTCACCAGCCCGAGCGCGATCGCGATGAAAAGAGGAGACTTCCAGAAGGCGCGCATTGTCCCGCAAGCTGTTTGTTGACAGGAACTGCTACCATTTTGACGGTTAAAGGCCGGTTACCATACTTCGGCGTGGTAACGCCCCGCCTGGCCGCGCTCAGACGCCGAGGCGCGAAAGCGACTTGTCGAGCATCAGCAACTGCCACAACAAGCGGCTATGGTCGCTGCGGCCTGCGATATGCGCGGTGGCCAGCTCAGCTACCCTGTCGCCGCGCAGCCAACCGGTCCGCGCCAGCGCCGCGCTCGACGACAACGCACGCGCCTCCCCGGCGAGCGGGCCCCTGAACCATGCGGCAATCGGGGTGACGAAGCCCATCTTCGGCCGGTAAAGGACGTCACGCGGCAAGTAGCGCTCCATCGCGCGCTTTAGCAGCCATTTGCCGGTCATCCCGCGAACCCGCATTCCTTCGGGTAGACGCGCCGCAAACTCGATCAGGCGGTGGTCGAGCAGCGGTTCGCGTGCTTCAAGACTCACAGCCATGCTCGCGCGGTCGACCTTGGTGAGGATGTCGCCGGGCAGGTAGAACTTGAGGTCGGCATACTGCGCGCGATCCAGCCCGGTCCGTGCTGGCGCGGCCCGCATCAGGTCGACGAAGGGCTGCTCGGCCCGGTAATCGCCGCGCAGCTTCAGGAAGTCTTCGGTGTAGAGCGCGTCGCGCAGTCCGGGCTCCGTCACGGAGAGGCCGCGGGCATAACCCTCCTCCCCGCTCTGGGCGAGGCTCAGCAGCGTCGTCCTGGCCCGCAGCGGACGCGGCGCCCAATCCGCCTTGGGGTAGGCGCGGCCAAGCCCGCCGAATATCGGGGCCCGCAGCGAACCGGGGAGGAGCCGGCGGAGTTGCTCCTCGCGCAAGTGGAACGCCTGGCGGCGATACCCGGCGAACGCCTCGTCCGCGCCGTCGCCGGAGAGGGCAACGGTGACCGTCTCGCGGGCGAGCTGGCAGACGCGGTATGTCGGCAAGGCAGAGGCGTCGGCAAAGGGCTCGTCGAAGACCCCGGCCAAGGTATCGGCCAAGGCAAAGTCGTCGGGTGAGACGAGGCGCTGGCGATGGTCGGTGGCAAACCGCTGCGCGACCTGCGTGGCATAGCCGGTCTCGTCATAGGCGGCGACGTCGAAGCCGATGGAGCAGGTCTTGACCGGATCGCGGCTGGCTTCGGCCATCAGGGCGACGACCGCCGAACTGTCCACCCCGCCCGAGAGGAACGCCCCAAGCGGAACGTCCGCCAACATCCGGGAGGTCACGGCCTCGCGCAGGCGGTGGAGCAGGTGCGCGCCGAGATCGGCGGCGCTGCCCTTCTCGCGCTGCTCGAAGGAAACGTCCCACCACTGCACCGGAGGCGGCGGCGGTGCGTCGTGGCGCAGCAGGCGGTAGTGGCCCGCCGGAAGCTTCTCTACCCCGGCAAGGATCGAGCGGTGATCGGGCACAAAGCCCCAGGTCAGGTAGTCCTCGACCGCCAGCGGATCGATCTCCCGTCGCAGCAGCGGATGGGCGAGGAGCTGCTTCAGTTCCGAGCCGAAGATCACGCTGCCGTCCGAAAGGCGTGCCATGTGCAGCGGTTTCACGCCGAGCCGATCGCGCGCCAGCAGCAGCGTCTTCTGCCGCAGGTCGTAAAGCGCAAAGGCGAACATGCCATGCAGTTTCGGCAGGCAATCGACGCCCCACTGCTGCCAGGCCGCAAGAATGACCTCGCCGTCGCCATCGGTGCGGAATGTCGCGCCGAGCGACTTCAGTTCCTCGCGCAGTTCGCGGAAGTTGTAGATCTCGCCGTTGAACACCAGCACCGCCCCGCCGTCCGCCGACTGCATCGGCTGGGGCGAGCCGGCGAGGTCGATGATCGCGAGGCGGCGAAAGCCAAGGCCGACACCGGGCGCGGTCCACACCCCGTCGCCATCGGGGCCGCGGTGAACGATCGCCTCGCCCATCCGCTCGAGCCGGGCGGGATCGACGGGCTTGAGGCCCTCGGTGTGGAAGATCCCGGCAATGCCGCACATGGTGCCCTGCTACCTTCCCTGACCCAACCGGTCCATCCACGCATTCACCGGGCCGGTCCCCGCGAGGAAGGCGTTGACGGCATCCCCGGCCGGGCGTTCCGCGCTGTCCTCTGCCGAAACTACGAGCACGGCCGTGGGCGACGCCGAAAGCAGCAACCGGTCGCGGATGTTCGCCAGTTTCAGGCGAAGGTTGCTGCCCGTTACGAGACCGTCGGTGCGGTAGTACGTCACGGCCAGGCGGTCGAGCGGGCCGGCGGCCTGGATCCGGTCGGACTTGCCATTGGCAATCGCAGGGCCCTGTGCGACCCAGTTCCACACATGGCCCGGCGGCAGAGCACCCTCGCCGAAACCGCCCGCCTCGCGCCCTTCCTCCTGGCTCGAATAGAGCGCGTACGAGACGTCGACCACCCGCCCCTGCCCGTCACGATAGCTTCCGAGCAGGCGATGGTCAGCCCCGCCGTGGCGCGGCTCCCACCATGTCGCCGGCTGGTAGTCGATGCGCTGCCAGCCGGGCACCTCGGGCAGGAACACCTGTCGTGGCAGATCGGCGCGGACATGGCTCGCGAGGGTCGCCCAGCCGAGCATGAGCGCGAGGATTCCGGCGACCGACAGCAGCGCCCTGCCTCCGCCAAGGCCAAACCGCTCAAGTCGGCCAAGCGTCGGAGAAGCGGCGATGGCTCCTGCATCGATCATCGGATCGTCCACCGCCCGGTCGAAGAACTTCCAGCCCAGCGCCATGACCAGCGCCATGACCACGGCGAAAAACACCCAGCCGTAGAACACGTGGTCGAAGCTCGCGGCGAACTCGATGCCGCGGTAGTGCGCGATGAAGATCGTCCCCCATGCTCGCACCCCGTTGGCAAGGATCGGCATGGCCACGGATACCGCCATGAACGCCGCCCGGCGCGGCCACGACCGGAAGCAGACGTTCGCAACCAGCGCACCGTAGGCGATCATCGCGATCAGGAACTTCACGCCCGAGCAAGCCTCGGCCACCTCGAAGTAGCCGGTCGGCGTGGTGATGAACACGCCCTCAATCGTCGCCGGCAAGTGCGTCCAGAACAGCAGGACCATCGTCAGTTTGGCGGTCACGGTCTGCAGAGTCGGGATCAGCTCGTCGCCGAACGGAACGAGGAACAGCATGTAGGCCAGCGGAAAGGCGAGTGCGGCGGTGACTCGCGGACCGAACAGGGTAACCGCCGCCGCCTGCGCCATCACCACGACTGCCAGCTGACTTGCCTGCCCCACCCCGGCGAGCGAGCCCAACAGCCAGAGGAAGGCGGCCCCGGCAAACGGGACCAGCCCTGGCCACCACGCGGTCGGCGTCAGCTTCTGCACCTGCTGCCAGCGGAGCGAGACCAACCACCCGAGGATGAAGGGTATCAGCAGGATGTGATTGTAGGTCGAGCTGTCCCACCACTGCGCGGCCATGTCGGCCCAGTCGCCGATGAACAGGACGAGGATCGCGGTCCACGCGAGGCCCAGCCGTGCCAGCGGGGCGCGCCACGTTTCGGGGACCTGTTCGGCCCAGCGGGCAGCGCTCCGGGTGAGCACGGCCTCAGGCGGCATCGCGCTGCTCCCGCCGATCGAGACCGACCAGATACGGCAACCCGGCCAGAACGCTGTTCCAGCTGCAATTTTCGACTACGAAGCGCCGCGCTGACAGTCCCATGGCCTGCCGCGCGGAAGCATCGCGCAGCAGGCGGATCGCTTCCTTGGCCAGCGCATCGGCACCGTCGGTAACGGCCAGATCCGTGCCGTGCATTGCGGGGATACCGGTCGCGGCAGCGGTCGTGGCGAGGACGGGGCGAGCCATCGCCATTGCCTCCAGCACCTTGTTCTGCACGCCCCGGGCAATCGTCAGCGGCGCAACGACCAGATCCGCGCCGGCGAGCCACGGGCGAACATCCGGCACCCGGCCCTGCACCGCCGTCCCGTTCAGGCCGTCGAGCGCCCGCACCGCGGCGGAGGGCTCGCGCCCGACGATATGGAACCGCGCATGGGGATGAGCCGAGAGGATTGCCGGCATGACTTCGCGCGAGAACATCTCGACCGCCGCGACGTTGGGCGGATAGTCCATCTGCCCGGTGAACACGACTTGCGGACCACCTTCGACCATCCGGGCCGTCGGGGCGACCCCGGCGGGATCGAAGAAGGCACTGTCGATGCCATTGGCGACCGCTTCGATCCGGGGCGGGTTGCGGCGTTCGGCGAGGCGCGAGCGGAACAGCTCGGCTTCCTGCGGGGTCACCAGCAGGGTGGCATCGGCGCGGCGGGCGACCCGTTCCTCGAACCGCGAGAGCAGCCGGCCCTCGCGGGCGTAGATCGACCGCAGGGGCTGCGACGCCCGGGCCGCATAGGCATCGAACTTCGCCGAATCTACGTCGACGAAATCCATGACCACCCGCCCCGCGAAGTCGTCCGGAATGTACTGCGCCATCTGGACCGAGAACACGAACAGCGTCGAGATCGGCCGGTTACGTAACGTGTCGGCCACATAACGGTCGATCCGCGAGGATGCGAAGGCCGGCAGGCTCACCGGACGCCCCGATGCCAGCGCCTCGAGCGCGGCCAGCGGAACCGGCTTGGTGCGGCGGACCAGGCAGTGGCTCGCCGCCAGCGCGGCAAGGTTCGCTTCCTCGGCGGCATCCGCGTCGTCATCCATGAAGCAGGCGACATGGACGGGCGCGAGCCGGGCCAGCGCCTTCAGCAGGTTGTGCGAGCGGATCTTGTCGCCGCGGTCGGGCGGAAACGGGATGCGATGGGCCAGGAACAGGATTTCACTCATGCCGCCACGCTCACGCGAGACCGGCCGCGATCAGCGGGCCGAGGCGATTGGCGACAGGCAGCGGGAGCTTCTGCCACATCGCGATCTTGGCCTTGTAGCGAGGGCTCAGCGGGTTGACGTCGCGCGGTGCGGCCCCGTCGGCGCTCCACACTGCGTAAGACAGCGGCTCGGGCACGAACCCCCAGTTGCGCTTGAAGTGATACGCACCGCTGCCCGTCTTGGACCGGCCGAAGTCGAACCGCTCGCAGCCCCTGGCACGCGCGTGGTTCATCAGCGCATAGTACATCACGTCGTTGGCCCGCAGCGCCCGGGCCGCCCAGGTGCCCCCGCCCCAGTACGGCATGACCGCGCCGCCGTGGTAGAGGCTGAGAACGCTGGCGACAGGCCTGGCATCGGACAGCACGGTGAGAATGTCCGCGTCGTCTCCGAACCCGTCCATTACCGCCTCGAACAGCGCGCGGGGGAACACCGGCGTGCCGAGATTGCGGACAGATTCGGCGTAGACCGCGTAGTGCCAGGCGCGCTCCGCCGGGCCGCGCCCGACGCAGACCTCCAGGCCGTTGCCAAGGCCCCGGCGCACCTCGGCCCGCTGCTTGCGCGGGATCGCGAGCAGCTGCGCCTCGTCGTCGTCCGCAAGCGCAGTGACAAAGCCGGCGTGGCTTTCGGTCTTGATGTGCCAGCCGCTCCGGTCAGGAAGCAGCCCGCCGCGCAGCTCGATCGTCGGGCAGGAGAGGCGGGCGGCCATGTCCTCGGCGGTTTCTGCGAGCATGACCGCCTCCGCCGGCCCGTCCGCGATGATGCCGCCGCCCACGGCAAACCCCGTCGAGACCAGCGCCCGCCCGAACAGCGGGGAATGGACCTCGTGGAGCGGAAGCAGGCCGCGAATGTCGCCGCCGCTCTCGCACAGCAGGAGGTGCAGGTGATGCCCGGTGGAGCGTTCGACCGCATCGAGCCAGCGAAAGTCATGGAACGCGGTCCCGCCGTTCTGCTTTAGAAAGGCCGCAACGGCCGGACGGTCGCCAAGGTCGGCGCGGCGGACGCGGGTGCGCGGGGGAGTAAACGGCGCGTTCATGCGATCAGCGCCGCGTCCTGCGCCGCAACCGCGTCCATTCGCCCCCAGCGGAACTCGCGTGCGAGCCGCGAGAGCTTCGCCGCCATGCCCGAAAGGCCGGTATAGTGGCGCAGCCGCGACCGCAGCGGAGCGCCGGCCACGCGCGGCTGGTCGGGATCGATCTCCCACGGATGGAAATAGAACGCCGCACCATGCCCGGCCGCATTGACCTGCCTGATGGCCCAGCGGGTGAAGCCATAGGGCAGGACGCGGAAGAAGCCGCCTCCCCCTGCAGCGAACCGCCGCCCCATCGCCTCCGCCGTCGTCACCGGAATCTCGATCAACTCCGCCCCAGCCACCGGACGGAAGGCAAAGCGGGGCGCTTCGCGCCAGCCGTAGTGGTCGTGAACGACCGGCGCGACCGAGGAGGAATAGGCATACCCGTGCTCGGCCAGCACTTCGTGCGCCCAGGGCGTCCGCGTGTCGATCGAAAAACTGGGCGCGCGGTAACCGATGACCGCGCTGCCCGACACGTCCTCCAGCACCTTGCGGGCACGCCCGATATCCGCGGCGAACGCCTGGTGGCCGAGCTTGAACACGCGGTCGTGCGCCCAGCCATGGCTGGCGAGCTCGTGACCCGCCTCCACGATCCGGCGGATCATTGCGGGATGGCGCTCCGCAACCCAGCCAAGCGTGAAGAATGTCGCCGAGACGCCGGCGTTGGCAAACAGCGCGAGTATCGCGTCGCAGTTGCGCTCGACACGGCTTTCAAGGCTGCCCCAGTCGGCGGGCGCGATGGTCCGCTCGAACGCGCCGACCTGGAACCACTCCTCGACGTCGACCGAAAGGCCGTTCAGCGGGGCGGTGGCGCGGGGCGCGCGGCCGTGCATCGGTGTCCTTTCGCGGGCGTCAGGCGGCGACGCGGTGGGGGTCGTCGGACTCGATCCACTCGATCAGCATGGTGAGCGTGTGGCGCAGCGTCTGCTCCTGCTCGAGCTGGCGGGATTCGAGCGTCGCGATGCGCCGCGCCGCCTCGCCCAGGGCTTCGAGCAATTCGCTGTCGCTCGGTCCTTCGGGTACCGCGAGGTTGGCGGGCTGCTGTTCGGCGAGTTCGACTACAGCCTGCTGGAGCTCGGCGATCTGCTCGTCGCGCTGGGCCAGGGCAGCGCGCAGTTCGGCGAGTTCGCTGCCGAAATCACCCAATGCCGCGACCGGACGCTCCGTAACGCCCGTCGGTTCGGACACCTGGGCTGCCGCAACCGGGGCGACCGGGACTTCGATGACCGGCAACGCGGTGTCGCGCGCCAGGTCGTCCAGAACCGCCTTGAGCATCGCCGAATCCAGCCGCGGGCGCTGTTCGATCGCGCCCATCAGGAGGAGGCGGTTGAAGATCTGGTTGATCCGCCGCGGGATGCCGCCGCTCGCCTTTGCAAGGTCCGCGAACACGCGCTGGTCGACGCCCGGATTGTCGCCGGTCCAGCCGACCCGCGACAGCCTGTGTTCGACGTATTGGGCGACCTCGCCGGCTTCCATCGCCTCGAGATGGTGCGAGGCGATGACGCGCTGGCGCAGCTGTTCCAGCTCCGGCGAGGTCTGCACCAGCGTGCGGAACTCGGGCTGACCCAGCAGCAGGATCTGCAGCAGCGGGTGCGAGCCGAGCTGAAAGTTCGACAGCATCCGCAGCTCTTCAAGCGCGGAGACCGACAGGTTCTGCGCCTCGTCGACCACCAGCAGCGAGCGCCGCCCGGCACGCGCTTCCTCGTGGAGGAACTGCTCGATCCGGCCGAGCGCCGAAGCCTTGTCGTGCCCGGCCACGTCCAGCCCGAAGGCATGCGCGGCGACGTGGACCAGTTCCTCGCCGTCGAGCTTGCTGGTGACGATCTGCGCCGCGGTCAGGCGGTTGCGATCGATCGTCGCCATCAGGTGCGCGGCGAGCGTGGACTTGCCCGCGCCGACCTCGCCCGTCACGACGATGAAGCCCTCGCCCTGCGCCAGGCCATAGCCGAGGTACGACAGCGCCTTCCGGTGCGTCGCGCTCTCGAAATAGAACTCGGGGTCCGGGGTAAGCTGGAAGGGACGTCCCGTCAGCTGGTAGAAATCGTCGTACATCGAACCGCTCCAGGCTCAGAAATCGTAGCGAAGGCCAAGAAGCGCGGAGGCGAACCACTCGTCTTCAAGTGCCTTGCGGCTGATCCCGTCCACGCTGATCGCGGCAGAGGCGGTCAGGTGGTCGGTCAGGTTGCGAAAGTAGGCTGCGTTTGCGCCGATGGCATTGGCATCGCCAGCAGAGGAAAATCCGCTGCGGTACCAATTGGCGTAGATCGAGGTCGTGAAGCTGGCGTCGCGGCCGAGCGGCCCGGCGAGCGAACCGCCCAGATACCAGGTCTCGTCGACCACGCCGTTGGCCAGCGCGAGGACGGTGCCGGGCGCGGCGAAGAAGCTCCGGCGGTCGTAGCCGGCACCAAGACCCGCAGAAAGCCGCCCGATCCGCTGCCCGTAGGAGAGATTGATCCCCCGCGAGCGAAACGTGGCCGAGGACACCGATGCCAGGGCATTGTTGAGGCACAGGCCGTTCTTCGGCGCGACGATGCACCCGTCGAGGTCGCCGGTCACCGGGTTACGGGTTACCTCGAAATCGGTGGGAAGATCACGCAGGGCCCGGTTCAGCGAGCCGCCCAGACCCGAGACGCTGTCATAGACCGAAAGGTTCAGCGAACGCCGGTCGTCGGGCGCCCAGGCGAAGCTCGCGGTATAGCTGGTGTTGTCGTAACGCCGCCCGATGCTCGCCGTGAGCGAGGTCCGCCGGCTCGGCCGCCACATCACGCCGACGTTCCAGATCAGCCCGTCGACGTCATAGGCGATGCGCCGCGGGCCGGTCTTGTCCGTCACGTAACGGCCGTCCGAGCCGATCACTGGCGCGCCGTTTACGTCACGTACCGCGTCACGGCTCGATACCTTGACGTGCTCCCAGCCCACCCCGGCGACGAACGCCAGGTCGTTGGTGACGGGATAGAGCAGATCGAGCTGGACGTGCCCGTCCTCGACCCGCTGGTCGAGGTTGGAGATGTCTTCGCGGGCATAGGCGCCGCTGACGGTCGCGCCGACGGGTGCTACGACGCCGGGGCTGACCCCGGCCGCGACCTGCGCGGAGTACGTGACCGAATCGTCGAACACGTCGACCAGCGGTTGGCCCGGTGCAACCCGCAACGCATCGGGACTTTCCACCCGGTTATACCCGACCGCGCCGGATCCGCTCAGCGCGACGTCGCCCGCATGGGTCGAGAACGACGGCCCGGCATAGAGCGAATAGACCTGCGTGACGGAATCGCCGGCCCCCACCGGATTGAGGCTGTTGCCGCCCGACGCTTCGACACGTGTGCGCGCCGCCAGTGCGCCCGCCTCGATCGACAGCGTGCGCGGCACGAGGTCATGCTTCACCCGGGCGATCCCCGAGATGACATCGCCGCCGGCAACCTTGTCGTCCCACGCGATGCGCCGTTCGTAGCGCAGCGAGACCTGCCCCGCGGTCCGCCGACCGGCGATGGTCGCGTCCACGCCCGCGGCGATCGTGCTGTAGGTCAGCACGTCGTCACCCGGAGAGAGCTCGGCCGAAACGACCTGCGCGGCTTCGAGATATGGGCGCACCGATGTCCGCGCGCCCTGCGCCGACGGTTTCTCGTCACGGGGAGAATCGTCGCTCGCATAGGGCAGCGTCTGCGCGCCAGCCGCACAAGGCAGGGCGGCCAGGAGCCCCGCTCCCGCCAGCGCAACGACGCGCCTCATGGCGTGCATCCGGGTCATTCCTTGTATCCGTAGTACGAGCCGAAGCGCCGCCCGGTGGGCGAGAACTTCGTGCCGTTGAGCAGCAGCTTGATGTCGGGACACCCCGACAGGATGCTGAGCGCATCCTTGAGCGCCGCCTCGTCGGTGCGGTCGGCGCGGACGATCATCACCGCCTGGCCGACGTGCATCGCCAGCTCCGACGCCGGCGACGCGGCGAGCGCGGGCGGCGAATCGAATATGACGATCCGGCTCGGCGCGGCCTCGGTCAGTCGGTCGAGCACGCGCGCGGTCCGCGAACTGGCGAGGTATTCGGTGTCGGACCCGGTCGAGTTGCCTGCGGGCAGCACGAAGAGGCCGGGAATGTCAGTGCCCAGGATGCAGTCCTCGACCTGGATCGTCTCGTCGGCCAGCGCGTCCATCAGCCCCGGCCCGCCGGGCAGGCCCAGCGTCGAGAGGACCGACGGCTTGGCGAAGTCGGCATCGACCAGCAGGACTTCGTTGTCCTTTTCCGCGGCAATCGACAGCGCGAGGTTGACGGCGCAGAAGGTCTTGCCCTCGCCCGGATGGGCCGAGCAGATAAGGATGCGCTCGCCATGCGCCGGACCATGGCCCGCACGCGATTCCGCCGCCGCCAGCAGGAGCTGGCGCTTGACGATGCGGAACTCCTCGAGAAGACCGGTGACCGCGCCCTCCGGCTCGATCAGGCACTGTTCGCGCAGATGCAGCCGGTCGATCTCGTGGTACGGTCCGGTAAACGGCTTGCGCGTCGGCAGAACCGACGGCGGAGCGGGCGGCGCGAACGGCGCACGCTCGGCCCCGGCCGGCGCGGCGACGACCGGCTCGGCGAACACCTGGACCGGCTCAGGAACCTGAGCCTGCGGGCGCGCACGAACCGGGGCTTCGGGCGGCAGAACTGGCACGCGGAAGTTGCCCAGATCGAAGCGGCCGGCGGCCCGCTCGATCAGCGATGCGCCTTCGGGCGGCACGGGGATCTTGCTCTGTTCGGTCACCGCATCCCCCTCACGCCACCATCCCGCGCTTGACCATCTCGAGCGCCAGCAGCAGCCCGAACACGACCACCAGTGCCCCGGTCGCCCCGGCAAACACGCGCAATTGCTTGGCGCGGCGCACGCGGGTTGCGCGGGTCATCGCTTCCGAGACCGAGCCGAGCACATGGAGTCCGGTCGACCGCTCCAGCGCGCCGGTCGTCGCGAAGGTCGAGCGCAGCTGGCCGACCGCAAACGCCGCGCCCACGCCTGCACCCAGCCCCAGCACCAGCACCAGCGCCAGCAACATCGGCCGGTTCGGCGCGACGGGGCTGCGCGGGGTCGAGGGCGGGTCGATCACTTCGAACTTGATCGCGTTGTGCTCGGTCTCGACCTGGCCGCGCAGGCGCAGCGCCTCGCGGTCGCGAAGCAGCTTGTCGTACTGGTCCTTGAGCACGTCGTAATCGCGGTTGATACGTGCCGCCTCGGCCGCGACCGCCGGTTCACTGAACTGGCCGGCGGTGGCCTGGGCGATATCCTGCTGGAGCGAGGCCTTGCGTGACTGGAGCGACACCAGCGTCGCCTCGCGGTCGGCCTTGACCGAAATCAGCGACGCATAGGCAGGGTTCGGCGTGCCCGTAACCTTGCTGCCCTCGCCTGCAGCCTGCTTCTGGAGCAGCGCGATCTGGTTTTTGAGCGCGATCACGTCCGGATGGCCGTCGGTCAGCCCGCGAGCGTGCATCCCGGCCAGCTGGGCCTGGGCATCGGCCAGCGCGCCCCGCGCACCGCCGGCGGCGCCGGGGATGACCAGCGTCTGCGGCGTACTGGCGAGCTGTCCATTGATCGCAGCGAGCGCACTCTGGGCGGCGAGCAGGTCGGCTTCCACGCCGCGCAGCTCATTGCGAGCCGCGGACAGGCGCGCGCTGACCGAACCCGCACCCGGCATCAGATCGGCGTTCTTGGCCTCGAATTCCTGCTGGCGCTGCTCGGCCGCTTCGAGTTCCTTCTGACGGGCGGTGAGCTGCTGGTCCATGAAGGCCAGCGTGTCGTTCATCTGCCCGCGACCGCCGGAAAGGTTCTCCTCGCGGAAGATGTCGATCATCTTCTGGACGACGTCCTGCGCGAGCTTGGCGTTGTCCCGGTCGCTTATCCCGCCGCCGCCCGCGACCGCGGTGATTTCGAACAGGTTGTCCTGCTGGCTCACGACCTTGATCGATTCGCCGAGCGAGGCGACGGCACTTTCCATCTGCTTGTCGGTGGTCACGTTGTCGCCGAGCCGGGTGGCGCGGACGACCTTCTCGAGGTTGACCGAACTCGTCAGGGTCTGGCGCACACGTTCGATGTCGCGGCGGCGGTCGCCGGAGCCGATGCCGATCTGGTCGGCCAGCACGTCGTCGGTCTGGACGAAGATCCGCGCCTTCGATTCATAGCTGTTGGGCACGACGGCGACCGCTAGCCAGCCCGCCAGGCACAGCGCCCAGGCAATCGCCAGTGCCACCCACCGGCGGTTCCAGACGCCGTGGATCGCAATCCGGATCTCTTCGTAAAGGTTGCCCATCCGCCCCTCAGAACTGGCTTTCGGGGATGATGATGACGTCACCCGGCATCAGCAGGACGTTGGCCTTGGTCTCGCCCTTGCGGAGCAGGTCGGAGAGGCGCAGCCCGTATTCGCGCTGCTTGCCGGTCTCCTTGTCGAACCGCACCAGCCGCGCCCGGTTGCCCGAGGCATATTCGCTGAGCCCGCCGACCGCGATCATCGCGTCGAGCAGGGTCATGTTGGCGCGGTAGGGGATCGATGCCGGCTTCTCGGTTGCGCCGACGACGCGGATCTGCTGGCTGAAGGTGCCGGAAAACTTGTTGACGATGACCGAAACGATCGGCTCCTGGATGTACTGCGACAGCTGGAGCTTGATGTCCTCGGCGAGCATCGACGGGGTCTTGCCGACGGCGGGCATGTCGGTGATCAGCGGCGTGGTGATGCGGCCGTCGGGCCGCACCTGGACGTTCGCGCCCAGCTCAGGGTTGCGCCAGACGAAAACGGTCAGTTCGTCGAGCGGGCCGATCACGTATTCCTCGCCCGGTCCCTCCTGCAACGCCACGAACGACGCCGGGGGAAGTTGCGGGCCGCTCGCGGTCGAACACCCGGAAAGCGCCAGCGACGCGAGGGCGCTGCCGGCGAGCAGGCGGGTGAAACGCGAATTGATCGGCATCGGCCTCGTCGTCCTTCCATCGCGGCGCAGGCGACCGACCTTGCGCAAGAGGCCCGGAACGGGCGCCGCATCTGGCAGCCGTCTTCGCCAAAAAGGGTGAAGATACCGTTAGCCTTGTCTCGAAAGCGGACAGTTCAAAGCGCCAATCCGGGCGCGTCCCGAATGGGGACGGCGTCAGATGGGTAAGTTAACGCGCTGAAAATACGCTTTTTTGGCCTAGACGAGCAATTCCGCCGCAGGTCCCTGCCCAAGGAACATGGCCGGGCTGGCGCTGGCACCATAGGCCCCGGCGCAGAAAACCGCGACGAGATCCCCCTCATCGGCACGCGGGAAACCGCCCTTGTCGGCGAGCCGGTCGAGCGGCGTACAGAGGCAACCGACGACGTTCACCTCTTCTTCGACAGGAGCGCCGAAGCGGGAGGCAATGGCAACGGGATAATTGCGGCGGACCACCGTTCCAAAGTTGCCACTGGCCGCCAGCTGGTGATGCAGGCCGCCGTCGGTGACAAGGTAGGTCTCGCCGTGGCTGACCTTGCGATCGACGATCCGGCAGAGATAAACTCCAGCTTCCCCAACAAGATAGCGGCCCAACTCAATGCAGAATCTTGTGCCCGCGAGTGAAGTCGGACGCTCGGCCAGTCGTTCGGCGAGCGCCGTTCCGACCGCATGGACGTCGACGGGAGCGTCTCCCGGAAAGTACGGGATCCCGAACCCGCCGCCGAGGTTCAGCTTGGGCAGCGCCGCCCCCGCTTCGTCCGCCAGTCGCGCCGCCAGCGCCAGCGTCTGGGCCTGTGTCTCGATGATCGCCGCAGCATCGAGCGCCTGGCTTCCCGCGAAAATGTGGAAGCCCTGCCAATCGGCCCCTGCTTCCACCAACTTGCGGACGAGCGCCGGAACCCGCTCGGCATCCACGCCGAACGGCTTGGCCCCGCCGCCCATCTTCATGCCCGAGCCCTTGAGGTCGAAATCCGGGTTAACCCGCACAGCGAGGCGCGGGACAGTGCCGAGCCGGCTCGCGATGCCCAATGCCCGGTCGGACTCGCCTTCGGATTCGAGATTGAGCGTCACGCCCGCGGCGATCGCCGCTTCCAGTTCGCCATCGCGCTTGCCCGGACCCGCAAAGCTTACCCGCTCGGGGTTGATCCCTGCGGCCTCGACCATGGCCTGCTCGCCGCCGGAAGCGATATCGAAGCCATCGACCAAACCTGATAGATGTTCAAGAATGGGCCGATAGGGGTTTGCTTTTACAGCATAATGCAAGGCAACTTCATTCGGCATCGCAGATCGCAGCAGGGCCGCCCGCTCGCTGAGCAGGGCCCGCGAATAGACGAACAGCGGGGTCGATCCCGCCTGCGCCACGAGTGCGCTCGCCTTGTGCCCATCGACCGCGAGTTCGCCGTCGATGGCATCATAGCCGGCGGGGATGGGTCCAAGCGGCTTCATTGCCCGTGCGCCTGCGCCAGTTCCGCGGCGAGCGCAACCCGGTCGAGTTTGCCGTTGGGGCTTCGTGGTAGCTCGTCCCGCCAGTGGACGGCCTTGGGAACCATGAAATTCGGCAAGGCCCGCAGCAGCGCCGGAAGCAGGTCCGATTCGGCCTTCGCGCGGTCATTTCCAGGGCGGGCAACCAGATGGATCGCCGCACCAAGCGCCGGATCAGGCACGCCAATCGCCACCGCTTCCGCCACCAGCCCGGTCGCCACGGCGGCATCCTCGACTTCCTGGGGACTGACCCGGTTGCCGCTGGTCTTGATCATGGCATCGCGCCGGCCCACGAAATGGAGCAGACCGTTGGCATCGCGCCGCACCCGGTCGCCGGACCACACCGCGGTGCCGCCAAGCTTCGAGAACGCGGGCGCGGGACGAAACCGCTCGGCGGTTCTCGCCTCGTCCTGCCAGTAACCCTGCGCGACCAACGGCCCCGCATGAACCAGTTCGCCCTCTTCGTCCGGTGCAGCCTCGCCGCCATCATCCGACACAACCATGACCTCGGCAAAGGGGATCTGAGTGCCGATCGAGGTCGGCCAGGTGTCGATCAGGTGCGGTTCAAGGTACGTCGAGCGGAACGCCTCGGTCAGCCCGTACATTGCGAAAATGTCGGCACCCGGAAACGTCTCGCGCAGGCGCCGGACCAGCAACGGGGTCAGTGCCCCGCCGCTGTTGGTCAGTCGCCGCAGCAGCCGCGCAGCTTCGGCCGGCCAATCCTGCTCGACAAGCTGAAGCCAAAGCGGAGGAACTGCCGCCAAAGTGTTGATCTTAAATCGTGATACAGCCTTCACCACGTCGCGCGCAGTAAGGTAATCGAGCGGCGCGACCGCACCACCGGCGTACCACGTCGAAAGCAGCTGGTTCTGCCCGTAGTCAAACGCCAGGGGCAGTACGGCCAAAGTCCGATCGTTCGGCGACAAGCCAAGATAATGCGCGACGCTGACCGCGCCCAGCCACAAGTTGGCGTGCGAAAGCACCACTCCTTTGGGCCTGCCGGTCGATCCGCTGGTGTAGAGGATTGCCGCGATATCGTCCGCCGCGAGGTTTCCGGGGACCAGCGACTGCCCATGCGCCACCGCCTGCGCCCACGCCTCGCCCTCTTCCACCGGCAAGGCGTCGGCCGCATCGCCGTCCTCGAGGGTGGACAACCTTGCTTTGTTTGAAATCAGGAGCCTGGAGCCGCTATCCGAGAGAATGTGTGAAACCTGCGCACGCTTGAGCAGCGGATTGATCGGCACGTGCACAAGACCCGCGCGCACGGCTGCCAGCGGCATGAGGCAGGCCATCTCGCTCTTGGGCAACCAGGTGGCGATCCTAGCGCCTTTCTCGCCGACGCGATTTTCGAGCCAACCGGCGAGCAGACCTACACGCGCATTTAACTCCTCGAAGCTAACGATCCGGTCGCGCAGGATCAGGGCCGGCGCGGCAGGATCGCCGCGCAGCGCCAGGTGATCGAGCGGAAAGACAGTGGAATCGGGTTCGGCGGCCACGCGAAGATCTCGAGAAAGGACAAGGGCAGGCTGGGTGGTCGAGATCGTCTATCACGTCGATCTTAACGAAGCGCAAGGCGACCTTGCGGCTGCCGGGTCATGCGCAGCCGGCCCGTTCGACCGGGCGGAGTGGTTCGCGCTCCTCTCGCGGCACGCGATGGCCGATTCCAGTCCGCTCGTCGCCGTCGCGCGAGAAGGCGACCGGGTCCTCGCGCTGCCGTTGATACAGACCGGGCCACGCGCGCTCGCCCCGCTCGCCAACTGGTACAGTTTCTGGTGGCGGCCGCTGGGCGACCTCGGCCTGCTCCAGCCGTTGGCCCGGATGCTTGGCCGACGCTGTGACATCATTCGCCTCGACCATCTGCCGGAAGACGAGGCCGCCGCCATCGCCGCCTCGTTCGGCGCCTGCGGGTGGGCTGCATTTTCCAGCCCGTGCGATGCCAACCACGTGCTTCCGGTCAAGGGCCGCAGCTTTGCCGAATACTGGGCGTCTCGCCATGGCCGACTGCGCGAGACAGTCCGGCGGAAGTCGCGCAAGGGCGCCGTGACAATTCGCCTGCTCGACCGCTTCGACCAGGCTGCGTGGAACGCGTACGAGACGATCTACCAGCTCAGCTGGAAGCCCGGCGAAGGCAGCCCCGATTTTCTCCGCGCCCTTGCCCTGGCCGAAGGCAGCGCCGGCCGCCTCCGCATGGGCCTCGCCGAGATCGAAGGCCAGCCGGTCGCCGCGCAGTTCTGGACGGTCGAGGCGGGAACCGCCTTCATTCACAAGCTCGCCCATGACGAACGCGCCAAGGCGCACTCCCCGGGGACCCTGCTCACCGCGGCACTGTTCGAGCACGTCATCGACCGCGACAAGGTCGAACTTGTCGATTTCGGCACCGGCGACGACCCCTACAAGCGCGACTGGATGGAACAGCGCCGCGAGCGTCATGCCGTCATGCTTTACCGGAAGGGCAGTCCGGCAGTCTGGCCGCGCATCGCGAGGGAATGGGCGCGCCGGTGGCTGCGTTGATGACTGCTGCATTGCAACAAGGTCTTGTTTGACCACGGATCGCTGGCTAGAGGCCGGACAGGACAGGATTTGGGAAGGATCAGGGGTGCCCGAAGAACCCGCAGGACGTGCCGCAGACGCCACCTTGCGTGCCATCCTGTGCGACGTGCTCGGCCTGGGTGCCGAGCAAGTCGCCGGATTCGATGCCGACACGGGCCTGTTCGGAGCACTGCCCGAGCTCGATTCGATGGCCGTGGCCGGTCTGCTGACCGAGATCGAGGATCGCCTGGACATTGTCATCGATGACGACGAGGTCGATGGCGAACTGCTTGAGACTTACGGAAACCTGCTGAACTTCGTCGAGGCGAAGCAGCGGACGTGATCGCCAGCTGGCCTTGTCCGGGTCCGGACGGCCCCGTGCAGGAACTGGCGATGACTTTTGATCGCGCGCGCAGGCGCAGGGTCCTGTTCGTTGCGCCGCTTTTCGACGAAGCGAACCGCACCCGCCGCTTCCTCGTCGAGACAATGCGCCGGCTGGATGCGGCCGGGATCGACAGCCTTCTCCCCGACCTGCCGGGATGCAACGAGAGCCTCCGGGCATTCCGCGATCAGACGCTTTCGGGCTGGCGCGCCTGCGTAGGCGCGGCGATCGCGCATTTTGCCGCCACGTCGATCCTTGCCGTGCGCGGCGGCGCGCTGCTTCTGCCAACCGACGCCCCCGGCTGGGTCCTTGAACCGGTATCGGGCGCTTCGCTGCTGCGCCAGCAACTGCGCGCCCGCACCATCGCCGCCAGGGAGGAAGGCCGCAGCGAGACGATTGAAGGCCTTTTGTCGGAAGGTTCTGACAAAGGGCTGGAATTGAACGGCTATTCCTGCGGTCCTCGGCTGCTTCAGCAGCTTGCCGAAGCAATCTGGCAGGACAGCGCTGCACAGCAGGTAATCCGCCAGCCGGACCTTGGCGGGGCCGCGCTCTGGATGCGGGCCGAGCCTTCGGAGGACCCCGCCCAAGCCGACGCCCTGGCCCGCCTCATCGCGGAGGGCCGGGCGTGAGTCGCCGCCACTGTACGTTTCGATGCGAGGGCGAGGTGCTGGCCGCCACGCTTGACGAGGCGGACGGGGAGACCGGACTGCTCATCGTCAGCGGGGGTAACGAAGTCCGCAGCGGAGCCTATTCGGGACACGCACGCCTGGCTGCGGAGCTCGCCGCGGCGGGATGCCCCGTGTTTCGCTACGATCGCCGCGGCGTGGGCGACAGCGAAGGGACGAACACCGGCTTTCGTGGTGGAGGGCCGGACCTAGACGCCGCGCTTGCGGCCTTCCGCGAGGCGGCCCCCCTTGTCCGCCATGTAGTCGCCTTCGGCAACTGCGACGGCGCGACGACCTTGGCCCTCCATGCGTCCGGTTTGGCCCTTGACGGACTGGTCCTCGCCAACCCGTGGGTGATCGACGGCGATGAGGCGCCTGAAGCCATGCCTTCGTCGGCGATCCGCGCACGCTATCTCGAAAAGCTGGCCAATCCGCGCGAGCTCCTGCGCCTGCTGCGCGGCGGGGTGGATCTGCGCAAGCTCGCCAGCGGCCTGCGCAAGGCGGCCGGCGGCGGAAACCCCGAACACGCCACGCTAGCCGCGCAGCTGGCGGCGCGTCTCGGCCAATTCGATGGACCCGTTCGGATCCTGCTGGCGGAACGGGATCGGACCGCGCAGCTGTTCCGTGACGCGTGGCCCGACGACCCGCGCGTGCGCGGCTGCGCCAGCCGCTCGCACAGTTTCGCCGACCCGGCGGCGCGGGCGTTCCTGCTCCAAAACCTGCGCGAGGCGCTGGCCGGGTAGCTTATTCCGCCGCCTGCTTCTGCGCGGCGAAGTCCAGTTCGGCGAGGAAACGCTCGGCATCAAGCGCGGCCATGCAGCCGGTGCCCGCGGCGGTCACCGCCTGACGATACGTGTGGTCCATCACGTCGCCGCAAGCGAACACGCCGGGGATCGCCGTCTTCGGCGTGCCCGGCTCGACGACGATGTAGCCACTGTCGTCCAGCTCCAGCTTGCCCCTGAACAGCTCGGTCGCCGGCGCATGTCCGATCGCGACGAACGCGCCGTCGGTGGGCAGGGAAGACTTCTCGCCGGTCACCGTGTCGGTCAATTCCACGAACTTGAGCCCGCCCGCGAAGGGATCGCCGGAAAAGCTGTCGACCGCCTTGTTCCACAGCACCTTGATGTTCGGGTGGGCAAACAGGCGGTCCTGCAGGATGCGCTCGGCCCGCAGGCTGTCGCGGCGGTGGATCAGGGTGACCTCGGGGCTGTGGTTGGTGAGGTAGAGCGCTTCTTCGACCGCGGTGTTGCCGCCACCGATGACCACGACCTTCTTGCCGCGATAGAAGAACCCGTCGCAGGTCGCGCAAGCCGAAACACCCTTACCCGAAAGCTCGTGCTCGCCCGGCACGCCGAGCCACTTGGCCTGCGCACCGGTCGCAATTACCAGCACGTCGCCTTCGTAGATGTCGCCGCTGTCGCCGGTGGCGCGGAAGGGGGAGCCCTCCATCGTCACGTCGGTGATCGTGTCCCACATCATCCGCGTGCCGACATGCTCGGCCTGGGCCTGCATTTCCTGCATCAGCCATGGGCCCTGGATGACGTCGCGGAAGCCCGGATAGTTCTCGACATCGGTGGTGATGGTGAGCTGGCCGCCGGGTTGGAGGCCCTGCACCACGATCGGCTCCATCCCCGCGCGAGCCCCATAGATCGCAGCAGACAGGCCTGCCGGGCCGGAGCCAATGATCAGCATGCGGGTCTTGTGAGTCTGCGCCATCGTGGTCCTCCGAACGTCCGTCGCGGCGCGAGATAACCACTGGCAAGGGCGATTGCGAGTCCGGTGGCTCTGTTTTGCGGAATTTGATCCAAGTCAATGACGCGGCCGGCCAAACACTCTTGCAAGTGAGAATAGCTCGCATTAGCGGCGAGGTGACGGGGGGAGATTTCAATGCGTTCGATTGCTGCCGGCGGGCTTTTCGCCGCAATGGTTGTTTCCGGTTTCATGGCGGCACCGGCAATGGCCGCGCCCGGCCTCGGCGGAGAAGTCTATGGCGCGACGACCGAAAAGGGCGAAGTGGAGGCAGAGGCGCGCTACGGCCGGCTCGACGATGGTCCGGAGGCCGGCGAAGACACCCTGAACCTCGAACTCGCATGGTCGCCGTCCGACCGCCTTCGCCTCGGCACGCAGCTTGAGCTCGAGCGCGAGCCCGGTGACAGCCGCAAGGCGGAGGCCCTGGGATTCGAGGCGATCTATACGCTGGGCCGTGTCGGCGGGATCGATGTGGCGGTCTATGGCGAGTATGAGGTGGTGTTCGACGGTGCGGATGCGGTCGAGACCAAGCTGCTGCTCCAGCGCAAGGCCGGGCCCTTCGATGCCCGCCTGAACCTCATTGCGGAAAAGCCGCTAGAGGACGGGGCAAAGGTCGAACTCGGCTATGCCGCATCAGCCGACATCGCGGTCGCCGGTGAAGTCCGCGCCGGGGTCGCCGCGTTCGGCAACCTGGGCACGTTCGACGATTTCCTTCCCTACGAGGAGCACTTCGTCGGGCCGGTGGTGAAGGCCGAAGTCGAAGGACTCGGCCCGGAAATCGGGATCGAGGCCGGCTACCTGTTTGCCCTCGGCAAGGCGCGCGACGATGCCAGCGGCCAGTTCCGCCTGATGGTCGAGATGGAGTTCTAGCGTCCCTTCCACACCGGCGGGCGCTTTTCGGTGAACGCCAGCGGTCCTTCGCGAGCGTCTTCGCTTTGTCGCCATGCCGCGAAGGCCGGGTATTCCTCCTGGCCGGCGATCGCCGCCGCCAGTGACGGCTCGTCGAGCCCGCGCATGACTGCCTCCTTCGAGGCGCGGATTGACGGCGGTGCGCCGCTGAGAATGGCCTCGCACCAGCGCTCCACGGCGGCATCGAGATCCGCCGCCGGCACCACCTCGTTCACGAAGCCGAACGCCCTGCCCTCCTCCGCCGAGACCCGGCGCGAGGTGAGGATCATGCCCATGGCCTGCTTGAGCCCGATCTGCCGCGCCAGCCGGTGGACACCGCCGCCCAGCGCGACCGCACCGACCAGTGGCTCCGGCAAGCCGAAGCTCGCGGTATCGGACGCGATGATGAGGTCGCAGGCCAAGGCAACCTCGAACCCGCCGCCGAGCGCGAAGCCGTTGACGGCGGCGATGAACGGCTTGGGACAGTCGAACCGTTCGATCAGGCCCGCGTAGCCCGATCGCGGATAGGGTCGATAGCCGCCCAACGCCTTGGCCGAAAGGTCCGAACCGGCGCAGAATGCCTTGTTACCCGCGCCCGTCACCACGCACACGAAAGCCTCCGGATCGGCAGCGAAGTCGTCGAAAGCCGACTGCATTTCGTCGTGCATGTCGGGATCGATCGCGTTCATCTTTTCCGGGCGGTTCAGCGTCACCCAGCTGACGCGGCCACGCTTCTCGACATTGATCTGGGTGTAATTCACTGTGGCAGGCTCTTTGCGAGGAGGGGCACGTCCGAAAGCGCGCGCAGCACGTCGTTGAGGTGCGTGCAGCCTTCGGTCGAGGGGAGCGTAGAGAGCACGATATCGCGAAATGCCGTCACGTCCTCTCCGATCATCCTGGTCGCCTTGACCGAGGCCCCGGGGCATTCGCGATAGGGCAGGATCAGGGGAAGGACCTGGAGCGCGGCCAGCCGATTGCTCTCGGCATCGATCTCGGCATGAATCCGGTACTCGTGGATCGCCGTGCGTCCGCCGTTGGGGTTGGAACCGCTGTCCTGGAAACCGGCATCGACCTTGATCAGGCTGCCGTCACGCCACAGGTCGATCCGGCGAGCACGGCGCTTCTGCGGCCCCTGCTGCGCCGGCATCGCGTGCCAGCTCAAGGCATCGTCGGGGTTTTCCAGCGGCCCGACGTCCGAGCTCGATTGATTGACGCTATCTGGCATCCCGTCATCCGCCAGGGCGCTCGAACCCTCCGCAAAGCCGGTACACACGTCGAGCATCCGGCCGTTCCGCCCTGCGGTGGACTTCAACCCGCTGCGCTGCGCCTCACGCATCCAGTTGTCGGTCCAGCGGGACCAGATCCATCCCGCGACGAGGCTCGCCCCCGCGTAGTCGTCGAGAATCTGGAACAACGGTCCGCCGCGGATGTCGCCAAGGATGCGCTTGAGCGCCTCGCGGCTTGCCGAACCGGCGCGAACCCCAACGAGTTCGTGGAGGCGCGGATGGCCGGGCACTGCCGTGATCGAGAGAATTTCCCGGATCGGTGAGGCCAGGATACGGTACTCGGCCGAGGCCAGCTCCACCGGAGGTCCCTGGAACGGCGTCAGCAGGTCCCGCGCCCGTCCGATCATCTCCCACGGCTTGCCGTATCCTTCCGGCCAGTCGCTGTCGATCGAGGTGGTCCGCCGGATCGAACCCGGGCGCCGCAAGGGCGCAGGTCCGGCCGACTGGCGGGCAAACGGGAACTGCTGGGGTGCGTTCAATGCGACATCCTTGAATTGGCTACTTCGGGGGCATCCGGATCGCGCCATCGAGGCGCAGGTTCTGCCCGTTGAAATAGGAGTTGCGGACCAGTTCCATGATCAAGCTGCCGAATTCCTCCGGCTTGCCCAGCCGCTTGGGGAACGGGACCGAGGCGTTGAGACCCTCCCATACAGCCGGCGCCTTGTCCTTGACCGAGAGCATCGGCGGGGTCGCGAAAATGCCCGGCATGACCGAATTGACGCGGATACCGAGGTCCATAAGGTCGCGCGCCATCGGCAACACCAGACCGTTTACTCCGGCCTTGAGCGACCCATAGGCGATCTGGCCGATCTGGCCATCTTGTGCGGCAACCGAGGCTGTCAGCGTGATGACCCCGCGCTCGCCGTCCTCGAGCGGCTCCAGCCCCGCCATGCCTAGTGCCGACAGCGAGGCGAGGCGGTAGCTCGCGATGAGAATGCCTTGGGCGGAGAACGCATAATCCTCGGTTGAAAAACGCTTGTAGCCGCCGGTTTCCTTGTCGAAGCGCAGCGTCTTGCCGCCCTTCGAGATTTGCGCGCAATGGACGAGGATGCGCTCCTGACCGTGTGCGGCACGAGCCTTTTCGAAGCCGGCCACCACGGACTCTTCGGATGTAATGTCGACCTTGCAGAAGATTCCGCCGATCTCTGCTGCGACCGCTTCGCCGCCCGCTTCGTTGACGTCGAAAATGGCAACCTTCACGCCGGCGGCCGCCAGCGCCTGTGCACTGGCGCGGCCAAGCCCCGAAGCGCCCCCGGTGACCACTGCGGCGGTCGTGCTTTCGATCTTCATTCGTTACTCCCTCATAGGCTAGCTGTTTGATCGGTCGAGCAATTGCAAGGATTCGATTGTTTCGGCCTAGCGGTTGGCGTGATCGCGCAACCTGGCCTGAAGTATATCGCCTCCGCCGCGCTCCGCAGGGGCGAGCGACGATCCGCCGTCCATGACGATCGACTGGCCGGTAATGTACCCGGCCCTCGTCGAGGCGAGGAACATGCAGCCGTGGGCAATGTCGGCAGCCGTCCCGCCGCGGCCGACGGGGACAGTTGCGCCGTAGGCCCTAAGCCCGTCCTCCCCGAGCATTTCGAGCGAGCGCGCACTCTCGACCAGTCCGGGGAGGATCGCGTTGACCGTGATGTTCTCCTTCACGACGTCGATGGCGGCGCTGCGGACAAAGGCGTTCAGCGCGCCCTTGGCCATAGCGTAGGCAGTCATGTTCGGTACGACCGTGACGGTCCCGTTGACCGAGCCGATCGCGATGAACCGCCCGCCTCCGGCCGAGCGCGCCAAGTGCGGCCGGGCGGCGTCGAGCAGCCACCATGCGGCCTTCGCCGTACTCGCGATGCCCGCCTCGAGCCGCTCATCGCTGACCGCGCCAAGACCGCCGTGAGCGATGTCGGCTGCGCAATGGACGAGCACGTCGATTCCCCCGAAGTGGTGGACCGTCTGTTCGATGAGACGGCTGCAATCCTCGTGCCGGGCAATATCGGCCTCGCAAATCGCGACGTCGTTGCCTTTCGCCCGCATTTCGGCCTGCGCTTCCTCTGCATAGGCGATGGTCCGTGCCCCGAGCATCAGACGCGCCCCATCGGCGGCAAAGGCATCGGCGATGCCGCGGCCCATTCCGCGGCCGCCGCCGGTCACGACGACGACGCGTCCGGCAAAATCTTCCTTCATGCTGGATTCTCCGCACAGAGGGCGACAAGGCCTGGGATCGAGGGTTTCATCGACGGCGTCCTTGGGAAGTCCTCGACGAAGCGGAAATGGACGGGGACCTGATAGGCGATCAGCCGGTCCCGCAACCACGCCTTCAATTCGTCGGGAGCCAGCTCCGCCTGCCCCGCACGAAGAATCACTGCGGCCGCCGGCACAGCGCCCAGGCGCGTATCGGGAATCCCGACTACCGCCGCCTCGCGCACCGCCGGGTGCTGGTTGAGCACCTTCACGACATCGTCCGGATGGACCTTGAAGCCGCCGCGAATAATCGCGTTATCGGCCCGTCCGCGAATAAACAGGAAGTTGTCATCGTCCAGCACCGCACGGTCCGTCGTGCGGAGCCATGCGCCGCCATTCCCCAGCTGCTCTCCGCGCAGCTCGAGCAGACCCTCGTCGCCCGGCGAAAGGATGGCGCCTGTTTCCGCATCCACCACCCGCGCCTCGATGTTCGGCTGCACGCGCCCCACCGCGCCGCGCTTGTCACGCCAATGCGCCTGGAAGTCATCGAGCGTCCAGCCCGCGACCGCGCCGGCGAATTCAGTCGCGCCGTAGTTGCCGAGGATGGGCACCCCGTATTTTTCGAGGAACTGGTCCACGAGGTCCGGATCGAGCGGCGCCGTCCCGGATATCATCGCCGAAAGGCTGGAGAGGTCGGATCTGTCCACATCCGCCTCGAGCAGCATTCGCACCGCCGACGGGACTGCCGGCGCGACCTTAGGCTGGTTACGCCGGACCGAGTCGACCCATCCCTCCACAGTGAACCGCTCCAGCAGGGCAATCTTGCGTCCGGCCATCAAGGCGCCGATGCAGCCATAGATGCCGCCGATGTGGGTCAGGGGATTGGCGACCATGGTGACGCCGGAGCGAAGCACAGGCCGATCCTCGTGCCTGCGGTTGCGTTCGTATCGAGCGAAGCCGGCAAAGCTGGCGTCGAAAGCGGCCCGGGTCAGTGGCACGCGCTTGGGTGTACCGGTCGTTCCGCTGGTCAACATCTCGATTGCGACACCGGGAGAGGTGGAAGCGGTTCTGTCGTCGCTCCCGGATCCGGCCAGCAATCTGGCCAAACCCAGCTTCGCGTCGATGGCGACGACCGCGCTACCGGCGCGCGCCAGGCTTTCACCCATGCCAGGCCGCTCGGCATCCCCGACCTCGGCAATCAAGACCGCCAGCGAAAGCGCCTCGATATCCGCGTTCAGCGCCGCGTCGGGGAGCAACGGATTGAGCGTGACGAGACAACGATCGCTCGACAGCACGGCAATGATGGCCGCGATGTGCCCGGGGCGGTTCCGCAGCATGACGCCGACACGGCCGTCCATCGGCACGCCAACGTCGTCGAGACAATCCTCGATCGACCGGACGCTCGCCGCGATCTGCCCCCAGGTAAAGTCGACGCCCTCGAAATCGATCTCGGCCCGCGCCGGATCGATCTCCATGATCGCCCTCAGCTTCTCGGTGATCAGCGCCATCGTGCCTTTCGTCCTCTCCGAATCCGCGTAGCCGAGATAATTGACCTAGTGCAATAACTGATGCAGATCGAGCATGAGAGGACGATGACGATGACGGAACTGATCCGCCGCAATGACCAGAATGGCTTGTGCACGATCACGCTGAACCGACCGGATCGGCACAACGCTTTTAACGACGAGATGTCGGAAGCGTTTGCGCCTCTCCTGTTCGATGCTCTCGAGGACCAGGCCGTGGTCGCCATCCTGCTTCGCGCAGAAGGACCGAGTTTCTGTTCGGGCCGCGACGTCTCGGTTCTCGGGCACCGGGCGCGCGACGAGAGCGATTTTCATTTCGTGCGGCGTGCTCAGGAGTCGCGACTGAGGATGTTGGATGCGACCAAGCCGATCGTCGCCGCGCTCAAGGGCGGCGCCATCGGCGGCGGTTGCGAACTGGCGCTCGCCTGCGACATCCGGGTGGCGGACACGACGCTCAAGATGGCGTTGCCGGAGATCAACTACGGGGTGCTGCCCGACACTGGCGGCACCCAGATGATGACCGCGCTGATCGGACCGTCGCGAACCAAGTACATGGTCATGAGCGGCGACCGGATCGATGCGCGAACCGCTCTGGAGTGGGGCGCGGTGGACTTTCTCGTCGAGCCGGACGAGCTGGACGCGAAGGCCCATGCGATTGCCCGCGCCATCGCCGACAAGCCGCCGATCCACCTCGCCATGGCCAAACACATGGTCGACCTGATGCACGGCCCGACGATCCGCACCGGCACCCGCGCCGAACTGCTCGCCCAGACCGCGCTGTTCAAGACCGAAGACTACCACGAGGCCCGCGCCGCGCACCGCGAGAAGCGCAAGCCTGTCTACAAGGGAAAGTAACGCATGGGCCTGCCCTCCCCGCCGCCGCCTGGCGCGTCGGCGCTGCCCGCCGGCACATATCAGGGCCAGGTTGTCGCCGTGACCGGCGGCGGCACCGGGCTCGGCAAGGGCATGGCGCTGGAGTTTGCCCGGCTCGGCGCCAAGATCGCGATCCTGAGCCGCAAGCCGGACCATCTCGCCGCCGGGGTCGAGGCCATGACTTCGATTGGTGCCGAGGCGATTGCGGTGGCCTGTGACGTTCGCGATCCCGAGGCGATCACCCGCGCAGTCGACGAGATCGAGGCGAAGCTCGGCCCGGTGGACGTGCTCATCAACAATGCCGCTGGCAACTTCCCGGCACCGGCCGAGGAAATGTCCCCCAACGGGTTCCGCACAGTGGTCGATATCGTGCTCAACGGCACCTACAATTGCAGCCGCGAGTTTGCGCTACGCCGGATATCTGCGGGGCTTCCCGGCGCAATCCTCAACATCGGTGCCACCTATAGCTGGACCGGCGGACCCGGCACGGCGCACTCCGCTGCCGCGAAGGCCGGGGTGACCAACCTGACCCAGAGCCTCGCGGTCGAATGGGCGCCCGACGGAATCCGCGTCAATTGCCTTGCTCCCGGGCGCTTTCCGCACGGCGACCTGCCCGAGCACATGACCCGCCACCGCGCGGGCGAATCGGCCGACAGCACGATCCCCGCTCAGCGCGTCGGTGAAGTGCGCGAGCTTGGCTGGGCGGCGACCTTCCTGTGCAGTCCGTACGCCGTCTATATCTCGGGACACACCCTGGTCATGGACGGAGCCAACTGGCTGCGGCGCAGCCTGATCATGCCGGAGTTCGTACCGATCCGCGAACAGTTCGGCAGGAGCGCCCGCGAGGCCGGCACCGCCGCTGACGCCATTTCTCGGACACGTGGCGGCTAGGAACTAGACGATCATCCGCTCCGCCAGCCGGGCCCGCATGCCGGCATCGACCCCGAGCACCTCTTCGGCATAGCGCTCGACGCTGCCATGGCGCTCCACGATGCGATCGAGCGAGGTCTGCAGATAGTCGGAGTGGACGCTCATGAGCGCGCGGATCGCCGCTTCTTCGATGCGCTGACCATAGTTGCCGCGAATGTGCTTGGCACCTGCCTCGATCCGGCGATCGATGTTGCCGGCCGTGTTGGTTAGCAGATAATCGGCCATGATATCGTCGGGATGGACACCCAGCAGCGCGTGGAGGAGCGCTGCGGCAACGCCGGTGCGGTCCTTGCCGGCCAGGCAGTGCAGCAGACTGGGGCTCTCACGCTCCGCAAGGTTCGCAAAGTAGAGACGATAGGTGCCCGCCAGGACCGGACGCCACGGCAGCGTCTCGTAAAGCCGGACCATTGCCGCATGCGCATCGGCAGCGGAGACGATCTCGCCCGCCGACTCTTCGTGGACGGCGCGTCCGTGCGTGCCGGCTGTCTCACCCGGGTGAAACACGACCTCGCCATCGAACTCTTCGTGGCGGAGGCACGGAAACTTCTCTCGCTCCGAATCCCCGCGCAAGTCATAGACGGTAGCGATAGCCAGCTGGTGCACACGGGCGAGATCGTCCGGTGTCGCGTCCGCATGCTGCCCCGACCGCCACAGCATGCCGCTGCGCATCTGTCCGTCGCGGGCGCGGTAACCGCCGTAGTCGCGGAAATTGTGGATCCCCTCAAAGGGAATCACCCTGTCATGCTGCGTCATCCGAACATCCGTGATGATTGGCGCTGCAGAATGGAAGCCAGATATTTCAGTCTGGCGTCGCCATTCATGCCCCAAGCGAGTCGACGATACGCATGCCTTCGTCGCCAGAAGTCCAGGTCAGCGCAGCGTTGCCAAGGTGGAGCCGCCAATGCCGGACGGCTGCTTCCGTCTGACCCGCCTCGATCAGGTCGATCACCTTCTCATACGATTTGAGCGCCGCCGCGAATCGCTTGGGGCGATCGGGCTCCGGAGCCCGGGCGACATGCTGACGCTGGTGACGCGCGACCAGGTTCAGCAGCATCTTGTTCATGAACGTTAGGGTTTTGTTGCCCGTGACTTCGACCAGCCGGCCATGGAAACGGTTGATGTCCTCGAGAAAATCTTCAAGGCGGCGCTCGTCGAGCAACTTCCGGAGATGGGCGGTCTCCTCGCGCAGGCTCGCGATGGCCTTGGCGTTGGGAGAGTCGGCCAGCCAGCGGACGACCTGCGGCTCGATCGCCAGTCGAGCCTGATACAGGTCCGCGGTGTCGGTGCCGATCGATTGCAGCACATAGCCGGCATAGCGCGAAACCAATTCGGTTGATGGCCGGTGCACGCGGGCGCCGCTTCGCGAACCGCGCACGACGCTGATGAGCGCTTCGGCCTCGAGGATGCGGAACGCCTCGCGAAGCGTCGGACGAGAAATGCCAAGGCTCGTCATCAACTGGCCTTCGGGAGGCAGAAAGTCGCCCTCGCCCAGTTCGCCCCGCACGATCTGCCCGCGAATGTGATCGGCAACGAGTTCGGAGGTCTTGGGGACGCGAATTCGCCCGCCAATCCCGTCCTGCTCGAGGATGCCGGAAACATCCACCGTTCGGGCCGGGCCACCCAGTTCTGCCATGCCGTCGTCCTTCGCACTCGCATGCTGCAGCCCATGCTGCGCGAACACCCAGTTAGCACACCAGGTTCAACATGTCTTTGCCAATGCGGATTGAATGGATCGGTTCTAGCGGAGGGCACAGTGGATGGCAAATGGCTCAAGCGCCCAGCGACAGCCCCTCGTTGAGTGTCCATTTGCCATTCTGGCCGCGAACCCACCCGGACCCCGCCCAGGTCCCGCCATCGACGGGAAGAAGCGCGCCGGTCACGTAACTGGCCATCGCGGAACTCAGGAACACCGCGGCGTCACCGCACTCCAAATCGATGCCTTCGCGCAGCAACGGGACGACCCGGTTCATCGCGTCGATCTCTTCGTCCGATCTCTCGCGCCATTGCGCGGGATCCACGGGACCGGCTCGGTTGCCCATCGTGCCGGGAGTCACGGTATGATCGGGCGCGATGCAATTGACACGGATGCGATGCTCGGACAGTTCGAGCGCCATCGACTTCGTGAAGCTCAGCATTCCGGCCTTGCAGGCGGCATAGACGGCGAAATTGGGTGCAGCCCGGCTCGCTTCGATCGACGCGACGTTGACGATCGAACCGCCCTGCCCGCCGCGGATCATGATCGGCGCCGCGGCATGGATCGCGGTCAGCATGGACACCAGGTTGATATCGATATGCCGCCGCCAGCTGCGCTCGCTCTGTTCGAGGAACGGGCGTGCCGATACCCCGCCCGCGTTGTTGACGAGAATGTCGAGCCGGCCGAACTCCGCGGCCGTGCTCGCGACCGCTTCACGAAGCGCGTCGCCGTCCATCACGTCGACAGCAAGGGCCAGGGCCCTGCGACCGGCATCGCGGACCCGCGCCGCCGCCTCTTCCGCCCGCGCAGGAACGATATCGACGATGGCGACGTCGGCACCGGCTTCGGCAAGGCGAATGGCGCAGGCCCGGCCGATGCCGCCACCCCCGCCGGTGACGAAAGCCGCCTGTCCGTCGAGGCGGATGCGCTGGCCGAGATCAGTCATCGATGCCCACCCCCATCACGGCGCCGGTCACATAGGCCGCATAATCGCTGACAAGATACGCGGCCAGGTGACCCAGCGTCTCGCCGCGCGACGTTGTGAGGATCGTGTTGACCCGCACCCCGTCGCGGGCCCATTCGACCCCCAGCGTCTTGGTGAGATTACCGAGCGCTCCTGCCGCGGCGGCGTGATCCGCGCCGCCCGCGCACTCTGGCGAACCGACAAACAGGATCGCCCCGCACTGCCCGCGCTCGCGCCATGCAGCGGCGAAGTCGCGAGCGAGCAGGAATCGCCGATCCAGTTCGGCATCGAGCCGGGCCCGCCACTCTCCATGGCTCATCTCGTGCGCCGGCACCTGCGGTCCGGCAAACGCGACATGAATCAGGATGTCGGCCACCGCTGGATCGCTTGCCAACTCCGCCCCGTGCGACGCCAAAGCCGCTTCGATTTCGGAGGCATCCCCCTCGAGCGCGAAGCGCTTTCCTGCGAGCCAGCCGGTCATCGCCACCCCCACGGCCCCTCGACCCTTTCGCGCGGCGGGATGAAATCCGGCATGATCAGCGAGCGGCGCAGGCTCTCGCCACCGTCCTGGACGATCACCTGTCCGGTGAGTTCGCCCAGGAGAGGCGTGCAGGTCATCGCCGACAGCCACCCGAACTCCCAGATGCTGCCTGTACGACCGGCCGGGATCATCGCCTGAAGCGGCTCCGTCCCTTCGTCGCGGCGGCCACTCACCGAACCTTCGTGCGGGAAGAACCCGGCGGCGATCGCGTTGACCCGGATGCCGTAAGGTGCCCAGTCGCGTGCCATGCGCCGGGTCATGGTCGCCTGCGAGGTCTTGGCTGCGGCGGAGTGCGCGTCACCCGGAAAACCGGTCCAGATGTACTGGGCCGAATTGTTGACGATCGCCCCGCCCTCGCCCCGCGCGATCAGCCTCCGGGCGAACTCGGTGGAGCAGAGGAAGGTGCCGTCAATGGCGATCCGGGTGACGGCGTTCCAGGCGTTTGCCGAGATGTTCTCCGCCAGGACCGGAAAATTCGCGCCGGCATTGTTGGCGAGGAGCGTGACCGGGCCGAGAGCCGCCTCCACGTCATCGAAGGCCCGTGCGACCTGCTCGGGGATACGGACGTCGCAGGTCGTCGCATGGACCCGAGCCCCCAGCGCCGCGATCCTCGCCGCGCCTTCTTCCGCCCGCTCCAGCGAGCGGCCCATGACGGCGACGTTGGCTCCGCCCTGTGCAAAGGCCCTGGCCATGGCGAGGCCCATTCCAGAACCGCCGCCCGATACGAGCACGGTCCGGCCCGCGAAAATGTCCGCCGGGTAAGGCGGGCGTTCGAACGGCGGCGGCTGGACGACACGATGATGAGCCGGAACCGGCATGGCAATCTCCCAATGCAGCAGCGAGCTTGCGCGCCCGTGCCACTCGTGTCAACACAAGGTATACCTGGTTATATAGGTTGATTGCCATGCCCGAAGATGCCGAGGACCGCGATGCCATCCGCGACCTTCTTGCCCGATATACCTACAACGGAGATCGCGGCCGGATTGCCGAGCTCGCCGGTTGCTTCGCGGATGATGGCACCTTCGAATTTCCGGGGGCGTTCGCGACAGGTCCCGCCGAAGTCGCCGCCTCACTCGGCCGCGGCACTCCGCAACCCGGCCGCACTTTCGTGCGGCACCATATCACCAATCCGCTGATCGACCTCGCCGGCGACAAGGCAACCGCGCGCAGTTATTTCGCCGTCTGGTCGAACAACGGCCCCGATCACTCCGGCACATACAATGACCGCTTGGTCCGTACGGCCAGCGGCTGGCGCTTCGCTCACCGGCAGGTGCGCATCGACTGGCAGTCCCCAGAAAGCCTTTGGCCTCCGATGTCCGGCCGCTGAAATCAGGCGCGCAGCCGCGCCCGACGTTCTTCCATCTCGGCCTTGTCGCTGAGCAGCTTGTCGAAATAGGCGATCGTCTTGACCAAACCTTCGCGCAGCTGGATCTTGGGCTCCCAGCCCAGTTCGGCTTTCGCGAGCGAGATATCGGGCCGGCGCTGGCGCGGATCGTCGCCTGGCAACGGGCGCCGTTCGAGCTGCGATCTGCTCCCCGTCAGCTCGAGCACGAGTTCCGCCAGTTCGAGAATGGTGAACTCGCCCGGGTTGCCGATGTTGACCGGGCCGGTGAATTCGTCAGGCGTTTCCATAAGCCGGACGATGCCGTCGATCAGGTCGTCGACATAGCAGAATGAACGGCTCTGCTGACCATCGCCGAAGATCGTGATCGGATCGCCACGCAATGCCTGGATGATGAAATTGGACACGACGCGTCCGTCGTCCGGCTGCATTCGCGGGCCGTAGGTGTTGAAGATGCGGGCGACCTTGATCGGCAGGCCGTGCTGGCGGTTGTAGTCGAAGAACAGCGTTTCCGCGCAGCGCTTGCCCTCGTCGTAGCAGGACCGGATCCCGATGGGATTGACGCTGCCCCAGTAGCTTTCGACCTGGGGATGTATCTCGGGATTGCCATAAACCTCGGAAGTCGAGGCCTGAAGGATCCGGGCGCGCAGCCGCTTGGCGAGGCCCAGCATGTTGATGGCGCCGTGCACGCTGGTCTTGGTCGTCTGGACGGGATCGCGCTGGTAGTAAATCGGGCTGGCCGGACAGGCGAGATTGAAGATCCGGTCGACCTCGACGTACAGCGGGAACGTCACGTCATGGCGCATGAACTCGAAATTCGGGTGCTGGAGGAGGTGCGCGATGTTCGCCCGGCGCCCGGTGAACAGGTTGTCGACGCAGACGACCTCATGCCCTTCGTCGAGCATCCGCTCGCACAGGAACGAGCCGAGGAAGCCGGCGCCGCCGGTGATCAGTACGCGCTTGGGCATAGGCACAATGTCCCCCGGAGACCGTTTTCCCGCTCCTGTTATCGTTAGTTAGCGCAAATAGCGAAGATGTCTTGCGAGAATTGCGCCTGATTCCGATGGTTTTCCCGGGCGTTTCAGATTGAAGCACTACTGCGCAGCCATTGGCGCAGCTCCCGGAAGACGGCATCGGCACCGAACCGGTCGCGGGCCGCAGCCAGCGCCTGCGCCGCATAGCCCTCGCGCAAACTGCTGTCGGCAAGCAGGCGCAGGATCGCTTCCGCGAACTCCGCGGGGTCGTCCGCCCGCACAACGGCATCTCCGGCAAGATCCTCGACGCCCTGCAATGTCACGCCGGTCACGACACAGGTCTTGCCCTGCGCGAGCGCGTCGACCAGCTTGATCTTGAGGCCGGAGCCCTGGCGCAGCGGCGAAATCACCACGCCGGCTTCGCGGTACAGCGCCGACAGGTCTGGTACGATGCCGTGGAAGGCCACGCCGTCAGCCCCCGCCGGAAACGCATTGCGCACGCTGCCGGCGACATCGAGTCGGACTTGCGAGCGCTCCATGCGCACCTGCGGCCAGACCTCGTCCAGAAACCAGCGCAGTCCGAGGATATTGGGCGCAGTGTCGCTGCCGACGAACAGCACTCGGTCATCCCGGCCGATCGACGGCTGGGAGACACAATCGGCCGGCATCGGCACGAGCAGCGGCTCGACTCCCGGAACCTTCTCGCGAAGGAACCCGGCCTCCTCCGCCTGGATCGCGATCACCGCATCGGCCTTGGAGAGACCGGCGATCTCGTCGTCCTCGCCAAGGGCTGCGACGCTGTCCTGGCCTGCACCGAACTGTACACTGCGGGCACTGAAGCGGTCATGCATCACGATCGCGGTGCGATGCGGTCCGTCGAGCAGGTACGGAAACGCTTCCGCGCAGAACAGGTAGTCGGCAAGGGCCAGATCGGGTCGCAGTTCGCAGGCAGCAGCGGCCACGAACGCCCGGTCATCGCGTTGCCAGCGCGTCGCCACCGAATAGGGCGCCTTGCGGTCTGGCAGGAGACGGCCCAGCCCGAACCGGCCCGCCAGGCGCGCCAAGACGCCTTCGACCGCGGCGAGCCAGATGCGCGGATTGCGCGCGACGACATAGCGGCCGAGCCGACACGACCTGGCGATCCGCAGGCTCGCAAAGACATCCAGTTCCGAACCCAGCCGGAAGAACGGCGTCCGTCCGAACAGGCTCTCCGACGGCTGGACGAGGTGCACCGCGATCCCCTCGCCCTTCACCGCCTCGGCGATGGCAAGAAGGTAGCGCGAGCTGCCATTTGTCGGCCCGCTGATCCGCTGCTTGCTGACCACGACTGCGGCCGGCCCGTCGGAGCGAGCGGGCTGAGGCCGCTGCCGCTCGCGCCAGCGCTCGATCCGCGCCGCAATCGGCTGATGCGCAAGCCGGATCGCGCCCGGATCGCGCAGGAACCGGGCGACTGCGCGGCCGACGTCGCGCTTGCGTAGCGCGTCGAGGATATGAGTGTAGGCCCAGGCCCGCCGCATCGCGCGATAGCGCGTGCGCATCGACGGCGCAGCCTCCCCGAATGCGCCCATCTCTTCGAGCAGTGCGGCGTTCGCCGCCAGCATGGCGTCGGCGGGCGCGGTTTCGAGCCGGTGCGATGTCGAGGCACCGTGCTTGCGGTAGAAATAGAGCGGTTCCGGATGCAATCGGTAGCGCGCGCCGGCGCGCAGGCAGCGAATGACCAGCGCATCGTCCTCGGCAATCCGCAAGGCCTCGTCATAGGCGATGTCATGGGCGAGCAGGAACTCGCGGCGGATCATCGGCTTCAGGAAGCCGAGATTGGGATTCGGCCCGAACATCCGGGTCTCGGCGAGGTAGTCCGGCAAGCCAATCCAGCTGTCGCCGGACGCCCGCCCTTTCTTCAGGAACAGCTCCGGCGGATCGCGCCGCTCGTCATCGAACAGCAAGAGGTCGTCTGCGACCATCTCGCCGCCGCCGGCCCCTGCCAAGGCAGCCAGCAAGCGCGCCGTCCGGTCCGGATGGATCAGGTCGTCGCTGTCGAGGACCGCGAACCATTCGCCCCGCGCTTCACGAAAGGCGAGGTTGCGGGCGCCCGACGGACCGCTGTTGCGCTCGGTCCGGAAGAAGCGGACCCGCGGGTCATTCTCGGCCAATTGTGCGGCAAGCGCATCGCTGCCGTCGCTCGAGTGATCATCGACGATCAGGACCTCGACCTCGACCCCGCGCTGCGCGAGCGCCGACGCGACGCAGGCCTCGAGAAACTCCCGCGCGTTGTAGCAGGCGACCGCGAAACTGACGACGGGCACGCGGCCTCCGCTGGACAAGTCCGGATACGAAAGCCTTAAGCAGCGCTTCGCATTTGCACAATGCGGCTTCGCCACCACATTGCAACCTTGTCCCCCATAGGCTTGGCGGGCGCTTGTCGCTATCTGGGTGCCGATGCCGATCAGTTTCCGCGAGATCGAATTTCCGCGGCGGTTCCTCCGCCCGCCGCCCGCCGGGTTTCCGGACGAGCGGGTCTATGCGATCGGCGATATTCACGGACGATGCGACCTTTTCGCCGAACTCATGGAGGCGATCCGCCAGGACTGCGTCGAGCGCCCGACCGAAGGGCGGCAGGTCCGGCTGATCGTGCTGGGGGATTTCATCGACCGGGGCCCGCATTCGCGTGCCGCGATCGAACTGCTGCGCCGGGCGTCGGAACTGCAGGGAGTCACGGTGCTGCTCGGCAATCACGAGGCATGCCTGCTCGATTGCGCGGCGGGCCGCTCCGATCCGCGCGACGGCTGGCTCTCGTTCGGCGGACAGGCCACGCTGGACAGTTTCGGGATAGCCCCACCGGCAGAGGGCGAGGACATGTACGACTTCGGCGAGCGGCTGACCCGGGCCGTGGGTGAAGAGTCTCTTCGCTGGATGCGCAGCCTTCCCCTCCACGAGCGAAGCGGAGATTTCTTCTTCTGCCATGCAGGCGTTCGCCCCGGCGTGCCGCTGGACCGGCAGGACCCGGGGGACCTCCTGTGGATCCGCGACGCCTTCCTTTCGAGCCGGCGCAGCCACGGCAAGATCATCGTCCACGGTCACTCCATCACCGATGATGTCGATGTTGCGGAAAACCGCATCGGCGTGGATACAGGCGCTTACGCGAGCGGCCGGCTGACGGCGCTGGCGATCGAGGGGACCCAACTTTGGCGGCTGTCGACGACGCCCTGAGCCGGCCGACATGGCGTGGAGCGCACCTCCAGCTGCCCGCTCCTGCCGACCTGGTTCTCTGGCTAGGCTGCCTCGCCGTACTCGCGCCCTGTGTCGCGGCGCTCGCCGAAGGCAGCTGGACGACCGAGGCCGGCGCGCTCGGCCCGATCGTCCTCGCCGCCGGGGCAGCGACCCTCTGGAGTCGCTACCGCGAGTGCCGTGCCTTGTCGGCGCCCGGGAGCCTCGCGGTCGCCTTTCTTCTCCTGATACCGGGGGCCGCAGGGTATCTGGTCGGCCGGGCGATCAACATGGCGGTGCTGCTTAGCGCGTCGACCTGGCTGGTCCTTCTGGCGGTGTTCTACATGCGGCATGGCAGCACCGTGGTGAGGCGCTGCTGGTTTCCGCTGGCCTTCCTGCTGATCGTGATCCCCTTGCCCCACACCCTGACGGTCGAGGCCACGGCCGAGCTGCGCAACCTCCTCGCCGGGTGGGCAACAGGAATCGCGTCGGCCTTTGGCCTCGAGGTCGCCGTCAATGGCTATGCCGTGTACATCGACCAGTACGAGCTTTCGATCGAGAGCGCCTGCGCAGGTCTCAGTTCCACGGTCAGCCTGCTCGCGGTGGGAATGCTCTATGCCTACTGGGTTCGCGCAGCGGGCTGGAGAAGGATGGCGGTGATCGCGTTGGCCGCCTTCCCGGTTGCGCTTGCTGCCAACCTCGTCCGGATCCTGCTGCTGCTCCTGCTGGTTCATCGGGGCGGCGCGAAGGTCCTGGCGACGCCGCTGCATCCGATCTCCGGCTTTCTCAGCTTTTCCCTTGCCCTGCTCATGCTGCTGTTGATCGACCAGACGGCCGCGGCCATGCGTCGGCGGGTTTCACCGCGATGACAGCGAACCGCCGCGCATTCCTGCTTGGCGGAGCGTTGCTCGGACTGGCGGGTCTTGGTGTACTCGCGAGGCCGCCACGTCCTCCGCGCCGGCCCGGACTGCAGCAGGACCTCGAACGAGCGATGCCGGGCGAAGTCGCCCACTATCGCCCTGCTGACCCGGCAGGGGTCGTCCTTCCCCGGCCCAACGACCTGTCCCGCGAAATCTACGACGGCTTCCTCGCCCGGGCCTACACGGACGGCGAGAATCCGGCGATTTTCGTGGTCCTGGCCTATGGCAGCGTGCAGGACTATGCGCTCCAGCTCCACCGGCCGGAGATCTGTTATCCGGCCTCCGGCTATACCATCGGCCCGGTCACCGAACTTGCCCTCGGCCTGGGATCGCGGACTGTCCCCGCCTGCACGATGGAGGCCACGTTGGGCCAACGCGAGGACCGGGTGCTGTGGTGGACCCGCATGGCCTCCGCATTTCCGACCACGGTCTGGCAGGAGCGCCGGGAAATTCTCGCTGCAGCCGTGCGCCGCGAGGTTCCCGATGGGGTGCTGGTGCGGTTCTCCACGGCCGGATCCCCAGGTTCTGCCGACCGCCTGAAAAAGTTCGCCCGTTCATTCATCACCGCCCTGCCCGCGACAATCAGGCCCCTTCTGATCGGAGATGCATCGTGAGGTGCCTCGCCCTCTCTGTTTCCGTCCTGATTCTCGCGGGATGCTCCGACGCGATGCCGGAAGGTCAGGTCGTCGCCATTGCCAACGGCGAAGACGTGACGGACCGCGACATCGAAGTCGAACGCGCCGCCGGGAACGCACCCGATGCGGCACTGGCACGGCAGATCATCGACAGGCGGCTGCTGGCCGCGGTCGCACGCGAGCGGGGCGTGGATACGACGCCGGAATACCTGGCCGGACTGCGGCGGACCCGCGAACAGTTGCTGGTCCAGGGTCTCAGCCGGCAGATCGAGGCGACCCTGCCGGAGCCGACCGCTGCCGAACGGGCTGCTTATATCGCCAGCCACTCCCACGCGTTCGCGCGGCGGGCGATCGTCGAACTCCTGGCCGAGGCGAGCACGATGCCTTCAGTGGTCGACACCGCCCGCCTCTCGAAAGAGATCGCCGATCCGCTGCTGTCCGCCGCACCGGGGGCCGCCGTCGAGATTTCCGGAACGCGCTATCGCATAGTCTCGCGGCGGGACGCGCCACTGGCCGGAAAGGAAGCCGATGCCTTTGCCGACCAGTCGCTGCGGACCGAGCGGCTGACCGACGCGATCCGGAACGTTCTCGCTTCGGAACAGGCAAGCGCGTCCATATTGTACCGGAAAGGTCTTTGATCCTGCTTCGAGAAGAGTAAGGTAAACGAAGGATAAACCGTGCGCGGCAGGGGTTTGCCGGATTAGGGGGCATGGCATGGCGACGAACAGCAACCGGTTTGGCGTTCCTCGCCTGCGCACCAATACGATTGCACTGGTCACCCTGGCCTGGAGCCTCGTCGTCCTGGGCGTGCTCGTCTGGCAGGCGATTCTTTACCGCGGACTGGTCGCGCAGATCGGCGAATGGCAGTTCTCGCAGTTCAGCCGCTACTTTCCGTTCGGGACGATCATACTTCTTTTCGGGCTGTTCACCTTTCCCTTTTACGTCGTTCTCTACCGCCGTTTCCGCCGCTGGACGCGCAGGCTGGGCAAGACGGACGAAGGACTTGCGCGCCGTATCGAACGGGCGAGGTTCTGGCGCACGGCCCTGACCGGCACGACTGCGGTACTCGTGTTCGCTTCGGTCGGCACGATCATCCACGCCTATACCATCGGCAGCTCCGGCGGCGGCGAACAGACGATCACCGTCGGTGAACCCGCCGCGAAGGCTCCGGCAGAAGGCGTCACGACGCTCCGCGGCGTCGCCATGCTCGACCGGATCGCCAATTATCACGAGAACTACGTGGTTGCGGACCGCAACTTCGCGGTCGTCCCGCTGGTCGGGCGCAATGCCGAGGGACAGGAGCTCACCTACTTCGTCCAGCTCGGCAAGCCCGTTGCCGGTCCCCGCGCGGTGATCGAGACCAAGGGCTACCTCCGCAACGAGCGCCTCGCCGGTGCACTGCGGATGCTGTACCTCCGCGCCGGCTACAAAGTCTCATCGCCAGCCTGGATCCTCTACCGAGACGTCGCCGCAGCCCGCTGGACCCATTTACGAATTGCCGGCGTGATCGCGATCTTCGCGCTTCTGACCGGATTGGTTGCATTGCAGCAAATGCGTAGATTACAACGATTAAGTATATCTACTGCGGAGGCGACTACTCCCGCGTAACCATTCCGGCAAACTTCGTGTTCAGCAAGCCCGTTCAAATTGTCGGGCATGGGCGACACGCAAGTCTTCCTTGTTGCGATACTGGCCGCATTTGGCGGTGGGAGCGTGCTCGCCTCTCATCCGGACGAGCCTGTCCTGCGGGATGACCTCGTCCCGGCTGCGCAATCGACCCTGCTGGACCCAGGCGAAGGCCGCGTCGACGGGCCGCTCTCTATCGAGCGCGCTGCGGATGGACTTTTCTACCTCGACGGAGCCATCGGCCGGGAGACCGTGCGCTTCCTTGTCGATACCGGCGCGAACCTGACGGTTCTCTCGCCGGAAGATGCCGAGCGTGTCGGCGCACAAGGCACCGCCGGCGGGATTCCGCTCGCGACTGCCAACGGGACCGCCCGCATCAGCGAAGCGCGGCTCGATCGTCTGGAACTGGCCGGCCATCGGTTGAAGGACGTTCGGATCGGAATCGCACCGCCGGGCCTGCCGGTTTCGCTACTCGGACAGGACGCGCTTTCCCGGATGGGGACAATCACGATCGAAGGCAACGTGCTGACCATCCACGGCCCGCACGGCTGAGATCTGCCTCAGTCCGACATTGCTCGCATTGGGTATCTGAAGTTCAGGCGTGCGCCGCAGACTTGGCGCGCCCCAGCGCGCTCTTCCGGCGAAGCGCCTGCGCGATGACGGCGCTGCCGAACAGCATGAGCGCCCAGCTTTCGGGCTCGGGAATGCCGGAGGGGCCGCCTGTGTCGGTCGGCGTCGGCGACGGGCCGAGCGTACCGACGCTTCCGCCCGTCAACGGGCTGCCCTGCTGGATTCCCGGAAGCCCACGCCCGGCGGGAAGCCGGATCGTCTGGTCGGGCGAATAACTCTGCTGGGGCAGGTCGCCGGGCTGGGCCAACGCCAGCACGCGGATCCCGGAAGGAGTCAGGTCAGGGAGCGCAGCCGGTGTGCCCGTGGGCGGGGCAACGAAACGGGGCTCCTCGCCGGGTACCGGTGTCTCGATCACCAGCCCGCCGATCCGGGTCGCCCCGAGATCCGCGCGCGGACCCGCGGCGGCAGCAAACGCCTTGGCCGATTCCTCGACCGGGATGATGAACTGGCGACTGTCGTTGAGGACAAGTGAGAACACGCCCATCGGCAGGACGATCAGCAAGAGCACGAAGAATCGCGCCTTGAGCAATCGGCGGAGGAACGCGTTCAACTTCACCATGACCTCCATTTAATCCAAAACGAGCCAGAATCCTAATCGTGTTCTCTTGGTTGAACCCGATATGGACTGAATTACCCCTCGCAAATCCGGAATTTTCCGTATCTTTCGGGAACGTGCGGTTCGTTTTGAAACAATCCTCCACCCTTATGGTGGAAAACGGGCCACACACATGGGGTTATTCGAAGTACAGAAATATCATCGCCGCCGTGGCGAGACTTTAGACGGCAGGGCTTTGCTTGGCCGGCACGCGGGGTAAGTCGAAATTGGTTCGGGGATCAGGCCGGTTATCATAAAGTGCATGGAATTCAGTCATCTCTGATTTTGGATGCCTTGAGCGGCGAGGCCGCCATGCGTGATTCCACGCGCACGGCCTCGATCGACGAGTTTGGGATTCGTCTCTGCGATATCCTGGTATCGCTGACCGCGATCGTGTTCTTCGCGCCTCTTTTGATCGTCCTTGCGATCGCGGTTTTCGTTTCCGACCCGGGACCGATCTTCTTCGGGCACAAGCGCATCGGCCGCGACGGCCGAACCTTCCGGTGCTTCAAGTTCCGCTCGATGGTCGTCGACGCAGACAAGCGCTTGGCCGAAATCCTGGCCCGCGACCCGGTGGCCCGCAACGAATGGCAGCTCGCCCACAAACTCTCGAACGATCCCCGGATCACGGCAATTGGCGGATTGCTGCGGCGGTCGAGCCTCGATGAGTTACCCCAGCTTTTCAATGTCCTGCGCGGGGAAATGAGCCTGGTCGGGCCGCGTCCGATCGTTGTCGAGGAAGCGTGGCATTATGGCCGCTACCTCCAGCACTACCTCGCCATTAAGCCGGGAGTGACCGGGCTTTGGCAGGTCAGCGGGCGCAGCAACACGAGCTACCGCCGCCGCGTAGCACTGGACGTCGCCTGGTGTCGCTCGCGCAGCGTGACGCTTTACTGGAAAATCATCCTCCGGACGATTCCTGCGGTCCTGCTTGCCAACGGCTCGGCGTGACCGCCGCCGCGGCGAACCGTCGCTGACCGATCAAAGAATGATCGCGAGGAAAACACCCCACAGCGCAAGGCTCAATGCCACGCCCCAGAACATGGCAATGGCCAGGCGGTGAGACGCAGGGCCAGGTTGTATACCATGCCCGGCACGACGCACGACATCGTCGAAGTGCGATTCACCCTGCCCGAATTCGACCCTTGGCATCCAACTCCCTCCCACGGAAGCATCCGCTTTTGCGGCATTTGCCGGGTACGCTAACCAAGCACATGGTTGATATCAACCGGTCATCACCGCAGCAGCCTCGCTAGGCGGCGGTTTAACGACCGCGAAACCATTTTAGTCGATTGTTCGATCAGCATTTTCCGGGGCAATGAAATGCGTTGGACGCAATCGAAGTTTTCCACAGCCGACGAGGGGCTCGACCGCCGAAGCCACCCGCGTGACCCGGTTGAGGCTTCCACCGTCGTACGCACGCCGGGCCAGGACGGTACGGCCAGCGTCGAAATGCGCAACCTTTCGCGCAGCGGCTGCCAGTTCGCTTGCGACGATGAAATTCCCATCGGCACGCGCATCGTTCTCGGGCTCGACGGTGCGGGATCGATAGCCGCAGTCGTGATCCGTTCGAACGGGGGCAACCATGCCTGCCTGTTCGAACGTCACCTGACTGCTGCGGAGCAGGCGGAAGCGTTCACCGGAGCGGCCGTGGTCACCCTGTTCCACCATTTACCGGAAACCCATCCGGCAAGCGCCGCATTTCCTTGCGAAGCCAAACTTCCGCGCCACCAGCGGTACCGCCTGGCATTCGGCCTCGCGGCAACTTTCTGGATGATCGGCGGCGCGATCTACCTCGTCAGCTGACGCTGTTTGGTCGACTGCGGAGCTTTCCGAGCTTCGACCCCGGCGCATTTCGGTCTAGTCAGGCACGATGAAGATCGTCGACCGCGATTGGGATCCCGCTCAGGAATATTCTGCGGCCGAAGACTCTTTCGTGATCTGGTGGAAACACGATCGTCCGGTCGGCCATTCGATCGTCAAAGCTGGCGGGGCCGGGCGTTGCCCTCCTCTGCCCCCGGGCGTCCCCGAGGCACCGGATGCGTCCTCGTCCAGCCCGGCGGACGTCTCGGTCGTGATCTGCACGCGAGACCGTCCCGTACCCCTTGCCGCATGCCTTGCGGCCCTCGCGCGCCAGACCGTGCGCCCTCGCGAAGTCATAGTCGTCGACAATGCATCGGTCAGCGATGACACCCGCCTGGCCGCCCTCGCCGCCAATGTCAGCTACGTCCGCGAAGACCGCCCCGGGCTCGATTACGCCCGGAACGCCGGCGCGCTCGCCGCCAGCGGAGATATCGTCGCCTATACGGACGATGACGTCGTTCTCCATCCTCGCTGGATCGAGCGGATCGCTGCAACGTTCGCCGCTGATGACGCAAGTCTCTCCGCGGTGACCGGGTTGGTACTCCCGGCCGAACTCGACACGGAAGCTCAGCGCCAGTTCGAATTTCACTGGGGTTTTGGCCAAGGCTACCAGTCGCTGGAGTTCGGGCCCGAATTCTTCGAGCGCGATCTTACCACCGGCTGCCCGACATGGCAGATCGGCGCCGGGGCCAGCATGTCCTTCCGCCGTGCCGCGCTGCTCGAGGTCGGCTTGTTCGACGAGCGGCTAGACGTTGGCCAGTCCGGCTGCTCGGGCGACAGCGAGGCGTGGCACCGGATCCTCGCAGCCGGATATCGCTGCCGCTACGAACCCGGAATTGTCGCGTTCCACTACCACCGCCGCGAAATGGCGGACCTGCGCAAGCAGATATTCGCCTACATGCGCGGCCACTCCTCGTCGGTGCTGGTGCAGTTCAGGAACACCGGGGGGCGCGGAAACCTCAAGCGGGTCCTGTGGCACCTGCCGCGCGACTATTACTGGCGCTGGCGCGACCGGGTCCGCAACGGCGTGACGGCGGAAAACCTGACCCTGGGCGAAGAGGTGCGCGGCTTCCTTTCAGGGATCTGGTTTTTCGTTCGCCATCCGCGCAGTCCCGTGAAGGCCCGCTTGCGAGAGCCCTAACCCTTGCACTGCACCGTGCCGGAGGCTTCGAAAACCACCTGGTCCGAAACATCGGTGATCACGAGCTTGTCCGGAGAGGCAGCGTCCCCGCTCCCCTCACGCGTCAGCGACAGCGCAAAGGCCTTGCCCGAATAGCGTGACCAGGTGCCAAGCGGCATCGCCGCGCTGCCTGGGTCGGAGGCGAAGACGACCAGCCCGTCGCCCGTCTTGATCAGCGCGCGCTGGCCTTCGGTCATGGCAATCGCGCGCCCCGCGCTGCCAACAAACGCACAGCCTTTCCCGTAGAGCCGCGCCTGCTGGATATCGGGGAACTCGATCGGCAGCAGGGCGAGCGGTTCGCGTGGCCGCGGAGCGTGATTGACGGCCTCGACCGCAGCAACGTCGCGCGCGTCCGCTGCCGCCTTCTCCGCCTCCGACTGCGAATCGCATCCCCAGACCAGGACGGTCGCCAGCAAAAGCGTCACACAGCGCATCATTTCCGTCCGAACAGTCTTTCGATGTCGCCGTGCGCGAGCTTTACCCAGGTGGGGCGGCCATGATTGCACTGGCCCGATCGCGGTGTCACTTCCATTTCGCGCAGCAGGGCATTCATCTCGGCCACCGACAAGGTTCGACCAGCCCGGACCGATCCGTGGCAGGCCATGGTCGCCAGGATGTGATCGAGCCGCTCGCCAAGCAACAGGGCATCGCCGTTCTGGGCGAGATCGTCGGCAACATCGCGGACCAGTGCGTCTGGATCGCCCTTCGCGAGCGGGGCCGGGACCGCACGGACCAGCATCGCCGCGGGGCCGAACCGTTCGAGCACCAGCCCGAACGCCGCGAGGCGCTGCGCCGCCTCTTCCAGCCGGTCGCACGCGGGCTCGTCGAGTTCGACGACTTCGGGAATGAGCAGCGCCTGGCTGGGCGCCTCGCCGCCGTCGCTGGCCGCCCGCAGGCGTTCGAGCACCAGGCGCTCGTGCGCGGCGTGCTGATCGACGATGACGAGACCGTCCTCCGCCTCGGCGACGATATAGGTCTGCGCGACCTGCCCGCGAGCGACCCCGAGCGGATAGGACGGCGCGGTCGCCGTGGCCGGTTCGGCGCGGGCAGCGGGCGGAGCCATGACCTGCTGCTCGTACCCACGCCACATGGCCCCGGCCTCGGAGACCCGGGGCGCGCTCCAAGCCGGCTGCGCAAAAAGCCCTGGCGAGGGCGTGGAAGGCGGCGGTGCGATGGGTTCGGCCTGCCACGCCCGCATGGCATCGGCGGAAGGCGCCTGGGCCGCGCGCCGGTCGCCGGTCGACAGCGCGTGGCGCAGCCCCGAAACCACCATCCCCCGGACCAGCGCCGGGTCGCGGAACCGTACTTCGGTCTTGGCGGGGTGGACGTTCACATCGACCTCGCTGCCCGGCAGATCGAGGAACAGCGCCAGCACGGCGTGGCGATCCCGCGCCAGCATGTCTGCATAGGCCCCCCGCACTGCGCCGACGAGCAGGCGGTCCTTTACTGGACGGCCGTTGACAAACAGGTACTGGTGGTCGGCGACCCCGCGGTTGTAGGTCGGAAGGCCCGCAATCCCGGTGAGGCGAATTTCGCCGCGCTCCAGTTCGACCGGCACGGCGTTATCCCTGAGCTCGCGCGCCACCAGCAAGGCAACCCGCTCGGCCAGCGTATCGCCCTCCTGCACGGCAAGCGCCCGGCGGCCGTCGTGCTCCAGCGCGAAGGCGATCCCGGGCCGCGCCATGGCGAGGCGGCGGACCACGTCGAGGCACGCCGCCCATTCGGAACGGGGCGAGCGCAGGAACTTGCGCCGCGCCGGCACTCTCTCGAACAGGCGCTCGACCCGGATGCGGGTGCCGGCGGGCACTGCCGCAGGCTCATCGGCCAACACGGCACCGTGATCGACCACGCGGCGCCAGCCCTCTCCCCCGGCCTGCGAACGGCTCTCGATCGTCACGCGCGCGACGCTGGCGATCGACGGCAGTGCCTCTCCGCGGAAGCCGAGCGTCTCGACAAGCTCGATCGCCTCGTCCGGCAGCTTGGACGTGGCATGGCGTTCAAGCGCAAGGGCCATCTCGTCACGGTCCATGCCGCAACCGTTATCGATCACCTCGATCAGCCCCAGCCCACCCTCCGACAAGCGGATCAGGATCGAGGTTGCGCCGGCGTCCAGCGCGTTCTCCACCAGTTCCTTGAGCGCGCTGGCCGGACGCTCGACCACCTCTCCGGCGGCGATGCGGTTGACGAGCGTTTCGGGCAGTCGCCGGATGGTTCTGCGAGGGACGTTCATGGCTGCCGCCACCGTAGCGACGAAGCCGCGCCATTTCGAGACGAGCGGTGGGGATAACCGTTTCGCCTTGCACAAAAATATGGGTTTTCCTGACTCCTTGCGCTAAGGAGCCGCCTTCCCCGGCCTTTCCTGCGGACGGTGCTGGCGTGCGCTTGTGCGCCAAGTCCGCAGTTTCACTTGGATTTCCAGATGGCTTCGATGTTTTCGCGATTCTTCAAGTTCGGCTCCCCGAACATTGCCATTGACCTCGGCACCGCCAACACGCTGGTTTACGCTCAGGATCGCGGCATCGTTCTGAACGAGCCTTCGGTCGTCGCGATCGAGACCATCAACGGGGTCAAGCGGGTCAAGGCGGTCGGCGACGACGCCAAGATGATGATGGGCAAGACCCCCGACAGCATCGAGGCGATCCGCCCGCTGCGCGACGGCGTCATCGCCGACATCGAAGTCGCTGAAGAGATGATCAAGCACTTCATCCGCAAGGTCCACGGCGGCAAGAAGTCGATGCTGCGCTATCCCGAGATCGTGATCTGCGTGCCCTCCGGCTCGACCTCGGTCGAGCGCCGCGCGATTCGCGACGCGGCCTCGAATGCCGGCGCCAGCCAGGTGTTCCTGATTCTCGAGCCGATGGCCGCGGCGATCGGTGCCGACATGCCGGTGACCGAGCCGGTCGGCTCGATGGTCGTCGATATCGGCGGCGGCACCACCGAAGTCGCGGTGCTGTCGCTGCGCGGCCTCGCCTACACCACCTCGGTCCGCGTCGGCGGGGACAAGATGGACGACGCGATCGTCTCGTACGTCCGCCGCCACCACAACCTGCTGATCGGCGAATCGACCGCCGAGCGGATCAAGAAGGACTACGGCGTCGCCACCGTCCCGGCCGATGGCGTGGGCGAAACGATCCACATCAAGGGCCGCGACCTCGTCAACGGCGTGCCCAAGGAAATCACCATCACCCAGGCGAACATCGCCGAGGCGCTGGCCGAACCGATCGGCGCGATCGTCGAGGGCGTGCGGATTGCGCTCGAGAACACCGCCCCTGAACTGGCCGCCGACATCGTCGACCAGGGCATCGTCCTGACCGGCGGCGGCGCGCTGATCCGCGGGCTCGACGAGCACCTGCGCGAAGAGACCGGCCTGCCGGTCTCGGTCGCCGAGGATCCGCTGTCGTGCGTTGCGCTTGGCACGGGCCGGGCGATGGAAGATCCGATCTACCGCGGCGTGCTGATGACCGCCTGACGCGGGCCGAAATCAAGTTGGCGGCCTGCCGGGGGGGAAATGGCAGGCCGAAGTGTTGAACCGGGGCCGGAAGGGGTACGACGTTGATGGCGCCGTCCAACGACAGGCGTCCGGGCTTCTCGCGCAGGGCGCAGTACGGCATCTTCACCGGCTACGTAATCGCCGTGCTCGGCGTCGTGGCCGGGTTGGTCCTGCTCATCGTCTCGCTTGTCAATCCCGGATTCTTCGCCTTTGGCCGCGACGCAGCGGGCGAGGTTGCGCGCCCGCTCGGCGCCGCTGGCGCGGTCGCGCGGAGCGGCAGCCATGGGTTCTTCGACAGCATCGGCGATTATTTCTACGCCGCCAGCAAGAACGCCGAAATGCGCCAGGAAATCGACGTTGCGCGCGCCAAGGCGGTCAAGCTCCAGGCTGTCGAGGACGAGAACAGGCGTCTCAAGCAGCTGCTCGGCATCATCGATCCGCAGCACCAGCCGGTGACCACCGCGCGCCTGATCGGGTCGACGGCCAGCAGCACCCGCCGCATCGCCATTCTGGCCGAGGGCAGCAACTCGGGCGTTCGACCGGGCATGCCGGTGCGGAGTGCCACCGGCCTGGTCGGGCGCGTGCTCGAGGTCGGGCCCAATACCGCGCGCGTCCTGCTGGTGACCGACAGCGAGAACGTCGTGCCCGTCCGCCGCGCCAAGGACGGAATTCCCGCGTTCGTCGAAGGCAGCAGCGACGGTCGCCTCTCGATCAAACTGATCAACATGGGCGTGAACCCGATCAAGCCGGGGGACGTTTTCGTGACCTCCGGATCGGGCGGCCTTTACGCGCCGGGAATCCCGGTAGCCGTCGCGGCGGAGCTGACCCGCGACGGAGCGGTCGGCCAGATCGTGTCGGACCCCTCCGCCGCGGAATTCGTAATCGTCGAGCCCGTGTTCAATCCGGCCGTGGAAGCCGCGAAGGCCCAGCCCGTGGCCGCTCCGCCGAGTGCGGCGCCATGATCGAACGCCTGCTCCCCTTCCTGGCCACCGACGCGCTGCGAGTCGGGCGGATCAACCGGGAGCCGTCACCGATTCTGTCCCGCGCATTGCCGTGGATCTCGGTGATGCTGCTGTCGATGGTCACCTTTTCCCCGATCATCGCCTCCGCCGCCGTCCTCCCGCCGCTGGCGTTCATGACGCTGATCGGCTGGCGCATCCTCCGCCCTTCCCTGCTCCCTGTCTGGGCCGGAGCGCCGCTCGGCGCATTTGACGATCTCTATTCCGGGCAGCCTTTCGGCAGCGCGATCACCCTGTGGTCGCTGGCGATGATCGCCATGGAGCTCATCGACTCGCGGTTCCGCTATCGCGGCTTCGGACAGGACTGGCTGGTCGCCGCGCTGCTCTATCCGGGCTATATCGTCCTTGCGGCGCTGATCGTCGGGGCCGCCGGAGGGTCGATGGCGCTCTATACCGTGGTTCCGCAGATGGTCGTCGCGGTGATCCTTTATCCGGTGATCACCGGGCTGGTCGCCGTCCTCGACCGCCTGCGCCTCGCCCCCCTGCGCACGGCGGGCCGATGAAGCGGTTCTTCAAGCCGGGGCCGCCGGTCACCTCGATCGCGCTGACTCAAAAGTTCAACCGGCGGAGCGTGGTCCTCGGCGCAGGGCAAGGGACGGTCGGGCTGCTGCTCGCGGCGCGGCTCGGCTACCTGGCCGTGGCCGAGAACGAGAAGTACCGGGCCGCATCGGAAAGCAACCGCGTCAATCTCACCCTGATCCCGCCCCGGCGCGGCTGGGTGCTCGACCGCTTCGGCGCCCCGCTGGCGTCGAACCGCGCCGACTTCCGGGTCGACGTCATCCCCGACCGGCTTCAGGATGCAGACCGCACGCTCGCCGATCTTGCCGGACTGCTCTCACTTCCGCCCGACCGGGTGCGCGACATCAAGGACAAGCTCGACAAGGCCCACGGTTTCCAGCCGGTCGAGGTTGCCGCCAACCTCGACTGGGACAAGTTCGCCGCGGTCTCCGTCCGGCTCCCCGATATGCCGGGCGTCATTCCCCAGCGCGGCTTCTCCCGCTTCTACCCCACAGGGGCCGCGGTGGGGCATCTTGTCGGCTACGTCGGCGCGGCGAGCGCGACCGAGTACGAGAAGGAACGCAACCCGCTGCTGATCACGCCGGGCTTCAAGATCGGCAAGGACGGGCTCGAAAAGCAGTTCGAGCAGCGCCTGCGCGGCGTGCCTGGAGCGCGGCGCGTGGAAGCGACCGCATCCGGGCGGATCGTGCGCGATCTCGGCACGCGCGAGGACGTCCCCGGCAAGCCGATCCAGCTCACCATCAACGGCCCGCTGCAGGACTACGCCGCGCGGCGGATCGGGCTGGAGTCCGGCTCGGTGGTCGTGATGGACTGCCACACCGGCGACATCCTCGCGATGGCCTCGATGCCCAGCTTCGATCCCAACAGCTTTTCCGACGGCATCGGCCGGATCGAATGGAAAATGCTGTCGGAGGACGATCACGTTCCCTTGCGCAACAAGGTCCTGCGCGGGCTCTATCCACCGGGATCGACCGTCAAGCCGATGGTCGCGCTGGCGTTCCTGGAGGCAGGACTCGATCCGTCCGCGTCGGTCTGGTGCGGCGGCGGGCTTCAGGTCGGCAACCGCGTGTTCCACTGCTGGAACCGGCGAGGCCACGGCTCGGTCGACATGGCCAAGGGCATTTACCAGTCCTGCGACGTCTATTTCTACCACTTCGCCCAGAAGATCGGGATGGACCCGATCGCGGCGATGGCGCGGCGGCTGGGCCTCGGCCACGAGTTTCCCCTGCCCGTCGCCGGCCAGTCCTATGGCACGGTTCCCGACCCGGCGTGGAAGAAGCGCAAGTATGATCAGGACTGGGCTCTCTACGACACGGTCAACGCCACGATCGGCCAAGGGTACATGCTGGTGAATCCGCTGCAGCAAGCGGTCATGGCCTCGCGCCTCGCCTCGGGCCTTGAACTGATGCCGCGCCTGCTGCTCGACAAGCGCGCGCCGCAGGTGCGCTCGCTGGGAATCAGCCAGCAGCATCTCGACATCATCCACAACGCGATGAGCGAGGTCGTCAACGGACGCGGCACCGCCGGCAAGGCGCGGTTGCCGATCGAGGGCGTGCAGATGGCGGGCAAGACCGGCACCGCGCAAGTCGTCGGCCTCAATATCGCCAACGGCAAGTCGGGACTGTGGAAGTACCGCGACCACGGCCACTTCATCTGCTTCGCCCCGTTCGACAAGCCGCGCTATGCCTGCGCCGTGGCTATCGAACACGGCGGCGGCTCCGGCGCAGCCTACCCCATTGCCCGGGACGTGATGACCTTCCTGTTCGACCCGGCCAAGGCCATGCAGGTGCTAGAGGAATTCGAAAAGCAGTGGGGCGGCAACGTCCAGCAGCGCATGACGGCGAAGTACAACAGCTACGAGGCGAAGTTCGGCGCCAATGCGCCCAAGCCCGCCGACGACGAGCAGGTGGCCGAAACGGTCGCCGCAGACAACAAGCCGGTTCCAGAGCCGACCGCCGCGCAGACGACCGCCGCGAGCCCCGCGCCTGAACCGGAAACGCCGGTCATGGTGGCCCCTCCCCCACCGGTCTCCGCCCCGTCGCCGGCACCCACGGGAGGCTGAGCAGATGCAGCGCGCCTATGTCCCCGCCGCCATCAGCCGCCAGCCGTGGGGGGTTCTCCTGCCGTTGCTGGCGCTCGTCGTGTTCGGATCGACCGTGCTTTACTCCGCGGCCGGGGGGAGCCTCGAGCCGTGGTCGCTGATGCACTCGCTGCGTTTCATGGTGTTCCTGGTGATGGCCATGATCATCGCCCGGATTCCGCAGGAGTGGTTCCGTTTCGCCGCTTTCCCGGGCTACGTGGCCCTGCTGGTCCTGCTTATACTCGTCGAGGCCATCGGCGGGATCGGCGGAGGAAGCCAGCGCTGGCTCAACCTCGGCTTCATGACGCTGCAACCGTCCGAACTGATGAAGCCGGGCATCGTGCTCGTCCTGGCCCGGTTCTTCGACATGCTTCCGCCGGGAGAAACGCAGGGCCTGCGCGCGATCGTCCCCGCATTCGGCCTTCTGGCCCTCCCCGCGGCGCTGGTGATCCTCCAGCCCGACCTCGGCACCGCGCTGGCGATCAGCTTCGGCGCGATCGTGGTGATGTTCCTCGCCGGCCTGCCGCTGCGCCTGTTCATTGGCGGCGCCCTGACGGCGGCCATCGCCGCGCCGATCGCGTTCTTCACGTTGCTCCACGACTACCAGCGCCAGCGCGTGTTCGTGTTCCTCGATCCCGAAAGCGATCCGCTCGGCACCGGCTACCACATCACCCAATCCAAGATCGCGATCGGATCCGGTGGCATCCTCGGCAAGGGTTTCGGCAACGGCACGCAGAGCCATCTCGACTACTTGCCCGAACCGCACACCGACTTCATTTTCGCGACGATGGCCGAGGAGTGGGGCATGGTCGGCGGGCTAGGCGTGCTCTTCGTGTTCGCACTGATCCTGCGCTGGGGGATGAAGGTCGCGCTCAACGCGCCGGACCGCTTTTCCCGCCTTCTCGCCGCAGGTCTCACCACCACGATCTTCTTCTATGTCGCGATCAACCTGATGATGGTCATGGGCCTTGCCCCGGTCGTGGGCATCCCGCTGCCGTTCATGAGCCACGGCGGCTCGTCGATGATGACCAACATGATCTGCGTTGGCGGGATCATGGCCGTCGAACGGTGGACGAAGTCCCGCCCCGGCGGGCTTTCCTCGTTCTCGTAAAAAATCGTCACAAGCCCCCTTGGCAGACCCGGAAAAATCGCTATTGGGGCGGCTCCCCGACGGGAACGTCAGACGGGAATGGACGCATAGCTCAGTTGGTAGAGCAGCTGACTCTTAATCAGCGGGTCCTAGGTTCGAGCCCTAGTGCGTCCACCATAATCCCCTTTTATTTTAATATGTTATCCGGGCATCAGGCTCGCGAGAGACCCCGCCGATTTGCGCTAGCTAGCTCTCTAGGTAGCAGCGCGATAACGCAGGGCGGAGTTTGCTCAAGCCCTACACATCAGCGGTCTTGGTGGAGAATTCAGAGGTGTGCGACTAGCCGTCTGCCATCAAGCGAGTCGTAGGTTCGCGTCCAAACCATTTCGACGGCCATCTCCGCAAACGCATCCAGCACCGCAAATTCTTCGGGCAGGATTTGGGTCAGTGGAGTGGGCACAACCAGAACGTTGGCGGGATCATTAAGACCCAGCGGATGGGAAACTGCCACTATCCAGGTTTCTTACTGCGTTGAGCAAGCGGTGAATGGCCGGCCCACCGCTTGAACGCACGCGTGAAGCTAGACGGCTCGGAAAAACCAAGCATCTCAGAGATGCGCTCGATCGACAATGTTGACTTGCCCAGCAGGTCCAGCGCGCGTTCGTGGCGAACCTGGTCGAGAAGGGTTCCGAAGCTGGTCTGGCTTGCAACGAGCCGTCGATGGAGAGTCCGTTCGGATACACCCAGCTGCGCGGCGACTTCTGCTGCCGATGGGAACCCACGTCCGGACCGGATAAGAAGATCGAAAACCTGGCTGACGAACGTATCCTTGACCGGCGCAGCAGCGACGAGCTTCTTGCAGAGACTGCTATACGTCTCTTCCAACAAGGGACTGGCCATGGGAAGCGACAAGTCGCCCGCGCCATCCTCGAAAACCCAGCGCGTTTGCGGGGCACCGAACGTAACCGGAGCGCCTAACAGCGCATCGCAATTGTGCCAGTTGAGCGGTCGCTTCAACACCGACTCGATGCGCCGCAAGGGAAAACGCGGTGGCTGCATGTCGTTCAGAAACATGGTTACCGAGCCCAGCGCGCGTTCTTGGTGAAATTTTCGAAGGCTTGCGGGCGCATCGCGATCGTGCGCGGTCAATGCGACGACGCGTCCGTCCTCAATCTGCAGCTCGTAATGCATAAGAGAGAACGTCAGCCCCTGGAATGCGCCGAGCACCTGGAGGCCTTCTGCAACATTGCTGGCAGCCAACACGGCCAGGCCAAGCGGTGTCAATCGGCGTGCAAACGGGACCCCCTATCGGCGCGCAAAAGGGACCCCCTTTCACGATGGCGCAAGGTTGATC